>NZ_JBGTCA010000193.1:0-28169 GCF_041749095.1 Aquiflexum sp. | reverse complement strand
ACCGAAAACATCAGCATAGAGGAAAGTGTCAAGAAACTGGCAGCACTACCCCTCCACCATAGCCCCGGAGAGAAATTTACCTATTCAGAAGGATTGGATGTGTTGGGCTATCTGATAGAAATTGTATCAGGAATTCCCTTTGACCAATATTTGAGAACAAAGCTTTTTGATCCATTGGGCATGAATGATACCTGGTTTTACCTGCCTGATGCCAAGGCTGACAGGTTGGTGAAAGTTCAGCGCAAAGCCGATGGCAAATGGGAGAACTTTCCTATCACCTTCTATGACCCTCAATATCCTGTTACCGGTGCCAAGAGATTTTTCTCAGGAGGTGCAGGCTTATCAAGTACGGCAAAGGACTATTCCACTTTCCTGCAAATGTACCTGAACGGAGGGGAACTCAATGGAGTCAGAATCCTCAGCCGCAGCACCATTGAGACCATGATGAAAAATCAGGTCGGGGACCTTTGGGGCGGTGCCAAGCATTATGGATTGGCTTTTGGTGTAGTGACAGAAAATGGTCTAGCCGAAGGAGGTATTGGAGGCGAAGGAACTTTTGATTGGGGAGGCTATTTCAATACCCAGTATTTTGCAGATCCACAGGAAAAAATTATAGGTATCCTGATGAAACAGACAAGTCAAACCTCCGGTGACCAAACAGGCTGGAAATTCAGGCAGATGGTGTTTAGTTTATTGGATGATTAATGGCTTGCCCCAAATCATTTAACTGATTTAAAATCAATGAAAAAGCCAATAATCTTTTTTCTCCTGTTAATGCTTTCCATGCCTGTCTATTCCCCAAGGTTAATGGATGGCTCCAGGAGAACAGTCGGATATATTGAAAATGACAGGGTGATGAATGGGTCGAGGTCTACCATTGGTCATATTGACAACAATCGGATCATGGATGGCAGCAGAAAGACCATTGGATTTCTGGAAGACAGGAGGGTGATGGATGCTTCAAGGAAAACAATCGGGTTTATAGAAGATAGCCGCATCCTGGATGGGTCTAGAAAAACCATAGGTTTTGTTGAGGAAGGCAGGGTCATGGACGGAAGCCGAAAAACAATAGGCCATTATGAAAGCCTGAGAATAGGATATGTGGCCTTGTTTTTCTTTTTCTTTTTTTTATGATGATCCACTAATCTTTAACTCATAATAGGACCTCTTCGGATCCCTCTTGCCTACCAATGACCCAAATCGGAGCAGCCGTCACCCTGGACGCAGGAAAGCCTGCCCCGATTCTTTCGGGGGGTCTCTCGAGGATCAGGAAATGTAAAATAAACATAAATTGGACCTCTGGAGATCCTTCGTGACTACCAATGACGTAATCGGAGCGGCTCGTCACCCTGATCCCGATGGCTATCGGGAGAAGGGTCTCTCGAGGTTCAGGAAATGCATAATAAACATAAATAGGACCTCTGGAGATTCTTCGTGCCTACCATTGACAGATTATTGATAAGTGCAATTATTTATTGGTTTTACATTAATTTTACTCAAATTAATCATATATAAGCCAAACCAATGTCATTACATTTTCTGTACATTTCCAAAATGTTAATTACTCAGAATGACGGCTGCCTAGAGGGCAACTTGATGTCATTACCTATTCTGAACATTTACAAAATGTTGGGGACTCAGGATGACGGCTGCCTAGCAGGTAACTTGATGTCATTCCTTTTCTGAATGTTTTTTCAAAAATGTTAATTACTCGGGATGATTCGTGCCTTCAGAAGGCAGGGGTTGTTGCAAAATCCAAATGGTCAAACAAAATGCTTGAATTTCAATAATGCCATCAATTTGGAAAAAATATTAATCACTGCCTAATCCTATAATTCAAACTCAAATTCATCTGTCTTCGGACATTTTGAAAATCACCATAGGTAATAAACCCTTCCCCCTCCAGGATGTAGCGGTTCCACCTTGAGTTAAAAATATCTGCTATATTCAATACAAGGGTCCCTCTTTTTTTGAGTATATCCTTACTGGCGGACAAATCCATAAAGAATATCCCTTTTTGGATACCTTGAGCGATCCGTTGTCTGGCCTGATAATTGGCCCTAACCTGTACAATAACACCATTTTCAAATGTAAAACGGGAATTCTGCCTTGCATTCCAGGAATAAGTGGTAGCGGTGAAATCAGTCTGAACATTACTTCCATCGATATTGGCATAGAAGAAATTTAAGTTCACATCCACCTTCCACCATGGGAAAATTGCATAATCCGTGGTAAACTCCAATCCAAATGATTGTTCGCCGGTCAGGTTCTGGGGTAATGTGGTCGCATTCCCTTCATTGTCCACACTTCTTATCCTTTCTATTTTGTCCACACTGTTTCTATAAAACACGGTAGAAAACAAAGTTCCCTTTTCAAAATATTTGATATGTCCCAATTCGAAAGCATCGGTAAATTCCGGTTCAAGGTCAGGATTTCCGCTAAAGAAATTCCTTTGATCAGAAAAGGTTACAAAGGGGCTCAGATCATTGTAAAACGGCCTCCTCACCCTTTTGCTATAACTGAGTTGCAGTCCGTTTTCCTCAGTGAAATTGTAGGTAAGGTGGGCACTTGGAAACAGGTTGACATAGTTTCTTGGGTTTTCCTCGTTTGTTTTGACCAAGGTTGTCTTGATATCCGTCCACTCAGTTCTTAACCCGCCCTGATAACTCATTTTTTTGGTTTTATTTCCCAAAATGCCATATAATGCATGGATGTTTTCTCTGTAGAGAAATATGTTGTCCAATCCCGGCATTGGTTCAAAAACCCCCTGTTCATTTTGCTCCTCCACAATGAAGTCATTTTCCATATTTCTGAAACTGCTTCTAATTCCCGTTTCGAATTTACCTTCAGCACCAATAGGTTTGGTATAATCCATTTGGATGAGGTACTGCTTTTCAAATTCATCATTGATAGAAGTTTGTACCAAAGAGCGGGATGGAATTAAAACTCCTACAGGAGTAAAGGTAGATTCTGTAAACAATTGATCTGAATTTTCCCAATAATCCAAATAGGTCAGGACAGTAGTAAGTTCATGGCCTTTGGTACCAAAATTTCTTTTATAGGTAATCAAATATTCTGAGTTGGGTTCTTTCTCAGTTTCATCCTGTCTTCGCAAGGAATAGCTCTGCATATTGTCCATGTTGAATAAGTAGTCATTGTAACGGATGTCTGTAATCCTACGGGCATCACTTCTCCTCAGCGAATAAGAAGCTGTCAAAATGCTGTTTTCATTAAAAAAGTAATCCAAACCCGCTCTGATATTGTTGTCAATTGAATTGACCGTACCCTCCGTGGACTGGTCGGAAATAAAGGTGGTATCCCCCCCAAATGCCTCTTGATACAAAGTACCTCTTCTGGGCACGATCCTTTTGGCAATTCCATAGTTGACAAACCAGTTGATTTTTTTATGCCTGTAATTGAGATTGGCAGACAGACCAAAATTGGTCGGTGTACCGACAATCACCTCAAAAGATCCGTTAAATCCTGAGTTGGATTCTTTCTTTAAGATGATGTTGATGACCCCTGCCATGCCTTCTGCCTCATACCTTGCAGAAGGATTGGTGATGATTTCGATGCGCTCCACCATACTTGCGGGCAATTGTTGCAGGCCCCTGCCTCCTTTGAAGCTTACCAAGCCTGAAGGCTTTCCGTCAACCAAAATCCTGACATTGTCAGAACCCCTCAGTCGCACATTGCCCTGAGTGTCCACAGTGACGGACGGAAGGTTCATTAAAATATCTGATGTGGTACGGCCTGCATTGGCCAGGTCTTCGGCTACATTGAAAATCCTTTTGTCCAAAGCAAGCTCCATAAAGGGTTTCTCCCCCTCCACAATTACTTCATCCAAATTGCTTAGGCCCGATTCCAAACCGACAACTCCCAAATTAAAATCCGGATTTTCTCTGCTAAGGTTAAATGTTTCCGTTTGGAATGCCTCATAGCCCATAAATTCTATCATGGCATAAAAGGAACCAAAAGGGACTTTTAAGGCAAAAAGCCCATCAGCATCGGTGATACCACCTTCCACTAAATCATCTCCTTCATTGAAGATGGCAATAGTGGCAAAAGGTAAAACTATGGATGATAGCTTGTCTGTAACCTTACCTGATATTTCACCTTTATTGGTCTGTTGGGCACCCAATATCCCGACGAAAAAACTCATGAAAATCAAGAGTAAACCTGAGAATATAAAGGCTGCAGGGTTTGGCGTTTTGCAAATGGTAAACACAATAGAATGCCGATAAAGTAGGTTTGAAATTATATTTCTTTCCCAAAGTTACCTTGGGGAAAGAATTGTGGAATGAAGGTAAAGATTATTGAACAAGTTGACCGGGATTTTATATCAATGGGATTTTCGAATTGTGATAAGCTTATTACTTAATGTCTGAATCATCTGTTTCCAAACTCTTACACGAATGACTTGCTAATATAAAATTCA
Source organism: Aquiflexum sp. (assembly GCF_041749095.1). Taxonomy (GTDB): domain Bacteria; phylum Bacteroidota; class Bacteroidia; order Cytophagales; family Cyclobacteriaceae; genus Aquiflexum. The sequence continues at coordinate 23,731 of NZ_JBGTCA010000193.1, read as the reverse complement.
ATGTCAAGATTTGAGGTTAACACCAATCATTTACCCAACAGAAATTTATGAACAATCCTCAACACAGAAGAATCTTCCTTAGAAACCTTGGCCTTGTTGGTCTGGGTGCCACTATCAGCCCGCTTATCCTTCAATCATGTGGAGGCACCAACACGCAAACCGCAGTGGAGGAAGTCCCCAAAGAAATGTTTTTTAAAATATCCCTTGCACAGTGGTCACTTCACAAAGCCCTGTTCGCCGGTGAAATGGACAATTTGGACTTTGCAGCTTTCACCAAAAAAGAATTCAATATCGATGCTGTAGAGTATGTCAATGTCTTTTTCAAGGACAAAGGAAAAGACATGGGCTATCTCGGCCAAATGAAACAACGCTGCGAGGACAACGGTGTCCAAAGTATCCTTATCATGGTGGACGGTGAAGGCTATTTGGGAGACCTTGATGCCACTGCAAGAATGAAGTCCGTAGATGACCACAAAAAATGGATAGAAGCTGCCCAATTTCTGGGCTGCCATTCCATCAGGGTCAATGCCTATGGAAGCGGTACTGCCGAGGAAGTTTCAGAAGCCGCCATTGACGGATTGAGAAGTCTGAGCGAATTTGCCCTCCCCTACAACATCAATGTGATCGTGGAAAATCATGGCAGCTATTCCTCTAATGGTCAATGGCTGGCCAACGTCATAAAAAGCACCGAAATGTCAAATTGCGGAACACTTCCGGATTTTGGCAATTTCTGCATCAAGCGCTCAGAGGATTCTGAATCGGGCGGGGAATGCGTGGAGGAATATGACCGATATACAGGTGTGGCCGAAATGATGCCATTTGCTAAAGGTGTCAGTGCCAAAACTTATGACTTTGATGAAAACGGAAACTGTATAGAAACCGATTATGAAAAAATGCTTTCCATCGTGAAGGATGCCGGATTTACCGGGCATATCGGAATCGAATATGAAGGAAGCAACCTTTCTGAAGTAGAAGGTATCAAAGCTACCAAAGCCTTGTTGGAAAGAGTTGGCCCTACCGTTTAAATCCTAAGCCAGGGACATCAATCAGGACTTTAAGACCTAAAAAAAATACCCTTACGTCCCTTGCGGTTTAAAATGTAGAACCCGCAAGGGACGCAAAGGTACTCCAAGAAACAATTCATTTTTCAACCCTTTTGCATCAAATATCCTGCTCCATTGTCCAGTAAAATGGCGTCCAGATCTTCGCCGGGAAGTGAAATAATTCTCTCGATTTCTTCGTCCCATTCAATCCTCCTTCCCAATTTATAGGAAAGCCCTCCCATATGGGCGGTAATGGCCTCTTCAAATCCCTCTGTGATACCACAGCTTGGGTTACCACCATTCCGGACACAACTCAACCATTCCCTGATATGCAGGAATGTCGAATCAACTCTTTTACCATCTCTATAAGTCCATAACAAACCTTTATTGGCAAAATACTTGGCAGTGGCTGAGGTTACGGCATCCACGCCATTGGCACTGGGATCATATTGGTAGATCGGCACCAAGGGGTCTATCCGCTTTTCTTTGATCAAATCCGCATATTTGGTAGACCTGGGGTCGGCATGGATGGTCAACATATTGCCCAACTCCATGGTGGCATCATGACCCATCAAAAGGGTTCCCCTTTCGAACTGATTGCCCAAAGTGGCACTATAGACTAAAGTCATTCCTTTTTCCTTACCCGGCTCCTGACTGCTTCCCGTGGTGAAATCCGGGAAATCCATATTGATCTGCATCACATCAGGCACATTTCTACCATCTCTGTGGGTATAGACTCCTCCTGATGCAGTGATGTATTTAGGGATTCCCATTTTCAGAACACAATTGATCCGGTCATAATCATGGGTCAAAAGATCACCTGAAAGCCCTGAACCATAAGCCCACCATTTTCTCCAACGGAAAAAATGTTCGGCATTGAAGGGGATTTGGGGAGCATTTCCCAAAAAAGCATCCCAATCAATGGTATTGGGAGAAGCGTCCGGATGGATGTCATACTGCCACGCGCCGTTGTCATCGTTTCTATTGGTTGTTGTGGTAACCAATGAAATATGCCCCAAGGTCATTTTAGCTATCGCATCTTGTGCAGTAAGGAAGCTTTGTGTTTGACGGTGTTGGTGGCCAACAGCCAGGACTGCATCAGGATTTCTCCTACAGGATTCCCTGAGGTCATAAGTCTCCTGTATGGTATGGGTCATTGGTTTTTCGATATAGACATGCAGTCCGGCTTCAATTGCCTCAATGGCCATCGGAGCATGCCAATGGTCGGGTGTTGCAATGATGATGGCATCTATTTCGCCACTATGGATCATATCGCCATGGGTGCGGTAGCGTTTACAGACATTTCCGTCTTGATTGAAAGAGGCTAGTGCTTTTTCGGCCCTTACATCAAAGATGTCACATATACCTGCCAATTTCACATTGAGGTTTTCCTGCGTTTTAAAATCCTCCAATCTTTTATCATTTGGGTTCTTAGCACTTGATTTGGCCATTTGCTCCAACCATTCGGTGGTGGCAAAACCCAAAGAACGCATCAGTTGCTCGCCTCTTATCCCAAAACCAATCAAGCCAACTCTAAGCGGTTCACCGCTCATTGGACCGGAAGCAGGTGGTGGAGAAGCCTTGATGTTCAAGGTTTCCAAAAGCAGATTTCGTTCGGTTTTTGCAGTTTCAGTAAAACGATAACCTGCAGTCCATACAGCGCCTAAAATCGGAATGCCCCCAAGAATCTTGATCCATTCTCTTCTGGATAAGCCTTTAAATAAATTTTTGTCCGTCTTCATGGTTTTTTAGTTTAGTTGGTGAGCAGGTTCCGTTTTCTTCTTCATAAAAAGTCTTCCAATCCCAAATGCATACTCTGTGGGAAAAAGAAAGACAACCAACAAAGCAGCAGCCTCAATCAGGTTCTTGTTGACTATCCAATAGCTTCCCTCACTTGGCCCTTGTGCATATCCGGGAAAAGGAGGATGCGCAAAAAAATAAAGCAAAAGCAGGCCAATGCCAATGACACTTACCCACTTGGTTTTGAAACCAACAATCAGCCCAATACCCACCAATATCAGCCCAGCAATATTCAGGGTGTCCACTACAGAAATCATTGATTCACTTGCCAGCCATTGAAAGAAAGACTGCATATAGGTGGCGCTTAACAAATATCCTTTTGCAGACCACGAAGGGCTGTACAATTTGATGACACCTTCAAAAAGGAAATGCCATCCTATCAGCAAACGCATGGCCACAAGGGCAAAGGTCTGCACAGAGGTAAGTTTTGGGTTTTGTTCCATAAGTCTTTGTTGTTGATTTGATCCACAAATTTACAATCTGGAAAAAGTAGAATATATGACTTATGTCAATCTAAAACATGATGTATCCCCTTGATGACTATTGCATTAGACCTCTTTTACGTTTGCAAATTGTATGATGTCCGATGTTGGGTTTGAGAAACTAGAAGCGAGAGCCGAGAAACGAGACTAAGCGCGACCTTAGATGCCCTGCGGCTTATCGAAGTCTAAACAATAAATCCATGACTCGTCACAGGAAAGGAAAATTGGAAGATGTATGCTTTTTACCACCCCTCTTTTTGGTTGATATTACCGATTTTAGGAAGCTTAAATAAAAGGTAATTTAAGATTAGACGAAATTTTAGTAGATTTACGAAATTTTAGTAGTTAAATTAAATTATTAGATATATATTAGTGCCATGGAAAAATTATCAAAAAACGAGGAAGAACTGATGTGCATCTTTTGGGAGCTTGACAGAGCACTTGTAAGGGATATACTAAACCTCCTTCCGGAACCCAAACCGCCCTATACCACTTTGGCATCCAGCATCAAACTGCTGGAGAAAAAGGGATTTCTGAATCACCGCACTTATGGAAATATCCATGAATATTATCCGACAATATCACAGACAGAATACCGTAAAAAGAGTCTGAATGATTTGATCCATAATTTTTTTGATGGGTCAGCTGCCAATGTGCTGTCTTTTATGATAAAAGAAAAAGGTATCTCTGACAAAGAGATTGAGGAACTTCAAAAGCTTATTGATGAAAACCTAGACCCTGAAAAAGAATGAAGGATGTATTGAATTTCCTGTTTGAAGGGAGTATCATTCTGACACTTCTCTTTGGAATTTATTGGGCTTTTTTAAGGCAACTCACATTTTTTGGTTGGAATAGGATTTACCTATTGTTATCAATGCTGCTTTCAATTTGCATTCCAATGATGTCATTTGAGTTTATTGGCCAATCATTCGGTCCATCAGGTGATATGTTGACTTATATTTTACCGGAATTCAACCTCGGTTCGGAAAACAATTATTTCCAATCTATCGGAATTATTCCAATCCTCTTAATTGCCTATGCCGTGGGGTTTATATTAGGCCTAATAAGGTTTGTCAAAAGTCTGGTCAATTTATTTATTCAGATCAGTAGAGCTTCAAAATATACTATTGGTAATAAGAACATATTGGTCAATCCGGAGTTTACCCCGTCTTCATTTTTCGGATTGATCCTACTTCCAGAGTTCCAAACGGAAAACAAAGACCAACAATTGATTATTCTACATGAATCGGGGCATGCCAAAAGAATGCACAGTCTTGACCTGATTTTTCTGCAAATCTTCAAAACTGTTTTCTGGTTCCATCCGATCAACTCTTTTCTGGAATCCAGTTTAAGAGAAATCCACGAATACCAAGTTGACCGGTCAATCATCCGACAATACTCGCCAAGAGAATATGCCACGCTGTTGCTGAATCTTTTATACAAAGGAAGATCAGAAAATCTCCTAAATACCTTTAACCAATTTCAAACCAAAAATAGAATTATGATGATGAAAAAACCCGATTCTTACCCGATTCAAAAAAGCCGGTTTCTCCTAAGCATTCCGGCAATTGCCCTGGCATTCTTCCTGTTTGCCTGTGAAAAACCCAGTGACGATATCGCTCCTGAAACCTTGGATATTGCCACTTCCAATGAGACATCTGAATCTGAACCAGATGGCAGCAATCTAAGAACAGAAATCTTTGATGTTGTCGAGCAGAGTCCGAAATATCCTGGTGGATTTGAAGTCTGGTCAAAATTCCTGGGGAGCAACTTGAAATATCCCGCACAGGCCAGAAGAATGGGGATAGAAGGTGTTGTCACTGTATCATTTATTATTAAATCCAACGGAGATATTTCAGATGTCCAAGTTGTTAGTGGCATTGGTGCGGGCTGCGATGCAGAAGCCATGAGGGTGGTCGCCATATCACCAAAATGGATTCCCGGCAAGCTAAAAGGACAAGCTGTCAATTCCAGGATGAAAGTCCCCATCAAATTTGCTCTATCCTAAAACTCTGGCCATGGTGGCCAGAAATTTCGCCGCAAAAAGAATATTCGAATTAAAAAAAAGCGCTGTCCAAATGTTCAATGGGCAATGCTTTTTTTTGCTTCCAGATCTAGTCAAAGAAAGATTGGAGTAGGTTATTGTCTTTAATTTGAATTATCCAACCATTGATTTATGATAACCTTTAGGTTCATGGTCTTTGATCAAAATTGCTGATTAATTTTAAATCCACCAACATATCATCGGTGAATTTTTCAATTTTTAAATGCTTAAAACAATCATCATACTGAATCCTGATAAAAAATTCTGCGCTGTCCAATTCAATAGTTTTGGCTGTCAGGGTAGAAATATCATCCGTTTCAGAATATTCAACTTTCCTGATCATTGGATTTTCGACGATGGTTTTGGAACAAACTATATTTGTTTCACCCAAAAATGAAATAATCAAGTCTCCCTCTACAGGTTCTGATTTTGAATCAAACCCTCCTCTTAGCCTTCCGGGATTTTTTAAAGTATTGATCACCTTAATTGAATCTCTGGAATCCATAGAAAAGCTGACCATCAGGATTTCTGGAGTACTTTGATCCAAAAATATTTCCGTATCATTTTCACCTTCAACTTGATCCTTTGACGCCTTACAAGCTCCCAAGGAAATCAGTAAGTAAACAACAGGAATAATAATTGAATTAAATTTCATAAACCTTGATCGATTTTTTGATGCATTGTCGTGAATTTAAAGAATTACCTTAAAATGGTAAACCTTAATAATTTTAATGATCTCTGGGTGTTTAACTTGACAAAATACTGTCCTGACTTCAAGCCTTTTACTTCAATTGGAATCACATTCCCATTTCGTTCAAAACCCCTGATTTCGTTCAAAATCCTTCCCTTGGCATCCACGATTTCAATTGACTCTAAACTTGGATCAATGTATTTCAGAAACTTAATGAAGATAATCTCATTTGCCGGGTTGGGATAAACTTTAAGTTTTTCAAATATCTCCCCGTTTTCAGTTGAGAGTATGATATTCACCGTCACTGTTATCTCCACGGAAGCAGAATTGGAACAGGAATCCTTAATGTTGAACATCACTTTGTTTTCACCTGCATCCTCTCGTCCAAATTCAGTTTTGGACAAGGTCATTTCACTGATTTCACAGTTGTCAAATGATCCGTCATCCACATCTTTCGGATTCAAATAACCCACCCCATCCGAATCAAGATAGATTTCCACATTTTTTGCTTTGATGGTCGGTTTGATTTTATCATCTACAGTTACTGTCACCCCCATTTGGGCTTCATTTCCGCTCGAATCTGTTGCTTTAAAGATTATTGTATTATTACCTATATCCTCACAGGTGAATTTTTCTTTTGAAATACTGATTTCGGCAAGTGCCACATCATCATATGTGCCATCATCAATATCTTCCGCAGAAATGGTTGCCTCTCCGTTTTTATCAAGTTCGATTTTTATATTTTTTGTAACCAAAACAGGCCGTGTACGGTCGGGGGAAGGAGCTGTTACATTGATAAATTCATTGCGGAAAAATTCATTATCACCGGAATCATTACCAGCTTTCAGTGTGACCTTATACTTTCCTTGGGTTCGGTAAAGAACCTCAGGATTTTTTTCATTACTTACTTCCGGTATCCCCCCTTCAAAAGTCCATTCCCATGATGTGGGATTATGGGTTGAAAGGTCAAAAAATTTAACCTTTTCTGCAGGCTTAATTTCCAAATTATCTGCACCAAACAACGCGGTGGGTCTTGCAGGGGCTTCCGGGGTGGAAAGGAAATCCAATCTTTTTTCCAATTGATGAGAACAGACATTACAAAAACTTCTGCCAAGAAACCTCATTTTACAATTTTGATGTGGTCGATGCCAGGTGGGTGATTCAGCATGGGGATAAATGCCAATACCGTTTCTATTCAAAAAATCTCTCCATCTAATCGTCTCAGGAACGGTATCTTGGGTCATATTATGTCTTTCCCTGGCAAATTGAGGCCCTGCCCAATATTCATCCGCCAAATCACCAAAGGAATGCCCCAATTCATGGATCATGATTTCTGTGGCTGCGGCATGTGTGGAAAAAACAGCGAAGGTTCCACCTGCACCGCCATATTTGGTATCGTTGACCACGATCACACCGATATCAAAGAAAGGGGTATTGGAAAATAATACTGAAAAAACCCTGCTTGAACGCCAAGCTACCAATAATCGCTCAATATTATGGGACCAATAAGAGCTGCCAAAATAGTTATCAATCAGGTTGTTGGGATTCATAGCTGCCCCCGATACATTTGAGACTACCTTAATAGCATATACATTGATCCCTTCCTTATAATTTCTCCAAGGCAATTGTCCCAACATCCCTGCTGTCGCATTCTTGGCATCGCTGATAAATTTATCCAGTTCTGCTGCGGTATATCCATCTCCCACAATCACCATGTTGGTCACTTCATTCGGGGAACCACCGTAATGAATGATTTCCATAGGCATTAACTGCGCCTGGGATTCAAGGGAAAATAAAAGTAAAACAAGCGTGACAACTTGGATCTGCTTGGTGTAAAATTTAATCATATCAACCTTAATAAAAATACCTATAAATCATTCTTGGACTATAAGAAAGTCCTGAATTTTGAGCGAAATAGAAACTCAATGTACTGAGCCAAAAAGATGTCTCACAAAAAAAGAGAGACACCCACAATCTGGAATAAACAAACTCCGATCATAATTTCTTTACCGTGTTTGAAACTCTTTCCAGACAGGTAATGAAATGTATTTTGAATCCACATAAATGTAAATGAAAACGATGGATTAATTTACCAAAATTGTTTAATTCTATCACAAAATATTTATTTCTTTTGGTTCTATTTTCCAAAAATATTTTTATCCACGAATTCATTTCTGAATTTCCCTTCAGGATCATATTTTGCCAACAACGTTTTAAAATCTTCAATCTTAGGATATCTGCTGCTCAATATTTCATAAGGGATTGTAAAAAGTTTTGCCCAATGTGGTCTGGGGTTAAATTTATCCAACGTGGCTTCCATTTGGGGCAGCAAAGCCATTACTTCCGGAATCTCCTGCTTCCAGGTGGTATGAATAGCAACTGAGTCCTTTTGATAAGCTGTACTCATCCACAAATCATCTGCCTTGATGGTCCGGATTTCTGAAATAAAAAGATGTGGATGTATTTTTTCAGACATTTCCCTTACCGCCATCATGGCTTCATAGCCATTTTCCAATAGTACAAAATATTCGGATTGAAGCTCTTTGCCTGCACTGGGCTGAAATTCCATTTTGAAATGGGGCAGTCTGTCATACCATGGCCCTGCCACTCCCAACTGCTCCGAACAGCTTTCTGCAGACATGGATGGAACAGGGTGCATATTGACACTTGCTTTTTGGGCCCCAAAAAATTCCTCCGGAAATTCAGGAACTTCTCCCGGCACCACCTTTTTTTTCACCCAAACCTCATTAACCTTATCACTTGCCCAATCCAAAAACAAACTCACACTGTATCCCGAACCCATTATTTCCCGGAAATTGTCTTTGAGGGATTCCATGGGCATATCCAAATAAACCACCTGTGCCACCTCATACGCCGGTTGCAAATCCAATGTTACTTTGGTCACCGGACCCAAAGCACCCAAACCAACTACCGCCCCATAGAATTCCTCATCCGCTTTTCCCAAACTGACCAAATCACCATTTGCATTCACAAATTCTATGGCAGCAACTCCCGTGGATAGGTTGCCATTTTCCAATCCCGAACCATGGGTAGCCGTGGCAATCGTTCCTGCAACAGAAATATGAGGCAGAGAAGCCAGGTTATGTAGGGCAAAACCATTCTCATGCAGATAAGTGCATAGCTCCCCATATTTAATTCCCCCCTCCACTGTCACCTGCATTTTTTCTTTGTCTAAATAAATGACTTTGTTCAAATGGTTAAAGGAAACCAGCATCTCTTCGGAATCCGCAATCCTGTTAAAGGAATGCCTGGAACCCAAAACCCGCAGTGAATTGCTTTTTCTGACCAGTTCCTGAACATCCGTAATTGTTTTGGGATAGTGGACATTGTCAGTGCTAAAGCGGAAATTCTCCGCCCAGTTCAAAAGATAATCAGCATCCATAGTTTCAGGTTTTTTAGGCGAACAGGAAATCCAGGGTGAAACCAATGCTCCCCCAATCAGGGCAGAGGTGTTTTTGACAAAGTTCCTTTTGTTCATGAGGTGGGTTTTGAGAGGTAAGTTAGGGAAATTCAAAGTATTCTTTTTCAAATTTATGATTCAATAAAGGTTTTGGTTCAATTGTGTCAGAGGCCTCTCCTTGTCATTTCGAACGTAGAGAGAAATCTTCTCTGTCCTGAAGGTAATAGACTTCTCTCCACGATAGCTATCGGGATCGAAGTGACAAGGGAAAGCCTTTCACTTCTCATACACCCTGTTATTGGTTCAATTGTGTTAAAAGCACCTCCTTGTCATTTATCTCCCCCGTGGCGGAAGATCCAAAGCCCAGATTTAAGATCTTGCTCCTGTAAAACCTTTAGGATAAAAATCCGCTATTCCTTACATTTAAAATCAACGGAAAACCAAAAAAACTTTAGCCTCGAATTTACCTAACAAACAGTTTACTTAAATGCCATTGATTCATCCACGCATCATCACCCCGATCCAAAGTAATCCCATAATGCCAAAAGCTTATTTTAAGGTAGAAACACTCCTCCATCCTTTGCTAATCCTTTTGTTTGCCTGCCTTTCTTGCCAAAAATCAAATAATGATCCCATGGAAAGATCTTTGGAAAATGCCCTTCAGACTTTTGAATTAGAAGATGGATTCCAGATTGAACTGATTGCAGGGGAGCCTTTGATTTCGGATCCTGTGGACATGGAAATTGATGAATACGGCAGAATGTATGTCGTGGAAATGCATGGATATCCCCTAGATCTGAGTGGAAGTGGAAAAATCAAACTTTTGTCCGATACCAACGGCGATGGTAAAATGGACCAAAGCATTGTATTTGCGGACAGCCTTAAGCTTCCTACAGGAATCCTAAGGTGGAAAAAGGGAATACTTGTAACCGATCCTCCACATGCTTATTATCTGGAAGACAGTGATGGAGACGGCAAAGCTGATATCCTGGAAATAGTCCTGACCGGATTTGCAGTATCCAACCCCCAACACAATGTCAACAGCCCAAGGTTGGGTTTGGACAATTGGATCTATCTTGGACATGAACCGGCAGTATCTACCAATACCTACCAAGATTTGTTGGGGGACAGAGGCTCTGAAATCCATTTTCCGGCAAATCCTGAAGAAGTCCGCTTGTCCCAAAACGCAGGTGGCAGGAGTGTCAGGTTTCTCCCTGATAGTTTCGAACTTGAAGTATTGGCAAGCCGAACCCAATTTGGGCACACTTTTGACAAATGGGGCCATCGCTTTGTGATCAATAATAATAACCATATCATACAGGATGTCATTCCTGCAAGGTACCTCAACCGCAATCCCTATCTGCTGGTTGCACAGAGTACCGAATCCATTTCTGACCATGGCAATGCCGCAGAGGTCTTCCCCATCACCAAAAATCCCGAGCATCAACTCTTGACCGATTTGGGAGTGATGACTTCAGCCTGTGGCATCACAGCTTATCTTGGTGCTGCTTTTTCTTCCGAATATGACAAAGCAGTTTTTATAGCCGAACCTGTAAGCAATATTTTGCATATAGACCTGCTTTCGGACAATGGAACACTTTTCAAAGCCAGCCGCCAACATCCTAACAAGGAATTTCTGGCATCCACCGATTCTTGGTTCAGACCGGTCAATATGTATATTGGTCCTGATGGTGCGCTTTACCTTCTTGATTATTACAGGCAGTATATCGAGCACCCTGAGTGGATGGCGGAGGATGTCGTGAATTCCGGGGCATTGTATAATGGTACAGATAATGGCCGGATTTACAGAATTACCCCAAAAGGAACCAAGGCCTTGGACTGGTCCGATAAATTGAAGTTGGGGGATTTTACAAATGCAGAATTGGTTCTAAAATTGGCTGACCCCAATATATGGTGGAGAAGAAATGCACAGAGACTTTTGGTGGACAGAAAAATTTCAGAGCTTCCGGAGGAGTTATTGGAATTGGCAAATAATAATCAAAAGCCTGAGGGAAGGGTTCATGCCTTGTGGACATTGGAAGGTCTTGGTAAAACAAACCCGGAACTGATCATCAATGCCCTATTAGATAAAGAGGCGGGAGTACGGAAAAATGCCATTCAGATTGCAGAACTTCATTTATCTGAATACCCTGAAATGGAATCTGCCCTGCTTCAATTAACTTCCGATAAAGATCCAAAAATACGGTTTCAACTTCTTTGTACTCTTGGGTTTTTGAAAAGTAAAGCCGCTTCCTTGGCCAGGGAAAAATTATTGTTTGAAAATATTGAGGATGAATGGATGCAGGTAGCTGCTTTGTCAGCTCCATTCGAGGAAAATAAAACATTGATGCAGGCTACCTTGAAAAACTATAAGAAAGACAATCCTGCTTATGGTAAATTAGTGCAGCGGTTAAGTGCCATGACAGCATCCGGTTTGGATAAAGATGCCATTATGGATTTAATCAGCAAAGGCACTATTACCAACTCAGAACATGAAAGTCACTGGCAAGCGCCACTTCTGACCGGTTTGGCCCAAGGACTCCAAAGCAAAAAAATTCAGGGACCAACTTTCCGACCTGTTGAAAATATGCTGTTGACTGCCTGTTTTGAAAATCCATCCATTCAGGTCCGGCAGGCTTCTTTGGATCTTTTAAAAGTAATTGGAGTGACTGAATCTTCCCGATCCAAAACCTTAAAAGAAAAAGCCAAAAACATTGCAGCAAACAAAAGCTTGCCCGAAGATGAAAGAGTTATCGGCATCAATTTTCTTTCCCTGTTCAATTCAGAGGAAAATAAAACTTTTTTCAAAAATCTGGTAAATCCAATTGAACCAAATGCAGTGCAGTTGGAAGCAATTAAAGCCTTAAGCCGTATTTCAGATAACACTGTCGCTGAATTTGTGGTGGAATCCTGGCCAACATTGACACCCAATTTAAGAGAAGAGGGATTGAATACCTTTTTGGTCAGCAATGACAGAATCAGCATTTTGTTGGATGCTATGGAAGATGGCATCATCCAACCAAACAATTTGGGGTGGCCAAGGAGTGTCAGGTTGATGAACAATTCCAATATCCCACTCCGTACCCGTGCCCGGCAACTCATCAACAAAGAAGAAAAAAGCAGTGAAGAGATCCTGCAACAATATCAGGCCTCACTAACTATTAAAGGAACACAATTAAAAGGTCAAACCATATATCAGGAGAACTGTGCTATTTGCCACAAGATGGGAACGGATATGGGATTGGCATTTGGTCCTGACCTTGCAACCATGAAAAACAGGAGACCGGAAAACATCCTTAGTGACATTCTTCTTCCCAACCTTTCCATTGCAGATGGCTATGACCTTTGGTCGGTTGAAATGCAAAATGGGGAAAATTTACAGGGTTTGATTGCTTCGGAAACTCCGACTGCAATCCTACTAAGATTTGCCGGAGGTCAGGAAAGAAGTATCGCGAGGCAGGATACCCGCTCTTTGACAGTAATGGATATTTCCGCCATGCCTTCACTTGAAAACAACATCAATCCACAGGAAATGGCTGACTTATTGGCCTTCATCCTTAAAACCAATTAACCTCAATCTTTAAACCCAACATGAAGAAATGAAATCAAACTATATCCTCATTCAAATCCTTTTGCTATTGCCTATTGTAAATCCGCCTTTGGTGCAAGCCCAGAGCTTCCCATGGCCTGAAGGGAAAAAGATGGCGCTCAGTTTAAGTTTCGATGATTCCCGCGCCAGCAATACAAGGTTAGGAATTCCGCTTTTGGATGAATACGGCATCAAAGCCACTTTCTTTGTGCATCCTGCCAGTGTGGAAAAAGACTTGGAAAGCTGGAAAAAGGCAGTGGTACAGGGCCATGAAATGGGCAATCATTCCATTCTGCATCCTTGTAGTGGAAATTTTGTCTGGGCCAGAGCGCGGGCATTGGAAAATTACACCTTGGACAGGATGAGAGCAGAACTGGTGCAGGCTAATGCTGAAATCGAAAAACTCCTGGGTGTCGTTCCCAACGTTTATGCTTATCCCTGTGGACAGAAATTTGTCGGCAAAGGAATCCATACCGAAAGCCTAGTACCCTTGATTTCTGAGGTGTTTTTGGCAGGAAGAGGTTGGATGGATGAAGCCCCCTCCGATCCGATTTATGCAGACTTGGCACAATTGACCGGAATGGAAATGGACCAGAAAGAATTTGAAGAAATATTGCCACTGATCGAATCTGCTTCCAAAAACGGGCAATGGCTGGTACTGGCAGGTCATGATACTGATCATTCCGGCAATCAGACTACCTACCTGAGCATGTTGAAAAAGCTGGCTGAATATGCCAATGATCCTGCCAATGGAATCTGGATAGCACCAATCGGGACAATTGCCAAATATGTAAATGAAACGAGATCGGTCATTGCCGACACCATGAATATTCCCCAACTGGTCAGGCCATCCAAAGATGGCCAACTCCGACTGACCGCTGAAAATGGCAAAGGGATTGGTCCCGCAATCAAATACATGCCTGAGTGGAAAGCTTTTGGCTGGTTCACCTCCAATGATAGCGTGCTGTGGGAAGTTGACGTACCAATGGATGGAAAATATGAAGTTTGGTTGGATTGGTCGGTTTCTGATAAGGAGGCCGGAAAAGAATTCGTTTTGTCAGCCGGAAAAGAAAAGTTGTTGGGAAAAGTGGAGAAATCAGGTTCATGGGAGACTTTCAAAAGGAAATCCATAGGCACCATCAAATTGAATAAGGGCTATGAAAAAGTGATTTTCAAATCCAACGAAGCTTTTGAAGAGGATGGAGCCATTTTGGATTTGAGGAAGATTACCTTAATAAAAAAGAACTAAACCCTGGTCATTCCTTTTCCCAAATGTATGTTTTGAAAACAATCTCAGAATAATTGGCCCTTTCATATATGATTCCCAATGTATTCTTGTTGATATTCAACAGGTCACTGTAAGCAGTCCAAGGTAATTTATTCGGATCATCAGTCCTGTCCACCAAAATGGATTTTGTCCAAGTCGTACCTTCATCGTAGCTGATTTTGATGGTCAGGTTATTTCTTTGATTTGGATCCGAAGCATTCGAATGTGCTAGGATCATTTTCCCATCCCTTTTGCCAATCGATATAATAGATGCCTGACATACAGGGTCAGGAAGCGAATCTTCAAAATATGCTGTATCCCAATTGGCACCTCCATCACTAGAGTAAGCCAGAATCCTACTCCGGATATCACCTCTTTGATTTCGAATACTCATGATCATTTTATTGTCTGATAGTTCCGCAGCAATGGATTCATTGGATCCCGGAAATCTGATGGATTCAGAAAGTTGAAAGCTTTTCCCATGGTCATCAGTAAAAAATCCATGTGCCTGATATTCTTCAAAATTATCCTTTGGAGAACCGACAGAATGATTGGCGGCTACGAATATCCTACCCTTAAATTTCCCTTTCTGAAACTGAAAAGCATGACCGGGCGTGTTGGCGTAATGCCTCCAATCTTCTTTGAAGTTATATTTGGGGTTAAATTGAGGATTGTTTGGCCGATGCGTCTGTAGGGTAATGTTGACAGGTTCTTCCCAGGAATTTCCAAAGTCGAAAGATTATATCATCCAAACCTCTCTCACCCCCTGATTCATCCTGACCTCATACTCATGGTTGTTTCCGGTATTGTAAAACAGGTAGACTACACCTTGTGGATGCTTTGGATCATGGAGATCCAATACCGGGGCAGGATTACCGGCTTGAAGGGAATCATAATCTATTAATATCTGTAATGGAGTCCAAGTCTGTCCTTGATCCGAGCTTCTTTTCATTACCAAATTAATTTCCCCAAAGTCCTCAGCTCCATGCACCCTGCCTTCAGCAAAGGCCAACAATTCTCTATTAGGCAAAGAAATAATGGCCGGAATCCGATAAATAGCATGACCCTCTTTTCCACCTTCGAATACTCTGGTTTCCTGAGCTTTGAGTATGAATGATACAAAAAGAAATAGAAAGAATGAGCTGAGAAATTTAATGGAGTTAGACATAGGCGAAATAATTTGAATAAAAATAAGAGATTTATTTAAATCCACTGCTCATCCAATTCATCCATCTCTTCAATACACCTTTTTCCATGAGGGATAAAATGGTATATTATGAAAACCATACACTTGATTTTCAAAACCTAGTTTCATCAGATGAAAATAACCTACTGTAAAGATTACAATTCTATGAGTCAAAAAGCTGCTCAAATAGTGATGGATAAAGTCACTTCCAAGCCGGATCTGCTTTTTTGTGCAGCTACAGGGAATTCACCCACAGGAATGTATGCCGGTATGGCAGAGAATAAAGAATTATTCAATAAAATGAAAGTGGTCAAAATGGATGAATGGGGAATCATCCCACTCTCCCATCCCGATTCCTGCGAAAGCTATCTGAAAAAGCATCTGTTGGGCCCTCTGGGAATTACAGAAAAGCAATACAAGGGTTATGACACGGCACCCGAAAAAGTTGCGATGGAGATTGAAAACATGAAATCCTATATTTCCCAAAACGGTCCTTTTGATATCTGTATCCTTGGATTGGGGAGAAATGGTCATATCGCTTTCAATGAACCTAATGACTACCTGGAACCGGAATTCCACAAAGCCAAATTGGCTGCATCAACCATTCAACATGACCCGACTTTGTCAAAAGGAAGTGAACCTGCTTATGGGCTTTGTGTTGGCATGAAGGATATCATGATGAGTAAAAAGATAATCTTTTTAATAACCGGCAAAGGAAAAAAGGATGCCATTGACCAGATTTTGTCCAAACAAATCACAACCCAATGTCCTGCCACTTTTCTATGGATACATCCCAATGTGGAATGTCTGATTGATAAATTAAGTATTTAAATCAAGCGTGACTCATAGCATCACAAACTGGGAAGATTATCCACCATGCGACCTGCCTACCGCAGGCAGGGATTCCATCTGACCATTAAAAATCAAGTTATAACAGATGAAAAATAATATTATGGAAAACTTAGAAGAATACAGTAAACTACCGGGCATCAAGCTTTTTGACCTGAAGGGAAAATCTGCCATCATCACAGGTGGTTCCAAAGGATTGGGATTGGCAATGGCCGCAGGTTTGGCATCAGCAGGTGCTGATATCATGTTGGTAAGCCGGAATTTGGATGAAGGAGAAGCTGCTGCAAAGGAATTATCCAATACTTATGGTGTTAAATGCTTGGCTTTTTCGGCAGATGTTTCGGATCAAACGCAGACAGAAGCCATGGCCAAAGCTGCCATGGATGTATTTGGCAAGATTGATATTCTGATCAATTCTGCCGGCATCAATATCAGGGGACCCATCGACGAACTGACATTGGAGGATTTTTCCAAAGTAATGGATATCAATGTCACCGGAACTTGGCTTTGTAACAGGGCTGTCACCCCATTTATGAAAAATGCTCAAAAGGGAAGAATCATCAATTTGGCCAGTACGCTGGGAATAGTTGGTCTAGCAAACCGTACCCCATACACTTCCAGCAAAGGTGCCGTGGTCCAAATGACACGGGCTTTGGGTCTCGAATTGGCACCATTTGGAATCCGTGTCAATGCCATTTGCCCGGGTCCGTTTCTGACAGCCATGAATGTTCCTATTGCAAATACAGAGGAAGGCAAGAAGTTTATTGTTGGCGCCACTGCATTGGAAAGATGGGGTCAACTAAAAGAAATCCAAGGAGCTGCCCTTTTGTTGGCAAGTGAGGCAGGAAGCTATATGGTGGGTTCTCTGATAACTGTGGACGGAGGCTGGACAGCCCGTTGAATTTTCTAATAAAATAAGGTAATGATGAAAATTACAGAAATTGCTGTAAGTGATAAGATCAAAGTACCCAGACTGTGAGTCTTGTTTCCCTGCCGGATGGACATACCCGATAGTTGGGTGACTGCCCAGAAGAAACTGTCATTGGCATGGGAAATGGCCATGGCACCTGCTCCAATGGAAAGCACCACAAACACCTTCATCGTCTCGGAATCCAATCCCAAACTCACCAACAATGGAGCAATGATAGAGGCAGTGGTTATCATGGCCACAGTGGATGAACCCTGGGCTGTTTTCAGAGAAAAAGCAATTAAAAAGGGCAAAAATATTCCCCAATTTGCGCCGCTCATATTTTCGCTTACCAAATCCCCTATTCCTGAATTTTGAAGCATTTTCCCAAATACGCCACCTGCACCTGTAATCAAAATCACCGGCGCGGCAATCTGAATGGCTTCCCCCATCCATCCGCCTGCAGATAAGATTTTGCGGTCAAATTTGGGAGGAAGTGTAAAGGATAAAATCGCGCCCAATAACAACGCTATAACAGGACTGCCCACAAATTCTATGATTGAAACCCATTCCCCTTCCCCAAAAGGCTTTGAGGGATACTTGGCAATAGATGCCAAAATGATCAGGACCAATGGAATAATGACCGGAAGGAAGGATTTTGTTGCGGATGGGGCTTTGGCAACCACAATGGTAGGATCAATTTCTGCCAATACAGGCTCCAAAGGGATTTTTGAAACGAAGTTCTTAATAAAAAAATATGCCGGAACCAGCGAAGTCAAACTGATGATGATGCCCCAAAAGATGATCATTCCCAAATCGGCATCCAAAATCCCCGCCGTGGCGATTGGACCCGGTGTAGGCGGAACCAAAGAATGACTTGCTGTTGCCCCTAATGCGATTGCAATGGTAGTGGCTGCATACGGAACCTTGCTTTTCAAGGAAAGTGATTTGCTGATAGGATTCAACATGATAAAGGTGCTGTCCCCAAATACAGGAATGGACAGGATATAACCGCAGATCAGCATGGCTTTGGTGACGGATTTCTGCCCGATCCAAGAGAGAATCTTTTCCGCAATCACCAACGCCCCACCTGTTTTTTCCAGGAAAGTGCCCATGATCACTCCGAACAAAATCAATAAGCCAATATTTCCCAAAACACCACCAAAACCATCAGAAATGGATTTGAGGATAAGGTCGGTTGACATCCTTGACATCAGTCCATACAATATGGCTCCTACAAAAAGTGCTAAAAAAGGATGGATATCAAATTTGACAATGGCCACTAATATCAGTGCCAAGGCCAAGAGGATGGTCAAAAGTATCAGCATTTGGGGTTTATGGTTTGATAGGGTTACATTGGGCAGAAACTCATTTCAAAAAGCCAATTTAATGAAAATTCCAAAATGGCATTGATTACAACAGATTATGTTAACATTTATCACCCAAAATAAATGACCTTACAAATGCATCATCGTTCAGTTCGGGATAACTTGAATAAATCCTATCGATCTCTTCCTTTTGGCCATGGGAGAGTTTCTTATCCGGGTTCAAACACCATGTTCCGGACAATAAGCCCTGTCTTCTCAAAATTTCATGGATTCCGGGTATACAGCCGTGAAAGCTATTTGCCGGATCAAAGATTGCTGCATTTGCATCAGTCACTGCTATGCCTTTTGTCAGCAGGTTTTTGAACCCATTTTCATCTTGATTCAATTTGCAGTCCTTGATTTCGGCCAAAAGTTCCACTGCCTTTTGGGTCCAAACTGCCCAGTGACCAAGCAATCCCCCAACGAATTCCTTATCGTGGAATTCACCATCTATATTGAACCGATATTTGGTCAAAAGGTCTGCTACGATATTATCATCATTGCCGGTGTACATGGCAATATCATCCTTTCGGCTGCTGCCGGCTACAGCCCGCATTACATCCAGTGTTTGGTAACGATTGAAAGAGGCACACTTGATCGCCTCCACATTTGGGATTTCAGCGAACTTTGACCAAAAATCATAGCTGAAAATTCTACCTCCAACCGAAGGCTGAAGATAGAAACCAAAAACAGGAATGAGTTGGGCAACTTTCTCGACTCTTTCTAATATTTGTAATTCTGTCCAGTCCCTCAATCCTCCCATACTCAATAAACCCATGTCATAACCATATTCCAAAGCTATTTTAGCTTCAGAAATAGCCTGCTCGGTAGGTCCGCAAATCCCGGCTATCTTCAAAAATGGCCTTTCCGGTTTTGGCTTTTCCACTTCCTCTGAAGCCAATTTAAGGACCCTTTCAAAAAGATTTATTTCAGGATCTCTAATTTCGAACTGTGTGGAGTGAACCCCAACAGCAATACCTCCGGCACCTGCAGCAATATAGTATCGGGTCAATTGTCTTTGCTTTACTTCGTCTAAGCTTCTATCAAAATGAAGTGCCAAAGGATGGGCCGGAATGACAGTACCATCCAGCAAATGTGCTTTTAAGGTAGTACTTAGTTGTTTCATTAGAATTTCCCTCCTCTCTCCTGAAAATGTGTTGGTTTACCAAATTCGTCACCACCCTGGAGTATCCAAGTTGCTGTGATATCGATAATCTCTCTTATTGTAACTCTTGGATAGCCAAAAATCCGATGGCATTCTGAGGCATTGTTCAATAAAGCTGTCCCGGTAGGTTCGTTGATGAAGTGAGGGGTTTTATCGAATAATTCACCAAAACGCTCTGCAATCCATCTAATGGAAAGAATCTCAGGACCGGTCACATTCAATATTTTAGCCGGAGATTCACAATGCAGTAAAGATCGGAGAGCAATATCATTCGCATCATTCTGCCAGATGACATTGACATTCCCTGTTCTGAGATCAATTTGAATACCTGCCAGAACAGATTTTGCAATTTCCATTATCACACCATACCGAAAGTCAACTGCGTAATTCAGTCTGTATATCAGTGTTTTGGTCCGGTTTTTCTTTGCGAAATATTCAAAAACCCTTTCCCGGCCCAAGCAGGATTGGGCATATTCACCAATTGGATCCGGGACAGTGTCTTCCGAAGCCCCTCCGGAAGTGACAGGGACAAAAGGAAGTACATTTCCGGAAGAAAAAACCACAATATTGGAATTTTTGAATTTCTCAGCTATCCTGCCGGGTAAATAGGCATTCATCGCCCAAGTGAATCCTTCATTTCCTGTAGTCCCAAACTTATTCCCCGCCAAGTAAATAACATTTTTCACATCAGGTAAGCCCTGCAATTTTTCATCATCCAGAAGATCACACAAAATAGTCTCTATTCCATCTTCCTCCAATGCTGCTTTTGCTTTTTGGTCTGAAAATCTTGATGCGCCAATAATTCTTTTTTCTACACCTGCAGCTTTGCAGGCCTGAACTGCAAGCCTGCCCATACCCGGCCCCATTTTCCCGCCAATACCAAGAAGTAAAATATCCCCCTCGATCTTGGCAATATCCCGTATCAATGCCTCAGATGGCACCAACATCTCTTGCTCCAAAGTTTTTAAATCTTTCATATTGTTTTCCTTACCATTGTGTTTTTCAAAGGCATTTATTTTATAAATAATTGATAGAAATTCCATGTTGCGAGTCCCACAAGCATCAACAAGCCTATCATGCCTGCATATCTTGAAAAGTAAGTGTTCACATTCTTTTTCATTATACTGACATCATTGGCGATGGCAAACATTGCCACGCCAATAAATGGCACTAGAAAAATGGTTGCACTTTGGGCAAATATGATCAGCTCAAGTGGTAGTTTTCCAAAAATCAAAGAGATAGCGGCTCCACAAATCATTACCAAAGCTATAAAACTCTTGACAACTTTGTCATTTAGACTCTTGCCAAAACCAAGTGAATCTGCGAGTAAACTTCCTCCAACTGTTGCATTCCCTACCAAGGATGAAAAAGAGGCCCCGAACAATCCTGCTAAGAATAAATGCGAAGCATAGGAACCGAACAATGGTTCTATGGCCATGGACATTTCCGAAGCACTGTTTACCTGAATCCCTTGGGGGTGTAGGACAGCAGCACCGCAGATAATCACCACTGCACTCATCGCTCCCAAAATCACAATTCCTGTGGCACTTTTGTTTTCTGCTATTTGACCCGGCTTTCTATTTTCCTGTACCAAATAAGACTGATAAAATGCTCCTACAATTGAAAAACAAGATGCTATAAATGCTATCAACAAACCTTCTGAACCATCAGGAATAGAAGGAATAAATCCGTTTACGATTCCGGCAAAAGAAGGCTTAGCCAGAAAAACTGTCGTCAAAAATGAAAAAAGCATGATCCCCACCAAAGTAATCATCAGCCTTTCCAAAGTCTTGTAAAAACTTTTGAAAAACAGCAAACCAACCCCTAAGACATTAAAAACCAGAATCCAGATCCATGGTGCTGTGCCACTTGCCTCAGCTACCGCTATGCCTACGCCAATGGAATTTCCGGCCTGGAATGAGGTAGAAACCAGGAAAACTCCCAAACCAATGATGATTCCTCCTAATTTCCCCCATTTATTTTGAATAAGTGTGAGTAAGCTTTGTTCACTACTCATCCCGATTCTCGCACCCATTGAAGTGAAAATCAGCATAAAAAATATAGCCACTACTACAATCCAAAGCATATCATAAGCATACTCAGCCCCCAATCTTGACGTAATGGTCATCTTACTTGGTCCAAATACCAGTGCGGCTGTGATAATGCCCGGTCCTAATGCCATCAACTTTAGGATGGTTTTGTTGCTGTTTTTTGGGATAGACATGATTATCTTTTCTCTTTGATTGCGGTGGGACCGATAGCAGTATATTTATTTTCCAAACAGAAGCCGGGAACTTGCTGTAAACCAAACCAATGATCCATTTCTGACCCAGACCGATTTCCTTTATTGATCATATGTTGAATGATCGCACTTCCATCTTATTGCTAGGTCAAATCGTTGATTTAAACCTTTAAACCTAAAGAATTATAATCTTTTACCAAAGCAACAAAGAAGAGGGTAATAAGGATTTGCAAGTAAAACCGAATAGCATTAACTTACCATCAAGGATGAAAATGAAATGGAATCAACCAAAAAATTAACAAATCTTCAGCTAGAGCTTCTCAAAATTTTTAGATTTGATTTAAGCGATAAGCAACTCAAAGAGATCAAGTCGATATTGGTTGCCTATATTGCCGATAATGTAAGTAATGAAGTAGACAAACTATTTGTGGAGCAAGACTGGGGAGAAGACAAAATTGAAGCATGGTCCAAAGAGCATTTGAGGACTAAGTATAAAAATTAATAACAATTACACCCATAAATGAGCCATTAATCATGAACTTCCCCCTACTCCAAGAAACCTATCCTGTCTCAGACGAAGCCAAGGCATTTTATCTTGAAAACCGCTTTATCAAACTCAAAAATGTTCTCAGCCCCGAGGTGATCGCCCATTTCAATGAAGTGATCAGCAAGGAAGTGGACAAACTGAACACCCAGAAAGCACCTGTAGAGGAAAGGGACACTTATGGAAAGGCTTTTTTACAGATTTTTAACCTTTGGAGGGAAAATGAGAAAGTTGCCAAGTTGGTGTTGAGCAAAAGGTTGGGGCAGATTGCTGCCGACCTGATGGGTTGCGAAAAAGTAAGGATTTACCACGATCAGGCATTGTTCAAAGAGGCCGGAGGAGGAATCACTCCATGGCATGCAGATCAATATTATTGGCCGATTGATACGGACAGGACCATCACCGCTTGGATTCCTTTGCAGGAGACACCATTGGAAATGGGTGCATTGGAATTTTCGGCAAAAAGCCATCAGATTGTATTTGGAAGGGAATTGGCAATTGGGGACGAATCAGAGGTTCAGATCAAAAAAAATCTCCGCATCAATAACTTTGACCATGTCATTGAGCCCTTTGATTTGGGCGAAGTGAGTTTCCATTCTGGTTGGATTTTTCACAGGGCCGGAGCCAATCAAACGGATCAGGTCAGAAAAGTAATGACCATTATCTATATGGATGCCAAATCAAAATTGAAAAATCCCGAAAACTCCAATCAGATCAATGACTGGAATACCTGGTGCCCCGGTGCTGAGATAGGAAAGGAGATCGATACACCTTTGAATCCCATTGTAAAATAGTGGCAAATATTATTCAAAATTAACTTTCAAAAATCATTTTTTTTACTCTCTCTTTTTTCCCACCTTAAACTTAATACATAAGCAATATTGGAAGAAAACCATCACTTTTTCTAAACGAATTATTCATAATCAAATAACCTTACAAATCTCATAACCCATTGGTTTATAGATAATTTTGAATTTCTAATTTCAAATCTATCAAATCAAAAAATTTATGGGTCACTTTACAAAATCATGTATTTTTAAAGTAAATGGTGCTTTAAAAATCCTATTATTAACACTTGCCTTTGGCCTAATGTCCTTCGGGACAATTATAGCCGCAGAAAAGGAAACCGCAGGC
>NZ_JBGTCA010000192.1:0-1847 GCF_041749095.1 Aquiflexum sp. | reverse complement strand
CAGGGCTTTTATTTGATTTAATTACTCCAGTTCAGATATTAAAGCAGTTCCACACTTCTCTTGACAAATGCAGTAAGGTCCTTTCCTGTCAAAAGTCCCTGTGAAAGTAAAGCCAGATCAAAAGCCTGTTTAGCGAGTTTGGTTTGATCATCCTCATTTTCGGCTTTCAAAACCTTCTCGACTGCGGGATGATTGGCATTGATAGCGACTTTGTAATGGTCAGGCATGGCTCCGTAGAAACCCATGCCTCCGCCGGTCTGCGCCATATCTTTCATTCTTCGCATAAATTCCTCCATAGTAATGGTCACAGGAAGTTCTTCAGGACTCAATCCTTCTACTTCTACACTGTAGTTTTGATTTCCAATGGCTCTATCAAAGATTTCCTTCACTTTGGTTGTCTGCTCTTCAGTCAACAGATTGGCATGACTTTCCTCTTTACGGATCAGCTTTTCTGCTACATCCGCATCTACCCGCTTCAATTGGGTTTTCTCCAATTTGGACTCCAGATGCTGAATAAAATGGCTGTCTATGGGGGAATCCATTACCAAAACATCATAAGCCTTTTTATTGGCAGACTCAATAAAGGTGTCCTGTTTGTTTACATCATTGGCATAAAGGTAAACAGCCTGGTCATTTTTGTCTGTCTGAACGGCTTTGACCTTTTCTTTATATTCTTCAAGGGTGAAATATTGGCCTTCCGTATTTTTCAAGAGGGTAAAATCCTTGCCTTTTTCATAAAACTTATCTTCGCTGATCATTCCGTATTTCACGAAAAGCCCGATATCGTTCCATTTTTCTTCATAGGCCTTCCTGTCCTTTTTGAAGAGTTCAGAAAGCTTATCAGCCACTTTTTTGGTAATGTAGCTGTTGATTTTCTTCACGCTGCTGTCCGCCTGAAGGAAACTTCTGGATACGTTTAATGGAATATCAGGAGAATCAATCACTCCATGAAGTAGCATTAAAAACTCGGGGACGATATCTTTTACCTCATCCGTTATGAAAACCTGGCGGCTGAAAAGTTTGATTTTGTTTTTTTGCATTTCAAAATCGTTTTTCAACTTGGGGAAATAAAGTACCCCGGTAAGGTTAAATGGATAATCCACGTTCAGATGGATCCAAAACAGTGGGTCTTCCCCAAAAGGATACAGATCCTTGTAAAAAGAAAGGTAGTCTTCGTCTTTTAGGTCATTGGGGGATTTGGTCCAGATCGGTGCAGTGGTGTTGATAATATTGTCCACATCAACAGACTTGTATTTCTTTTTGCCATCTTTATCTTCACCATCCTCAACACTTTCTTTTTTTGTTCCAAACTTTATTGGAACAGGCAAGAATTTACAATATTTGTCAAGGATTCCCTGAAGCTTGTATTTATCCAAAAATTCTTCGGAATCTTTATTGATGTAAAGGATTACATCTGTTCCCCTTTCTTTTTTGTCACCTTTGTCAATTTCGAATTCCGTGCTGCCATCGCAAACCCATTTGGCGGGTTCTGCGCCCTCCTGATAAGATAAAGTGTTGATTTCTACCTTGTCTGCTACCATAAAGGCTGAATAGAAACCCAACCCGAACTTACCGATGATTTCGTTGGCATCTTTTGCGTCTTTGAATTTCTCCACAAATTCAGCAGCCCCGGAAAATGCGATCTGATTGATGTATTTTTTGATTTCTTCTCCCGTCATTCCCAGACCCCTGTCGGAGAGGGTAATGGTTTTTTTATCCTTGTCAAAAGCCACTTCAACAGTAATATCGCCCAATTCACCGTTGTATTGGCCTAAAGTTGCGAGTCTTTTGATTTTCTGTGTTGCATCGACAGCATTGGAGACCAATTCCCTAAGGAATATCTCATT
>NZ_JBGTCA010000191.1:0-6859 GCF_041749095.1 Aquiflexum sp. | reverse complement strand
CTTTACTGAAAAACCAAACGGTTAAGAGAATTGAAGCAGCTATACCATATGGTATGAATCTCCATATTTTTCTTTTTTTGGAAAGAGTAAAGCTTGGTATTTGAATTTGCTGGTCCTTCTCCTTCATTTCCAAAAAGAAATTGGCCATCTCCTTATCGCTATTATTGTCTTGCATTTTCATAATCTTGTTTCTTTAGAATGAGATCTTTGAGACCTGATTTGCCCCTGTCATAATGTGTCCTGACCGAACCGATACTGATTCCCATAACCTCAGCTGCTTTTTCCAATGTCAGGTTGTGGTAAAACACCAATAACAAAACCTCCTTTTGTCTTTCCGGCAGCCTTTCGATCAATTCTTCATGTGAAGCAGTAGTAACTTCTTCATCTGTTTCTGCTGCATCAAATTCCTCTTCGAATGGATAGAAGTTTTTGTCCTTCTTTTTCCATTCCGAAGCGGTAAACCTGATCACAGAAAAAAGCCAGGTTTTCAATTGGGATTTTTCATTATAGATGGCTTTTCCCTCGAGAATTTTCAAGTAAACCTGTTGCAACACATCCTTTGCCAAATCCTCATCAAACGAGCAGCACTGTCTTGCCCAGTGGTAAGCTTCTTTGTGAAGCCCTTTGAGGATGTTTTCCATGTGGTGGTTTTTCATTCTTAATCTTTAGTGTCCAAAAGTTAGTTTTATATGACAAGGAAGGGAAGATTTTTTGAATAAGGTTGGAGATAAGTTGAAATATGTTGGAAATATGGTTGATATAAATAGAAATAATGGTTATCCGCTTCTTTGCCATTAACCCAATATTCTACTACAAACTTGTCGGAAGACCGAAGTCCGATGTAACGGACATTTCAGTTTTCTGGCGAGAGTTATATTGAATCACCATTTTACTGGCATCATTGCGTACATATTTGATTGATGTAAAAATTTTGAATCAGCGGTGAATTACTATTCCAGCGTAATAATCTATTAACATAGGTCTTGTGTTCGCCTGCATTATGGCAGGTCTCCCATCTTTTTTAGCATATAAGAAAACCGAACAACCATAAAAAAACCTGCCATCCCGATGATTTTAGGATTGGCAGGTATGGTGATAAACTGTATGTAATTAATCTATCGGGAATCCTTTGGCTGCCCACCAGATACCTCCATAAATGTGTTTTTGGAAATTAGAATCAAGAAAAGACCAATCGGTATGGCCTAAGGCGGTATAAAAAATCCTTCCTCCATCGTATTCATGTGTCCAGGCCATAGGGTGAAATTCTCCCATGCCCTTTTTGGGGTCATAAGATGTTTCATCAGCAGTGATCAAGACCCTTACATCAGGATTGAAATTCTTGAAAGCATAGATTTCATCAGTCCAAAGCCATTTTACGGGCAAATGATAAGTTGCAGGATGATTCCTATCGACCACATTGAGTCTCAAGGTCTGCTGATGCGGATGGTTCATAAACTGTGCTCCGATCAATTTGGTGTACCAGGGCCATTCATATTCTGTATCAGTTGCACTATGAATCCCGACGATACCTTTTCCACTTTGGACGAAGCGTTGGATGACTGCCTTTTGTTCTTCATTAAAAATGGTTCCTGTCGTACTCATCAATATGATTACCTGATATTTTTCCAGGTTTTTATCTGTAATGTAGTCTTCGTCTTCAGTGGAATGTACATGAAAAATATGTTCAATCCCCAATTTTTTAATTGCCACAACACCATCAGGTATAGATTGATGTCTGAAGCCTTTGGTTTTGCTGAAGACCAAAACACTGAATTGAGTATTCCTTTGGGCAAACGATTCTGAACTTAAGCCGATTAGGATGATTAAGGCGAGTTGGAGGGAGGGAATGAAGGTTTTTAGGTTTATCATTTTTTAGATTTTAGAATTAATAGATTTGAGATGTGAGACATGAGATTTGAGACATTAGATTTGAGAACATAAGAACCAAGAACCAAGAACAGAAGCGAGAACCGAGAGGCGAGAACCGAGATTATCTTTCCCAAAGCAAGTAATAAGTTTTGAGATTAGGGGAATTTTCCAATTATACAATTTTTCAATTTTACAATTCCATACAAACCTCAAACCTTCTTCTAACCTCTAGCCCTTCACTTCACCATCCCGAATTTTTCAGCGGCTTCTTTTCGGGAGAATGCATTGAAATGCCACCATTCTGATCCTATTCCTGTAAAGCCACCATGCTTCATTACTTTTCTAAGAGTTTCTCGGTTGGCAATATGTTCTTGTGTAATTTTTCCTTCTTTGAGCATCTGTACTTCCCGATCGGGATATGCAGGATACCCGAAATAATCATACCCGGTTCCCATATCCAAGGCTTCTCCTGTTTCGGCATAGGCCAAGGTAAGGTCCACGGCTACTCCGAAATTATGTAATCCGCCGATCTTAGGATTGGCAACATATAGGGGTTTGATGCTATCCGGTTTGTTCAGGTTGTCCCAAAGTATTTGCTGTACACTTTGGGGCCTTACTCCGTCATAGATCAGGAATGTCAATTCAGGATGGTCTTCCTGAAGTTTTTCATGGGATTTCTTTAGCATCTCCACAACGATTGGTTGTAAATAGCATCGGTCCAATTCTCCATAAACATCCTGCCCAAAGAAATTGTCTGTCGTGGAATATTTCAAATCCACATAAATTCCGGGAATAATAACCTCAATATCTACCAATCCGGCATCAATCAGGCTTTGTTCCAATTCCCCGACTTTGTGGACTATTTTAAACTGTTCGCCGCCGATATCCGCTATTTCATTTTCATGAATATCATAGCCTGTTGCTGTTTGTTCGTTCATTTTGGATTCACAGCACCAAAATGAAATTGCCAATAAAAGGAAAAGGTATTTATTCAAGGTAAGAGTATTAATTGGTCTTTTTCAAAATTGTGGCAGAAGCTTGGGCAGTTGGTAAGATCACAATATCAGCCAATACCACATGAGGAGGCCTGCTGACTGCAAATGCAATGGTGTCTGCAACATCTTCCGCAGTCAAAGGCTGAAGACCTTGATACACTGTTTTGGATCTTGCGGCATCCCCCTTGAATCTGACCAATGAGAATTCGGTTTCTACCATTCCGGGATGGACAGCAATGACCCTTATCCCATAAGGGTTGAGATCAATACGCATCCCTTTGGTAATGGCATCTACGGCATGCTTGGAAGCACAGTACACGTTACCATTTGGATATACTTCCTTTCCTGCGATCGACCCGATATTGACAATAGTCCCTGCTTGCCTGTTGACCATTCCGGTCATGATTTCTTTGGAAACATAAAGCAATCCTTTGACATTGATATCCATCATGGCGTCCCAGTCTTCCAGACTTCCGGATTGAATGGGATCCAATCCATGGGCATTGCCTGCATTGTTGATCAGGACATCTATTTTTTGCCATTGTTCAGGAAGTGAGCCAATTGCTGATTTCACAGCTTTTTGATCCCTGACATCAAAGCAAAGGATTTGTAATTTTGTTCCGGAAGGAAGTTCATCCTTTAGGTTTTCCAGTCTATCCTTTCTTCTCCCGGTGGCAATGATGTCGTAACCCAAATTTGCCAATGCAATAGCCGATGCTTTTCCTATGCCTGAAGTTGCACCGGTGATAAAGACTATTTTATTTTCCATGCCCTAATCTAAAAAGAAATGACTAGGAATAAAATGGGTAATTTATGAGAGGAGAGATGCAAGAGGCGAGAGGCAAGAAAGGGATGAAGGAGAAAGGATGAAGGATGAATGATCGACACCAGGGGCAAGTCCTGATACCTGAGAGAAGCAAGTGTAAAATGGGGAAAAAGAACCTATGAAAGGCTTAATTGGCAGAAATCTTACAATCTTCCAATTTTCCAATTTTCCAATTTCCGCTCACCTTCTACTGAAAATTCAGGTAAAGCGTGATGGATTTTCGGCGGATTTCGGAAATGGCGTCCCGGAAAGCGGGGTTGGTTTGTTCTGGACGATAAAGATTCAGCAGTCCATGTGAAAAGCGGACTTCAGGTGAAAACTTGAAGTATTTGAAATAAAGGTCAAAACCCAATCCAAAGTCAACGGTGAAGTCCCTTCCAGTCGTCACTAAATCCTCTATGTCTGCTTCATCCTGATCTTTGGTGCGGAACATCGCACTGCCTCCACCTGTGAAGAACATCCTGGTGTTGTTAAATCGCTGGGCCTTATATTTAAAAAGGATCGGGATTTCTACCATGGTAGCTTCATTCAAATAAGTTTGTCTTCTGGTAATGACGGGAACGTCATTGTTATTTATCGGCTCGGTAAAATAATTCACGTCAGTTTTAAACTCGTAAAATCCGATTTTGGGAGTCATCATGATGTTGACCTGGTCGTGAAGTCTTATATTGACCAAAAATCCCAAAGAGAATCCGGGTGAATACACCGGAATTATGCTTTGAATATTATTAAGTGGAGCATTAGTTGGGTCTAAGAATGCCTCTGAATATTTCATTCGCCACATATTGGTATGGGCAGCAAGGAAAAAACCATAGGAAATGAATTTATCATCCTGTCCTGCAGAACTGATTTCATTGAATCTTGATTGTCCAGTAGATTGGCTAATCAGAAAAAATATCCCTAAAATGGAAAAGCTTATTTTTCTCCTAAATATATAGAACTGATTCCGAATGTGAGAGGTTTGCATTGCGTGTTTGTAAAGCCTACTTTGTTTAGTATTAAAAGAAAATCCTCACCATCAGGAAATGCCTGCACTGATTCCGGTAAATAAGTGTAAGCAGAATTATCTTTGGACACCAATTTACCGATTTGAGGCAGAATATATTTGAAATAAAAGTTATATCCTTGCTTCATCGGGAATTTTTTCGGTTTTGAAAATTCCACTATCACTGTTTTGGCACCGGGTTTCAAAACGCGATACATGTCCTGTAATCCTTTTTCGAGATTTTCGAAGTTCCTGACCCCAAATGAAACGATCACTGCATCAAATTTATTATCTTCAAAAAGCAACTTTTCTGAATCACCCAGTTGAAGATCGATGATATGGTCAAGTTTTTTTTTGACCATTTTTTTTCGCCCTTCATTCAACATTCCCTCTGATATATCCACTCCGATTATTTTGTCAGGTTTGAGGGCCAATGCCTCAATGGCAAAGTCTCCCGTCCCGGTGGCGATATCAAGAATTAATTTGGGATTGTCATTTTTAAGCAGTTTGATAGCCTTTCTTCTCCAAGTAATGTCAATTCCCAAACTCAAAAGGTGGTTCAAAAAATCATACTTCTTGCTGATGTTGTTGAACATCTCGGCTACCTGCTCCTTTTTTCCTTCCTGCTTTTCTTTATATGGTACTACTGACATGGACTTTTCTCTAATGTTGTGCAATATTACTAAGGAAACCCCAGCAATCGAAAAATGTTGGAAATTAATGCTTGACTCTTAAGTGGCTTACATCAATTTTCAAAACGACAATGGCGTAGCGATACCAATATCCAAATATCAAATGAATATCCATAAATATCGGTTTTGGAATTAGTTGAATTAATGCATACAATATTTCAGACTTATAGATTAATTTAAATTGGCTTACCTTTGTACCAAATAAAAAAAATGTAATGATCAAGAAAGCGGTCTTTTTGATAAGTAATACCGACCATAACAAATGCCCTGAGCCAAACAAGCCTGAATTTGCTTTTATTGGAAGGTCAAATGTGGGCAAAAGTTCTTTGATCAATATGCTCACAGGTAACAGTAAACTTGCAAAAATTTCCGGAAGACCTGGAAAAACCCAATTGATCAACCATTTTCTGGTGGATGACAAATGGTATATGGTAGATTTGCCTGGCTATGGTTTTGCCAAAGTCAGCAAGAGCATCAAAGATACCTGGGGTAAAATGATCATGGAATATCTTACAGCCAGAGAAAATCTGGTGGCATTGATGGTTTTGATAGACAGCAGGCTGGAGCCTCAAAAAATAGATTTGGAATTCATCACTTGGTGTGGGGAAAATGATATACCTTTTGTTTTGCTATTCACCAAGTCAGACAAACAATCCAGGTCAAGAACCAAGGAGAATGTCAATAGATTTCTCAATGCAGCATTTGAGATATTTCAGGATCATCCACAACATTATATCACCTCAGCATCATCAGGGGAAGGAAAAGAGGAGGTCGTTATCTTCATTGAAGAATTGGTCAGTGAATATGGTAAAGAGGAAAACTAATCCTTGGGCATAATAATTGAAATGATATCTTTGCTGCCTTAAATCAGAAAGAGACAAAATGAAATTCAACGAGATTGCCACAGTTTCCGGAAAATCGGGTTTATATAAAATATTAAAACCTACCCGTGGTGGGGTGATTTTGGAATCCATGGACGACAAGAAAGCCAAATTGGTAGCAGGTGCCAGTCAAAGGGTTTCCATCTTGGGAGAGATTTCCATGTACACCATGACCGAAGAGGGTGCCACTCCACTGGAAGAGGTCATGAAAAAAATAGAAAAGGAGTTCCAGGGAGATTTAGGCTTGGATGCTTCGGCTGATGCTGATGAGTTAAGTGCTTTTCTGAAACATGTGCTTCCTGATTTTGACGAGACCAAGGTGTACCCTTCTGATATTAAGAAGCTGGTAAGTTGGTATAAAATCATTAGAGAACATGCCCCTGAGGTATTGGAAGAGCAGAAGGAAGAAGAAGAGGAAAAAGGTTCCGAGAATTAGAAAGTCATGCCATGACTTTGAGTCATGGCATGACTCTGGAGTTTGGTTATCTCCGAATATAAAAGAGTGGGGTTACTGCGTCAATCATAGGATTAATGGCGTTGGTGATCAGCCTTTGTTTTGCTACGAAGTCGGAGAAAGATTTTCCCATTTTTTCGAACACATAGCAACCCCT
>NZ_JBGTCA010000190.1:0-6891 GCF_041749095.1 Aquiflexum sp. | reverse complement strand
GCACCCCATTATGCAAACTCTCAAAAGGACGGAAGGACACTGTTCAAGGAAATTTTCACAACACCCGCCGATATATGTCCGGACTACCTGAACAAAACCCTTACCGTAACAATCCACTCACTTTCCTACCCGAGAAGGACCAGGGCGGCAGGTGAACTGTGCAAAACCCTGACCGAAACCAAGACAATCTATCCCGGTACAGACCTGAAACTTATCTTCAAGTCCATGGCAGTTCAGTTTACGGGAGGTCAGGTTGTCTGATCTTCCAGGTTCATTATATGGTGTAGCATAGTGCTGACCTAGAAGATCTCAATGACTTAAATCATTTACCAGTTGGTGTTCTGGCCCAAATTTGGATTGATTTGGCGTTCAGCTTCAGGAACAGGAAATAAATAGTCTCTGGCAGGATCAAAAATCCTTACCCTGGTAAACCAGTTATGGTGTACCAATTCCCCAGTCTCATAATCAATGTATGAAATTCCCGGTACCGGTCCATCTATCACGTTTTCAGCGATTTTCCACCTTCTGATGTCAAATATTCTTAAGCCCTCCAAGGCCATTTCTACCGAACGCTCCTGATGAACAATGCTGCGCATGGTGTTTTGATTTTGAAAATCTGAAGCTGTGTAGCCACTTTCTGACAATACTGGCATACCAGCCCTTGTACGGATCATATCAATCAGATCTACAGCTTTTGTCATCTCTTGATTCAATTCTACAAGTGCTTCTGCATACATCAATAATACATCTGCATAGCGAAACAAAATCAGGTTCATACCATCATTGTTGCCTTGCCCTGCATCGCGGTCTTCATCTATATATTTCCGAACCGCATAACCGGTTTTGTTGGCACCCCCGAGTTGACTTAAAACATCAGCCACTTTGAGGTCAGCAGGCAAATTGGGTCTCATGTCCCATCTTCTTCCATTTACAATTGACACATGAGATGTATTGTCAAAGGCCGCGAAAAATACAGTATGCTCCATCCTTGGATCTCTTCCCAAATGTGGATCATTCGGGTTATACGTAGAGAGTGGATCCGAAATAGAACGTCCTGTTGCCTGCATCTGAAAACGATTTACCAGATCCCGTGAAATACTCAAGTCTACGGTAGCTCTACCTGTCAGTTCCTGTGGCGCATTATTGTTAAAAAAATTATGACTCAAAACATCTTTTGAATACATTCTTGATAGAATAACCTCATTGGAATATTGGCCATCATATTTGAATAATCTGCCAAAATCATTAAAAAGATTGTACTCGCCAGAATTCAAAATATCTTGGCATGCAGATACACATGCTTGAAAATAGGAAACCGGGGCAGGTCCAGAAAAATTCTTTGCTAGAGTACCCGCAAATAAGCTTGCCCTTGCCTTGATTGCCAAAACTGCCCCACTTGTTACCCGCCCTATACCCTTACCTGCACCGATGTATTCAGTGCGAGAGGGTATATCATCGACAATATCATCCATTTCATTTAGTATGAAATTAAATATTTCAAACCTGCCGGTTCTTGCTATTGAAGCCCCCTCAGACACAGTCAGAGACCTTGTGATCAAAGGGGCATCCCCAAAGTCCATAATAAGGTTTAAATAAGCAAAGCTTCGAATAAACCGAGCTTCACCACTCATGCGATTGCGAACTGAAACTGATAGATTTGGAACCTTGTCAATGTTTTCCAGAAAATAATTTGTAGCTGCAATCGTTCTGAAATAATCGTTCCACAAAGTTCTGTAAAAGCCCGCATTGGCATCATTGGTTCCTTCATTTACATTATTTCTACCTTCATCGCCAGATGAACCAATTGCATAATCACTCAAAATCTCACGGTACATCCAACCTCTAAATTCTGGGAGTCTTGTATATAAATTGTTTACAGCAGCTTCTGCATCAGATTCAGAAGTCCAGAAATTTGATGGATTTAGTGTATCAGCGGGATACTTATCCAGTAAATCATCATCGCAAGAAACAAACACTATGGCAATAACCATTATTTTAAATAATTTCTCTTTCATCTTATATATGTTTATATAATTCAACATTTGGAAGTATTAGAAGGTAAGCATAACGCCTAGGTTATAGGACCTGACCTGTGGGAAATAATCGTAACGAAGACTTCCGATTCGTCCTTCAGGATCTAATTGCCAATCTCTGTAAAGTTTTGAAAATGTGATTGGATTAATTGCATTGGCATATATTCTAAATTTTTCTATTCCCACTCTGCCTACCAATGATTCTGGCAATGAATACCCAATGGTCAGTGATTTTAATCGGAAATAATCTCCCTTTTCCAACCAAAAATCACTTGCCTGAATATTGTTTCCGGGGTTTTGCCTTACAATTGGAAAGCGGGCATTGACGTCTTCAGGGCCAGTCCAGTAACCTTCTGCTGCAAAAGCAGGCATCCAACCCCCATATCCACCAGATTCAATCAATTTTCCAAATAAATGTACATGATGACCAGCAGCACCTTGCCACAACATATTAAGATCCAATCCTTTCCATTCCATATCAGCGATAAAGCCATAAAAATATCTAGGAACCCCATAGCCAAGATCAACCATATCAGAATTATTTATAATGCCATCAGGTTGGCCTTCAGGACCACTCACATCTTTGTACCTCAGGTCACCGGGAAATAAAGCAGCCCGGTTTCCTCGAGCAGGTGAATTGTTTATTTCGTCCTGATTCCTGTAAAATCCCTCTACTAAAAAACCATTCAGGGAGTAAAGTGAAGAGCCTACCTCTCGATAATACCTATTATTGAACAAAAATTGTTTTGGCAATCCTCCAAAATCCTCAATTCTATCCGATACAAAAGAAGCATTGCCACTTACACTGTATTTGAAATTTTTAATTTCACCTCTATAAGTAAGAATTGATTCCCAACCCTTATTAGAAATAACCCCTGCGTTTGTTTTGGAAGGATTGAGCCCAATAACTCCAGGTATGGGTACGTCAAGTAAAATCCCGTCAGTAACTTTATCAAATACATCGAAAGAGAACAAAATTTTACCACTTAGAAATGACATATCAATTCCAAAATTATGTTGCATGGTTCTTTCCCATGACAATTCGGTACTGGCAAGGTCATTCAATCCTACTCCAGTTACAATTTCTTCATTGCCTGTTGAAGGGTTATAAAAAACATAATTGTTATTTACTTCCAGTCTTGGTATATGGGTATAATTCCCAATTTCCTGATTGCCTGTAATCCCGTAAGAATATCTTAATTTGAAATCACTGATAGCATTGCTTAATGAACTCCAGAAATTTTCTTCTGACATTCTCCAGGCAACTGATCCAGACGGAAAAAATCCGTATTTTTTACCTTGGGGAAATCTAGAAGAACCATCATACCTGCTGTTCACTTCAACAAAATATTTTTCTTTGTAAGCGTAACCCGCTCTACCAAAAAACGAACGTAGGCCCCATTCGGCAAATCTATTGCGGATTACTCTTTGCTCAGGATCACTTTGCTCCAAATTTCTAATTTCATTATTATAAAAATTTCTTCCCAGGGCATACACACCTTTTCGCTTAAAATAATCTTCTGAATATCCGGTAAGTATGTTGATGCCATGGTCACCCCAGCTATTATTGTATAACAATATGTGATTCATGGTTGTTCTGATCCGTAAATCCCTTTCTTCTGAATAATCATTAATATCCCTTCTAGAAACGGTAGAATTTTCATTCCAATAATTTCTAATTTGATACCTTGGAGAATTAGCTGAAATCATATCCTGATTCGCATTCGCAAGATAGGAAAACTGATACTTGAAGTTTTTTAAGAATTTAACATCAATACCACCGGATAATACTAAATCATCATTGGTCGTTTCCTTCTTGCCCATATATTGATGATCGGTCATAAACCATATATTTTCTCCTTTATTAGAAAATCCGTAAGTCCCATCCGGAAATCGTTGATTTTGAAATTCACTAGGTTCCATCATCAACTGATAGTACCATTGGTTTATATTATTAGGGCTAACAGCATTAAGTCTGTTGTATGAAATATTTACAAATGTTTTTACATTGTCATTTATGCGGAAATCATTATTTGATCTCAATTGAATTCTGTCAGAGTGACTGCCTGGTATAATGCTTGCCTGGTCTTCAAAAGCAAGATTAAACATGGTTTGTATGTTTTTTGAACCTCCTGTCAATACCACAGAGTGTTTGGCAACAGGAGCCCAATTAAAAAAATCATCAGTTCCTGGGAATGCCTTTGGATATAAATCGGGGTAATTTCTCATATTTTCAAGGTATCCGTCAATATCTGGAAAAGGTACATTTGGATTTCTTGAGTTGGCAAAAGCAAGGTTTTGCATTTCCATGTAATTTTTCGTATCAATGGACTCAGGCCTACGGGTGGGGAAGGAGGTGCCATAAAACCCATTGTAGGTTACCCTCAATTTACCTTCCTGTCCTTTGATGGTGGTGATCAGGATAACGCCATTGGCACCACGTGAACCATAAATAGCAGTAGAAGCAGCATCTTTAAGGACTGTGACGCTCTCTATGGCATTGGCATCAACATTAATTAGCTGCTGCTCCATTCCATCCACCAGAACAAGAGGATTGGTGTTGTTTACAGAAGTAATCCCACGAATCCTTATGGAAAAATCTTCCTGACCTGGCGCGCCACCTTGGTCTATTATAGTCAAACCCGGTACTGTACCTTGAAGGGCTTTCCTAACATCACCTGTTGCCTGATTGATAAGATCTTTGCCCTTTACAGTTGAAACTGCGGTGGTCAAAGAGGCTTGGCTTTGCTCTGCATATCCGACTACAATCACTTCATCCAATGAAGACAAATCCGGATTCATGGTTACATTGATTATTGACCTGTTATCCAATGATATCCTTTGGGTCTCGTACCCTATAAATGAAAAAACAAGCACTGCATTGTCCGGGACCGTCAGCGAAAAGTTGCCGTCCAAGTCCGTCACGGTACCGGAAGTGGTCCCGGCCACAGTGACCGTTGCACCGGGGAGAGGTCCCCCGTTTTCGTCGGTTACCTTTCCGGTAATTTCAATATTGATTTCCACTACCTCTATTACTTTATCTGTATAGATCGCAGGTTTACTTACCGTGATGTTGTTGTTGATCTGCTTGAACCTGAGCTTATTTTCCCGGGCAATGGCCACAAGAATTTCCTCAATAGATAGCGTCTGCTTTTCTAGACTGAACTTTCTGGAAAGAAATGCATCCTTTTTGTCATAGACAAAAGTAAAAGGTGATTTACGCTCCAGTAAACTGAAAGTTTCCGTAAGCGTCTTGTCGTGGATCTCTATCTGGATCACCACATCCTGTATGCTTTTCACACGCTGTGCATGCGTTTCCGTGGCCCAGAGCATATTGATAAACAGCAACTGGAATACCATGCCAATAAAGGTGTAGGTTACCCCCATGAGGATTAGTTTAAGTAATCTTTTTTTCATAATTTTAAAAGGTTTATTGTTTTAACACGCAATACAACTGATTATCACCGTGTTGATTGCCAGATCAATACGGTGTTTTTTTCTTCTTTTTTCTATCTATCTATAGGCTATATATTTTAGTTAAACATAATAATCAATTCTTTATCCTTTAGTGCATAACTGAATCCTTTATTGAAGGAGACCGCATCCATTACGTTGATCAGCAGTTCATTTTCAAAACTTGCCCGGATATTCCAGCCCGAAGGCGGGATACCCTTTACCTGAACCTGAACACCATACCATCGTTTGATTTCACGGACAAAATCCTCAAAGTTTCTGCCATCAAAAACAAGATTGCCATTTCTCCATTCTGTGGTTTTAATAAAAAGTTCGGGATCACCATATTTGGAAAATTCCCGGTAACCATTTTTCTCTCTGGAATAGATAAGGCCTGTTCCCGGCTTAAGAATTAAATTGTTCTCCACCGTGGAATTGGATACTTTAACTGAGCCCTCCACCAAAGTGACCTTAAAATCTTTTTCGGCTTCAAAAGCACTGATGTTGAATTCAGTCCCTAATACTATAACCGAAAGCGACCCGAAATCCACTACAAAAGGCCTAAGGCTATCACTTACTACCTCGAAATAGGCCTCACCCTTCAAATTGATGGAACGGAGGGAATCGGAAAAACGCTCATGGTAACTGATCCGGCTATCGGAATTCAACCAAACTTTTGATCCATCAGGAAGCTGTATCAAAGACTTTTGCCCGGTAGGGTTGGATTTAGTGATCAAACTCGTTTCCCGGATATTATCTTCAATGATATCCTTATTGTGGAAATAAAGTGTGTAAACCGGAAACAGGATGATGGCCAATACCACTGCAATCCTTAACCAAGTCCTTCGGTATAAGGGAATGACAGGAATGTTTTTGGATTTATGGTTTCCGGAGGCAAAGGCCTTCCATATTTTTTTCTTTTGCTCCTCATGGCCGATCAACTTGGCATCCTGTGCAGGCTCCTCCCAAATCAGCTTCAGTTTTTGAAATTGGAATTCGTTGTTTTTGGAAGCCTGAACCCATTGGTCAACTACCGCTCTTTCTTCCTTGGTAGCGGTAGCATTCAGGAATTTTACTATCTTTCCGTCTATGTCTTTATATTGCTCCATTAATTTTGCGAGACTTTAATCCTAAAGACAATGGTTCCGATTAAAACCCGTAATCAAAAATTAAATTTTTTTAAAAAAAGTGAATAAAGTATTTGAAATCACTGCTTGACGCCAAATATCCGAGTTCCCGGATAGGAGGAATTATCTAAAGCTGTTAGTGCTTCAAACTATTTTTTTATGATCTATGAAGTTATTTTTCTGGGAATCCGCTTTCTAGCAAGCAACCAGATACTGGATTCTCAAACATGAGGTAATCGAAATGCCATTTATATAGTTACTTTTTTTCTTGACAAAAA
>NZ_JBGTCA010000189.1:0-9701 GCF_041749095.1 Aquiflexum sp. | reverse complement strand
CCACACCATTTCTATCCTTGGAATTTGCGATTCCAGTATGGTGAATATTATTAATATCATTCAAGTACCAGAAACTCTAAGGATAAATAGCTTTGATATAAGGTTTTTTCGTGATCATACGTTGAATTCCAATTGAAAATTGGTTGGAAAATTGGGGATTAGTTACAAACTCACCCAGTCACCTCCGTAAGCTAGATTACACCCAGAAGGGGTCTTGATGAATGATGGACCATCAGCACTTCAATTCGTTCATCACTTCTTAACTCATAAATGATTCGATAATTTCCTTCTATCAATTCTCTAACATTCTCGTCATTTTTTTCTGGAACCACCCTTCCAATTTTTGGCATCTTTTTTAAAATATTCACTTTGTTGAAGAGTTTCGAAATAATTGAAGATGCATATTTATCTGAGAACCTGCTGCTATAATTTCCGATATTGGTCAAATCGTCAATTGCCAGTTCTGCCCAGATTATTTTAACCATTTTTCCAATTTCAGTTTAGCTTCTTCCTCAGAAAAAAAATTCCCATCCCGAATTTGCTGTTGTCCTTCTTCTATTTTCTGCAGAATCAGTAATTTCTCCATTAGTTCATCTATAGAAAATTCTTCCGGCATATCTTGGATAGTTTCCAATAATTGTGACTTTTTCATCGTATTTTGTGTTGATCAAACTCAAGATACGAATATATTTATTTTCAGCCTTATTTTTTGGCACCTGTCCGACCGAACTGATCAAAAAAACGCTATTCAAGTTCGTCCAAAACCAGAAATTACTAAGAATAAATAGCTTTGATTGATGTGGATTATTGGTGAACACGTGTTGAGTGCCAATCGCAAATTGGTCGGAATATTAGGGTAGGACAAAGCGTTAAGAAATATCCGCTGATACGGATATTTTAGCTTTGGGCCAGCTTGCAGGGATGCCAAACTAAACCCAGACTCCACCGAAAGCTATATTACACCCAGAGGGGGTTTATTTGTAAAGAAAAATGTCTTTTGAAAGCTTAAGAAATAAATAAAGACAATTCTGATAGTGTTTATCAATTGAGGCCATATTCGGAAATTTTACCTTTCCTCCGCAAACTTGGGTACGCCATATTTCAAGCATGAAAATTTCACTTGATGATAAATCTTTTTCAATATCAGGGCGCTTACATCCAAGCAGTGAATCATTCTGTTCATCAATGATCCAATAATCTAAAAAATTTGAACATAGGGGCGTTCTGAATGTATATAGCCATAAATTTTCCAAAGCTTGGAGTTTACTGCATTTTAAATAGGATTCGGATATCGCTGACTTTAGTTCAGATAAGTACTTTTCATATTCATTAAGGCTTTCTGCTAAATAATCTTCATTAATGTGATCATGTTGAACTTTTTGTTTCTTGAAATCAACTTTCAGGTTATTGTGAATTAACGAATTTCTTCTGTCCTTAATCTTTTGAATTTTTATTTCATTGTGCGGTTTCTTTATTTCAAGAGCTTCATAAAAAATTTTACTTAAGCGCCAATATGGCATTTTGTCAATATAAGTCGTTATTAATTCTTCTAATAAATCGAAATCTTCATTATCCAAGAGAACTGTTTTTTCTAGTTTAAGGAACTTATCTGGAAATTTATCAGGTCGATATTTAAGGAAGTATTTTATTAATTCTTTTTGCATTGATTCAATATATGAAACTAACATTAGAAAAAGGCCATTAAGAACAACTCCATTAATCGGTCTCTTTGATTCCTTGCAAATTTCATTAACCCTTTCTTCTGTTGCAAGAATCGGCTTTAAAAGATTGTCTTTTATCAGAATTAGAGGTCTATTCATAATGAAAAATTAGTTAAGATGTTAGCCTGATATATACACTATTTTCTAATTAGTTCTGCAGGTGTCACACAATCTAAAGTGTATTAATGCAATCTACCCAAAAATATTTTAAAATAAATTGATGGTTCAAGATTACAGTTAAAACAACTTGTCCTATCTAGGGATGTTGGAATATGAGTATCAATCTACAACCAATTATTACCGAAAACTAAACTAAACCCAGAGGGGTGTAGTTACAAACACACCCAGTCTCCATCGAAAGCTCAATTACACCCATAGGGGGCGAAATTACTCCAAGAGGGGGATTAATTCCAGTACTATTCAACTCCCTCTAATTCAAAAATTGACATTTATCCTCGAATTCTTGGTCTCTTTTTAAGTAGTATAGTTTTCCTTGGTGGGTGAAAATCGGGGTATCTTGAACAAGGTCATTTAAAATCATAAAAGTAATAGTTGTTATTTTTCGGATTTACAAATTGCAAATAATCCTTACCACCCCAAGTGTCCAAATATGCCAATAAATGGGAATTTGAAGTTTCCAGATCGATTGTTATCATATATTCTCCTGTTTGTACCAATTGCAAATCATTAGGAAACGACTCATTTTTTGGTTTATGATTACATGATAAGATCAAGGAAAATCCTATAAATAGGATGAAAAGTTGTTTCATGATTTTAGGTTAAATATTGTTATCGAATAAATTAAACAAATAGTTTCGATGAATTGAAATTGATTCGCCCAAACTATTAGAGAATGCATAAGCATCTTCACTCCATTCTTTGATTCTCAAAATTATTTCGTTTGTAGTCAGATTTACAGAATAAACCCAGAGGGGCTTACTACTAAGCCCAAATTCCCATGTACGATACTATTTTGATTATTGGTTGAAAAAAGGTGGAAGTTGTTTTAAACTCACGCTAATTCACCGGCGAAAGCTAGATTACACCTAGAGAGTGGAGCTTGGTGAATAGGATAAAAAAACCGTTGATCATTTTCATCGGAAATTTTTATATTTGGATATGGTAATAGATACTCTGAAAAACGACAATTCTGAACTCCTAGAGGGATCAACTAAGGGTCGTACCCTAGAATCCCTCTTCAAAGAAGTGATCAATACGCTTGGGATCCACAATCAGCTAGGGATGAATGAAATTACGGTATGGCCTCTGCGGAAGCAGTTCAATGATGGGGGATCTATCAGCGTGGTAATGATGAGGGAGGTGTTACAGTTTGCGGAGTATAATAGAGTGCTGAAGGAGAGGTGGGGGTAATCAATGGAATCATTTTTAAAAAATTACTCTAAAGCTATTCCATTAATTATTTTTGCACTCTATGCAATAGCATATACCTATTTTAAATTTTACTATAGAGAATTTGGAATTTCAATTGAACAATATATTTCATTGTCTGATTTCATCTTCTTCTCAATTTCCTTTTTACTGGATTTATTGAAAATCCTGTTTATTCTTGATCTCATAATCTATTTACTTTACAGAGAACTAACAATAAATTTTATTTTAAAGCCAATTTTCAAAAAAAAATTATTATCAAGATCTAAACCAGACAAAGTTTACCTCAGATTTATTAGAATTACACATACCAAGGAGATTTTTTCATTATTTCATTCAATAACAATAGTTATAATCATGTTTGCAGTGTTGTTAAGTATGGAAGAAATGCCTGAAGGTTCTGATTTAAGATTTTTGGCTCTTCCAATTGTAGCTATAAAATTTTTTTGGATAATCAACCGTGAAGTCAAATCCGTAAAGGAGAATCATATAATTTTTCCATCATTCTTATTTATTGTTTTTATGTTTTTTTCACTCTCTCATATTGCATTATATGAAGCTAAATCTGTTAAAAAGGGAAAAAGTACAAGAAACATTACTATTCAAACAAATGAAAAAAAAGAAATAGGCACATATCACAGAGACTTTTCTTTCATAGGAGAAACATCAAACTATATATTCATCTACAACAACTCCACAGGGGAATCATTGGCATTTAATAAAGGTGACATTTCATTGATTAAAACAAGATCTTTAAGTTCTACCAAAAAGTAATTTTTCCAGGTGCGCTGGACAGTAGGATGGTTTTGGGCACCAAAAAATACCCGGATACGGGTAACCCAAATGAAAAAAATACCGCTTCGGACGCACGGGAAATTTCTACATTAGAAATCTTTAATGGTATCGGGTAATAACCCTAACATTACCGAACAATTTCCTGATCCATCAACCGAATCTCCTAATTTTTTAATTCCTTGATAATGATATGTTAATGTTAAGAATAGTTTTTTTCCAATCCATTGACTTATTGTTCTACCTGAATTATCATCAGTAGGAAAATTTGGGCTTACTACTTCAAACAACAAATCAAAATTTCTTTTTATAACCTCATAATCATCGGACTCCCATTTGGTTTTAGATGGGACACGAACGGTTTTTGTCTCTAAATATATTACAGCAAGTTTTCCATCTTTAAATCCCAAGTTAATGAATTCAACATCAACACTAAAAATAGTTGGGCAACAATTTCCTGTATAAGTATAAAATGATAAATCATTTTTTTTGTTTAAAAACTTTAATTCTTTCTGCCATTTAGAGTATCCATCTCCAATCTGAAAATCCTTAAATCCATTTTTCTCATCTAACTTTAAAGCAATAGGTAGATTCCCTTGAGCCAGAATATTTCCTGATAAAATTAGGGGGAAAAGTAAAAATTTAAAACACCTCATAATCATAACGACTTCTTTTAACTATAAACAATGCTATGTTTATAAAATTTTTTATTACTCCAAAATTTATTTTAAAAAATTGTTAAAACAA
Organism: Aquiflexum sp.; assembly: GCF_041749095.1. Taxonomy (GTDB): domain Bacteria; phylum Bacteroidota; class Bacteroidia; order Cytophagales; family Cyclobacteriaceae; genus Aquiflexum. The sequence goes on along the minus strand of NZ_JBGTCA010000189.1, from coordinate 5,052 downwards.
AGTAGACTAAACCGAAACAATAAATAAATAATTTTTAATTGAGAAGTTTTATATCATAATCTGACCATTCGGAATTAAAAGAATTGAGTAAATTCATCTTTCTATTAAACCTTATCCTTTTCTATATGAACATCAAAAATTCTTTTAAATCCCTGATCGCATGTCTGGCTTTGCCTTGGTTAAATAGTGCAAAGATTTCAGTTAAAGATGACTCAGAATTTGACTGGTTGTTAAATCCCCTCCCCCCTATGTTTCATCTGGTTGCTGTTGGCTCGGCTGCCTCAGAATGGGCTACACATTATCATAAATATTACCCCTTTGAAAGTGTAACACTTATCTCTGATTTGGAGCCAAAGGAAAAAGATGGGGAGATGGATTTTATTCAGTTTTCTCCTTTTGAGGAAGATAAGTTCGAAATGCTTGAAAGGAATTTGATCAATCAACTGGAAATACCAACTGATATTTTTCAGCAATTGAAAAGCAAGATAGGGTCTATATTTTTGGTGTCGGCTTTAGGGAATTATACAGGAACAGTTATATCTCAAAGGATTGCTGAAAGATTCCATTTAGGTCCTTTTAATGACAAATTCAAAGTTTTGTTGACTTTACCTTTTTGGATGGAAGGGGAAAAGAAAAGATGTTTTGCACAGCAAGTGGCGGATTATATTGTGGCTGAAAGGATTGGCTGTGTATGTGATTTGGAATATATGCGGCGTATTCATGGCAATGTGGACATAACTACCCTTTTTAAACTTGCCGATAATTGGATGCTTGATGTAATGTTATCTGAATTGCCCCCCTATGACAAGAAGGTTTAGCATATAATTTCAGCCATTGAACGCATATATTATATTAGGAAAAATTACTATTTTTTTGAATTCAATTATTTTGGTCTAACTTAATTACATAAATGCATAGATGCCAATTGAACACGTTAAAGCACTAATCTCCTAAACAAAATTATTTACTTATCAATCAATAATTTATGAAAGGATTTTTTTTTCCAATTTATATTATATTCATTTTCACTGCCATTATCACACACATTTGGACAGTTATTATTGCTTTTTCTGAAGGGGGCTTCTTAGGTGGTATATTATCCTTATTTCTTCCTTTTCTCGCAGAGTTATATTGGATGTTAAAGATGTTTGGAGAAAATGATACATACGCTTATATTGCTTTACTTCACCTGATCTTAGCGATTCCTTTTTCTATGTTTGGAGGAGGCAAAGACAATACTGATCATCTGGATTGATTTAGTGAATTCAATTATTAATCAATTTATAAATGAATATGAAAGAAAAACTCCCTATCTTAATTAAGAACTTAGAAAAATTGAAATCAGAAATTGAATTCGATTTTGATGGTCAAATGGTTGAACTTGAGCATGAATATTCAGTGAGTGATAATCCGAATTCCTATTCACTTGAATTGTACATTCGTAGACCACGCCATTTTATCGATATTAATGACAAATTCGTATTGACAATAAACGAAGAAGAGGTCACAATTGATTATTGCCGAAAGACAAAATCAATTATACCAGTTATGACAAAATCAATACCTGACGTTTTAGAAAGAAGATACCGTTATGACATAAATAATCGAGGAGAAGTAATATTTAAAAATCTAATGAAAGATATAACAAAGTTTTTTGCGGAGTATAAATATGTTGATAAATCTTATAAATTTCATGGAGAAGAAAATGATGACATATTTTAAATTTGATATGTCTGTTATTACAATTTCGAACTGATTAATTTACATTTTAATGAATATTTATTTAGAATATCACCAACCAATTCAAAAAACCAGTCTGGTGAGAAGGGACTAATTACGATTTCATGAATTAACTCTTGTAGATTAACATTTACCTTTACTCCATTTTCATATTTCTCAGTTTTCCAATCATATTTCCACCCCTTATTATACACTTCATGAATGAGACGAATTTCTTTTTCATATGAATATGCTTTATGTTTATGGACAATCGGTGTCATTGTATTTCCAATGTCTATTGATTCATTTTCATAGTCGATATATTTAACTTTGCTGCAATAAATAATTTCATCTGATTCTTTTAAAGCTTTAATAATCCTTTTAAAAGAAGATTTGATCATTATTCCTTTGTTAAGGTCAGAATATATCTTCCATAAAGCATATGATTCACCTTTAAACTCGTTCCAACAGTTGATACAATTAAGTGACTTCAGTTTTTTTCTAAATTCAAGATCCTCGTCAACATATTTTTCTATTTCTTCATCTGTCATAGGGTCAGTAAAGAAATTTCCAAAATCTCTTAAATGTTTATAAAAATCAATAAAGTCTTTTCTAGATTTTTTCGGCATTGTTCCTTCAAATCTGTCTTCCAATTTATTAAGGCGGCAAAAAAATAACTGCTCATCTTTAAGAAGGGAAAGAAACTTTGTAATATCCATATATCTAGCAAGTTCAACCGACTCTTCAGGTTCAAAGAACTTTGGTGAAGTATTAGAATATCTTTCGATTGGCATATTTTAAGTTCTTTATAAATAACTAACAAAGTTTGGCATTGTCGCTATTTTCCAACTACTTAAACATAAACCAATTCCCCCTTTTTTCCAATCCACCTAACCAAATTCCCCACCACCAACCCAATCCCTACCATAAAAAATAGGAGACATTCACCTCATTACAGGAGCGGTCTGGCAGCTTTGCATTATATCTCCTAGTTTTGAAATCGAACATTACCTCTATGAAAAATATATACTTTACTGGACTTCTTGCTTTACTCCTCTTTTCCTGTAACACAGGTCCGAAAAATCCTGCTGATCAGGTTTATATCAATGGAATAGTCTATACCGTTGACGAAACCAATCCCAAAACTGAAGCTGTGGCGGTCAAAGACGGGCTGATTCTGGCAGTGGGGACTACCGAAGAAATCATGGCTTTTGTTGGAAAGAATACCGAAACAATAGACCTACAGGGCAAAACCATGACCCCGGGATTTATCGAATCCCATGGGCACCTGATGGGAATTGGGTACAACAAACTGGATATCGACCTGATGTACGTCAAAACCTATGACGAACTGATCGAAAAGGTGGCTGAAGCTGCAACCAATGCCGAACCTGGCGAATGGATTACCGGCAGAGGCTGGCATCAGGATAAGTGGATAGAGATGCCTGACAAGACTATTCAGGGTTTCCAAACCCATGAAAAACTCAGTGCCGTCACCCCCGACAATCCGGTTTACCTCGCCCATGCCTCCGGACATGCTTCCTTTGTCAATCAAAAGGCAATGGAAATGGCAGGGATCAACCCACTGAGAAGCGAAAATCCGAAACAGGAAGTAGAGGGTGGTGAAGTATTGCGTGATGAATTGGGAAATCCTACGGGGGTATTGGTGGAAAGGGCATCAGGCTTGGTCTCCCGACTGATTCCTGAAGACACACCCGAAAGGGCTGAAAAAGCCCTTGAACTTGCCCTTCAGGAATTGGCAGAAAAAGGCATCACCTCTTTTCATGATGCCGGAAGTGGACAAAGCTTTATTGATATGGTCGGGAAATTCAAATCCGAAGGCAAATTGACTTCCCGGATGTATATCATGCTGACCGGACGTCAACCGGAACTCTTGGAAGCCTGGTACAAAAAAGGTCCCATGATCGATCCTGACCACATGGTGACCGTCCGCTCCATCAAGCTGAATTGTGATGGGGCATTGGGTCCTTGGGGAGCTTGGCTTTTGGAAGATTACAGTGATAAACCCGGTCAAAGAGGACATGAAACCTTACCCATGTCCATTGTCACCCAAGTATCTGAAAAAGCTATTCCATTGGGTTTTCAGGTTTGCGCCCATGCCATCGGAGATCGTGCCAACCGTGAAGTGCTGGACAGGTATGAGGCAGTTTTCGCCAAATTCCCCGAGGTCACCGACCACCGATTCCGCGTCGAGCATGCCCAACATTTGCATGTGGATGATATTTCCAGATTTGGGGAAATGGGTGTCATTGCAGCCATTCAGGCCATTCATCTAAGTTCAGACCGTCCTTGGGCAATCGGAAGATTAGGACCAAAGCGTATTACTGACGGCGCTTATGTTTGGCAAAAACTACTTGCATCAGGAGCGGTGATTTCCAATGGGACGGATGCACCTGTAGAACCATTGGATCCCATCCCCTCTTTCTATGCCTCCGTAAGTCGAAAAACCCTCAAAATGCTCCCTGAAGGTGGCTATGAACCCGATCAGAAATTGACAAGAGATCAGGCGCTGAAATCCTATACCCTTGCCGGGGCTTTTGCTGAATTCGAGGAAGATTTCAAAGGTTCCATCGAAGTGGGAAAAGCAGCAGATTTCACTGTTTTTGACAAAAACATCATGGAAATCCCCGAAGATGAAATTCTGGATGCCAAAGTGAAAATGACTGTGGTGGGGGGAAGGATTGTATATCAGGGGGATTAATGCTGTTGATATATATCATAAGTCGGAAGTAAAAAGACCCTTAGTATGCATAAATTAGATTTACGGTTGAACACTTTTATTTGAAAAATCGGGTCAATGGCTTTCCCTTGTCATTTCGAACGTAGAGAGAAATCTACTACCCTAATTTGGAAACTAAGTTCTGCTTTTTCTAAATAGATTTCGGATAAAAGCTCTAAATAGACCTCTCCTACCGTCGAGGTGACAAGGACATACAATTTGATCCTCTTGAAAACTGTTCTAATGCGTCAAAGACTTCTCCTTGTCATATCCAACATGAAAGCTTGACCGTTGCTGATAGGATACCCAAAGAACTGATTATAGCTATTGTACAATTCAGGGTAGCTGAAAATAAATCGAAAGCCACAAAAAAAGAAAATGACCGGTTCAGATAGCATCCATATTGAACTCAGGGAAGCAAGACCCTCTGACCTTGACATGCTGATATATTGGGACAAACAGGAACATAATATCTTTGCAGATCCCGATGAAGACTGGGATTGGGAATCAGAGCTTGCCAAAAACCCTGAATGGCGCTTACAGCTTATGGCTGAATTGAACGGTCGGCCTATTGGGTTTGTACAGATCATTGA
>NZ_JBGTCA010000188.1:0-1609 GCF_041749095.1 Aquiflexum sp. | reverse complement strand
ATGGAGACGGTTTCATAAGAAATCGAAAAATCCAGACCGGCAACCTGCATTTTCTTCGAAATCTTATTGTTTGATTCTCGAAATGTAATGCAACGGCTGGTAGCCAATAAAACTGCTATGGCCAAGAGTATTGAAATTGTAAAACGCTTCATTATCAACATATAAAAATTTTTCTGTTAAGTAATTCGAGAGGACAACCTTCCTCCGAACCATGAGTTTCCACATTGGAATTTACAGGCCCTTTGCCATTTCAAAATGCTTCGGCAAAAAACAAATATACCCCTCTTGAATCAGGAGTAATACTGAAATCCAAGCGGATATTGGTTTTGTCATTTTTGTTGAATTGATATCTTAAGCCGGTTCCAAGAGCCGGATGGATTTCCCTTAACAAATTATCCTTTTTTCCGGCATATACCCTGCCGGCTGATAGGAAACCCACCACACCCCATCTTGATGTTATGGATCTGCGAATTTCTGACTGAATAAGGAGCAAGTGATTGTCCCTAAATCTGCCCTGATAGTAGCCTCTATGTAAATAAGGGCCACCCAAAGTAGGCAAACTCCGAAAAGGAACTTCTCCTAGTGAATACTGGGCCAAAAATTGATTAGCCCAGATAGTCTTTTCGTTCAAACTGGTAAAGGTTCTTACATCGAGTTTATTGATGATAAAGTTTATATTCCTTTCTTCCATTATACCCATACCAAATTGGCTACTGAATTCCATGTACTTCCCTTTGGTGGGAGATAGGATCTGATCCCTGCTATCGGATAGAATGGATGGCCCCAAGCCAAAGAAACGATAGCCTTCACTGATTCCCAATGCACCTGATTTCAGTTCAGCAGGTAATAAATTTGAATCACCGGGCCAAAGATTTAGAAATTGTGTGTTCAAGCCCACAAAAATATTTTTGTAGGTTTTGAAAAAAGCTTTGTTCTCGAAGGTAAATGCAGTAAAATCATACAAAAACCTGTTGTCCTCCTGCGTTTGGTTACCTATTCCATAGAAATACTCAGGAAATCTTCTGAAATCGAAACCGCCATCCAGGAACATCTTTTCATTTTTCAGGTAGGCCTGCCAGGGTAAGATAAAGATGCGTTGTTTGTTTTGGGTATAGACCGCAAAAAACCTGACGTTGGATTTTCTTTCCGTGCCCTGGGCAACCCAACTGAGATAGGCAAATCCCTCAAAAGCAAATTTTGTTTCAGGGGTGTAATAGATGATGGGATATGCTTTGAGGTTTGGTTTATGGTTGAAAGCTATCGAGGAGCTGTCCTGCATTGTTGCTGTACTGTCGGTCAAAGAGAAAAATAAAACAAAACTTAATAAATACAGTCCCATCATCCTAAACACCTGAATACTTAAACCTCGATTTTTAAATCTAATTTTACATCATCCGAAAGCACCAGACTATATCCACCAACACCAAAATCCCTTCTGTTCAATGTCCCCGAAATCAACAGGCTTGTTTTACCGCCATTTTCCTTGGAAGTAACCATCAGTTCGATGCTTTTTTGAACCCCCTTGATGGTTATCAAGCCTGTTATCTTCATTTCATTTGCACCGGTTTTCTTGACAGATGTAGACTCAAAGGCGATTTGCCCGAACTTT
>NZ_JBGTCA010000187.1:0-21826 GCF_041749095.1 Aquiflexum sp. | reverse complement strand
TCAAATTCATTCTTTTTCTGAACCTCATGGGATGCTTCTCTACGTTCAGCATGACGCTCCGAAATTCTGACATTGATAACTTTGAGAAAGAAAATCCTATTTGGAGCTATCCAATGCCCTTTCTACATCCAGAATGATATCCTCATGATGTTCCAAGCCAACAGAAAGTCTTACCAATCCATCCGTAATGCCAACATTGGCCCTTTCTTCTTCATTCAGTTTACTATGGGTGGTTGAAGCTGGATGGGTGATGATACTCCTGCTATCCCCCAAGTTTGCAGTAATAGAAATCATCTGTAGGGCATCAATAAACCGCTGTGCCCTTTGGATTCCACCTTTCAAAGTCAGCGTAATGATTCCTCCTCCCTGCGACATTTGTTTTTTTGCCAATTCATAATGAGGGTGGGAGGCGAGGAAAGGGTATTTTACAAATTCTATCTCTTTGTTGCCTTCAAAATACTCAGCAATTTTTTGGGCGTTGCCACAATGCCTATCCATTCTGACCGCCAAAGTCTCCATGCTTTTTGAAAGGATCCAGGCATTAAATGGGGATATGGATGGACCGGTATGTCTTGTAAAAAACTGCACTTCTTTGATCAGATCCTGCTTCCCCAAAATCAAACCTCCTAATACCCTTCCTTGCCCATCTATATATTTGGTGGCTGAATGGGTCACGATATGCGCACCCCATTTTGCGGGCTGTTGCAGGTAAGGAGTTGCAAAGCAATTGTCCACCACCAAAATCAGGTTATGCGCTTCGGCGAATTTCCCTACCCATTCGAGGTCAATGATCTCCAAACCGGGATTGGAAGGAGTTTCAATAAAGAGCATTTTGGTGTTTGGCTTGACGAGCTTCTCCCAATTGGCGGTATCAGCAATGTCTCCGTATGTGGATGTAATTCCCCATTTTGGAAATACCCTTGTCAGCAATTGATGCGTTGAACCAAAAAGAGACCGTGAAGCAAGGATATGGTCTCCCTGTTGCAAAAGAGAGGCAATGCTACCAAACATCGCTGCCATCCCGGAAGCTGTTGCAATTCCGTCCTCAGTCCCTTCCGCAACACACACTTTTTGAATCAGGTCAGATGAATTGGGATTGGCATACCTGGAATAGATATTCCCTTCGATTTCTTCCGCAAACATCTGCCTTGCCTCCTCTGCAGAATCAAAAGTAAAACTTGAACTTAAATACAAAGGTGCAGAATGCTCCTTATGGTTGGATTTGGAGCTTGATATACGAATGGCGTCAGTTTCAAAATGGGACATTGAAGTTTTGGTTAATGGTTGAATTGGTTATTCTTTAAAAGGACTATTTGGAATTAAAGGAAAAAGAATGGAAATACGGTAGAAATAATGTAGAAATCGGAGTGAAGCGGAGATCCCGAGAGAAATAGCGATTCGGGATATGATTGAAATAAAATTGAAATAGGTTATTGAGATTATGGATCAATTTGAAATAAATAGTCGATAAGGGTAGAATTGCTGATAAAGGTATTAGGAGATTCAAAACCTTGATATCTGCCAATTTTATTAAATCCAGCTCAAAAAAATGGCATATCTCCCAATTCTTGGTACTTGGTACTTGGTACTTGGTACCAATACAATAAGTCCAAATAATTTCTTGAAGTAAAGTGTAAATCTGTGCAGATGGCATAATTTCTAATTTATAGTTCCCGATTGGACGGGCAGGTTTTGGCACCTTTCCCGATGTGTCGGGGTGGTTGCCAGAGGGTCTCCGAGCCTGTTCTCTCACCTCTTCTTTATAAATCAGTTTCCTGAAGTGGATGCAAAGTAAGTTTTCAAAAAGTGGAATTCAAAAGATTATCTCCAATTCTTTTTTATTAAAGGGAAATACAATTGAAATAGAGTTGAAATAAAGTAGAAATAATATTGAAATATTATAGAAACCGAAGCGAATCGGAGATCCTGAGAGTGGCATCCATTCGGGATGGGGTTGAAAATAAATAGAAATACGATATGTCCTTTCAATTATTTCAACCTATATCGCATAGCATCTATCTATTTATTTCACTTCAGAATATTTCAGTCTATTTCATTTCAGAATATTTCGCAAAGCATATTTCAATCTATTTTCATTTCAGAATATTTCAATTTATATCGCAAAGAATATTTCAACTTATATCCCTTAATTATTCATTAAACTGCGTCATCGTCATATTAATCCCGACAGTACAAAAGCTCAGGATCATTTCAATCGCTTTGTCCATGAAAATTGGAAGTTCATCTATTTCTTTTTGGGACCATCTGCCGAGGACATATTCTATCTGTCTTCCTTTGGGGAAATCATCTCCAATACCAAATCTCAATCTTGGATAATCCTGTCCCCCGGTGAGATCTTCAATACTTTTAAGTCCATTATGGCCTGCAGCAGAACCTTTGCCCCTCATCCTCAACTTTCCGAAAGGAAGTGCTACATCATCTACGATGACCAGGACGTTTTCTTTTGGAATATGCAGCTCTTTCATCCAAAAGTTTACGGATTTACCGCTGAGATTCATATAGGTGGTAGGTTTGATCAGATGGATCTGTCTGCTTTTAAATTTAAAATGAGTGGTAAAAGCAAGCCTGTCACTTTTCCATTGGACTCCGTGTTTGTCAGCCAACCTGTCTGCGGTAAGAAAGCCTACGTTATGTCTTGTCAGTTCATACTCTGGACCGATATTGCCAAGTCCCACGATGAGATATTTCATTTTTTTATTATGATAAAAGCTGCACAAAAATAAAAAATCCTGCTTATGATTAAGCAGGATTTGATTTTATCGTTTTCTAAAGTCTGATTACTCAGCTTTTTTGCCCTTTAGTGCTCTTGGTATTCCAATAGTAACTATAGTAACATTAGGACTGGTCAGGATTTCAAAGCCTTCAACTTTCAATTCTCCAACTCTGAATGATTTACCCAAATCCAGGTTATTGATATCAACTTCAATTTGATCAGGAAGATTACCTGCCAAACCTTTGACTGCTAATTTTCTTGTTTTGAATTCAAGTTTACCACCTTTGATGATACCTGGAGAAGTACCTTTGATTACAACCGGGATTTCAAACTTGATTGGTCTGTCAGGACTGAAAGCCAAGAAGTCCGCATGCATCAACACATCAGAAACAGGGTGATACTGGGAATCTTTCAATACTGCTTTCATTTTTTCGCCTTCGATGTTCAGATCAACCATGTGGACTTCCGGAGTGTACACCAAGTCTCTGAACAAAATAGCAGGGGAGTAGAAATGGATTTGTTCTTTGATAGCAGGTCCATAAACTACACAGGGAACATTACCTTCCTGACGGATTTGGTTCAATTCCTGGTTATCGAGATTTGCTCTTTTAAACCCTATAATCTCTAAAGATTTCATAAATTTTAATTTAAGTATATATAATTGATTAAGTAATTCATTAAATAAATAATGCAGAAATGGAAGTATTTCCTGTTACTGCATGGATAGCTTTTGCAAATAGATCTGCAACAGACAAAACTCTGATTTTTGAACTCTGACCTTTCAAAGGAATGGTATCTGTGATCACAAGTTCTTTGAGGACAGAATTCTCAATATTATCATATGCATTGCCGGATAGAACACCGTGAGTGGCAATGGCGCGTACCGAGGTAGCACCTTTGTCCATAATAATCTGAGCAGCCTTACACAAAGTGCCCGCAGTATCCACCAGATCATCAATAAGGATCACATCTTTCCCTTCCACATCACCGATTACCTGCATGGAAGCCACTTCATTGGCTCTTTTTCTGTGCTTGTCACAGACCACCATTTCTACTTCAAAATGCTTGGCATAAGACCTTGCCCGGGCCACACCACCTACATCAGGTGCCGCAAAAAGCATGTTATCCAAACTAAGCCTTTCTAAATAGGGCACAAAAATAGCTGATCCATTTAAATGATCCAAAGGTATATCAAAAAAACCTTGGATCTGTCCGGCGTGCAGGTCACAGGTCATAATTCTATCCGCTCCAGCCGAGGTCAACATATTGGCAATCAATTTGGCAGCTATGGAAACCCTAGGTCTGTCTTTACGGTCCTGTCTGGCGTAACCATAATAAGGAACTACCGCACAAACTTTATAAGCACTGGCTCTTTTTGCTGCATCTATCATCAAGCATAACTCCATGAGGTTATCAGCATTAGGATTTGTTGTTTGGATCAAAAATACAGTACAACCCCTTACAGACTCATTATAGCTGGGTGACATCTCTCCGTCACTGAATTTTGAGATGGTCAGATCTCCAAGATTTTTTCCGTAATGTTTTGCTATTTTTTCGGCAAGAAGGTGGCTGTTGGTACCGGAAAAGAGTTTAACCTCGGTCATGTTGTGGTGGAATTTTCTACAGTGAAATGATTGATTTCTGAACGCCAACAAAGGTATGTAAATTTGATGGCAAAGTGAATCTGAGCTTGAAGTTTGTCAAATATTGTTTGGTTGGTTTAGTTTCCGGGCTTTTTGGCTATCAGTTTGCCATCTTCTAAAATTCCGATGAAATCATAAATATTTTCTAAAAGGCAAAAATCAATATCCGCTTCAATATTGTGGTTTTGTAGTCTTTTGGCATGGGAGGCCTGTCCCATAAAAATGTGCAGCCTGTGGGTATTTCCTTCATAGAGAGATCTCATGGCGATTGATGTATCACAATCAGTCCAAAAATGGGGATGTAAACTGCTGACCAGTGCACCCGCATATAAAGAGTCCTCGAGATTAAATTTTCCCTTCCAACCCGCACAAAGAATCAGGACATCATTTTCCTCTTTAATCAAAAATTCCGCTGTCGCTTTGAGGTTTACAAAAGCGCCGAGTATAATGTTTCGGGCAGCGTCTTTGGTTATTTCTATGGCGACGGTTCCATTAGTAGTTGTCATCGCAATCTCTTTTCCCGCATATTTCTTTTCCAGGTAGGATAAAGGAGAGTTTCCCAAAGTAAAACCTTCGGCTGTTGTTCCATCTCTTTCTCCTGCAATCACATAACCTTCTTTTGCCATCATCCTGCAGGATTCCAGGTCAAAAACAGGGGTAATGGAAGTAACATCATTTGCCAAAGCAGCCATCATGGTGGAGGTTGCCCTAAAGATATCTACTATCACCACATTTTTATCTTTGACATCATACAGATGAATCAATTCAGGACTGAGGCAAATTTCAACTTTTTTCATTTTCAAAATTCAATAAAAAACCTCGCCATTGAGATTGTTTGTTCAATGGCGAGGTTTTGATTTAGGGAAATCTATTTTCTGTACAGTGGAAGTTTTTCGATTTTGGCCGGCAGGTTTTTATTTCTGACAGTAATTGCAATTTCTGTCCCCGGGGATGCGTATTCAGACTTTACATATCCCAATCCAATACCCACGCCCATGGAAGGAGACATTGTGCCTGAAGTCACTTCTCCGATCACTTCACCGGAAGTATTTACAATAGGGTAGTGGGCCCTGGGAATTCCTTTGTCCTGAATGATAAAGCCGACCAACTTTTTATCGACTCCTTTTTCTTTTTGTTTTTTTAGATTTTCGCTGTTGATAAAATCCTTGGTGAATTTTGTGATCCAACCCAATCCTGCCTCTAGGGGAGATGTTTCATCATTGATGTCGTTTCCATAAAGGCAATAACCCATTTCCAGCCTAAGGGTGTCTCTTGCACCTAACCCAATGGGTTTGATTCCAAATTCTTCTCCAGCTTCAAAAACTGCATTCCAGACTTTCTCAGCATATTCATTTTTAACATAAATCTCAAATCCTCCTGCACCGGTATATCCTGTTCCTGAAATGATCACATCATTGACTCCTGCAAAATCACCTTTCGTAAAATGATAAAACTTAATGCTAGAAAGATCAACAGAGGTTAGGGCCTGAACAGCTTCAATGGCCTTTGGCCCCTGAATGGCAAATAAGGAAAGACTATCCGAAATGTTTTCCAATTCAGCACCCATCGAATTATGTTGATTGATCCAGTTCCAGTCTTTATCGATATTGGAAGCATTGACCACCAACATATATTCTTCTTCTCCCATTTTGTAGACAATCAGATCATCCACAATTCCACCTTGATCATTGGGGAAACAGGAGTATTGGGCCTGTCCAATGACCAGTTTAGAGGCATCATTAGAAGTGACTTTCTGAATCAGGTCCAGGGCTTTTAACCCCCTGACCATAAATTCCCCCATGTGTGAAACATCAAATACGCCTACTCCTCCTCTTACTGTTTTGTGTTCCTCTATATCCGATGTGTATCTTACAGGCATATTAAAACCTGCAAAAGGAACCATTTTTCCTCCCAAAGCTTCATGGAGGTCATTGAGTTGGACTTTTTTGATTGAATCTGTCATATATGGGTTTGTTTATCCGGTCGCAAAGGTAAGTAATGAGCATTAGTATAGCGAACAGGGCAAATAAAAAAGCCACCAAAATGGTGGCTTTTTTATTTAGGTTTGTTTTTTTAATTTCCGTAACCCGGATTTTGTACCAGATTTGGATTGGCATCCATTTCCCTTTGAGGAATGGGAAATACCATTCTGGGGCTATCAAATGGAAATACAAGGTCACCGGTGTTGTCATTAATGGAACCACGGGTTCTTTTGACATCATGGATGATATGGCCTTCATGTGCCAGTTCCACTTTTCTTTCCTGCAAAATCTCAGCTAAAGTCAAAGTTGTCTTTGCAGGAAGATTTACCCTTGCCCTGATTCGGTTGATGTCGTTCAACGGGGTATCACCAATTGCCGTACTTTCCCTGAAATTGGCTTCTGCACGTGTCAGGTACATCTCGGCAAGCCTTATCACCTTTACGTTCCTGAACTGGTCTCTCCATTTGGCAGTTCTCAATTCACCTGCACCGGTGTAAAATTGGCTCAACCTAAAATCCCCTGGTTCATATTGTTCAAGGTGATTGGCTAGGATTGCCACATCACCACCTCTTGCACCAAATTCAGGTAAAGAATAAAATAGGAACATGTCATTGGCCGGATCCTGGGTGTTCACCTGTATGGCATAAAGATCTTCAGCCGAATTACTCTCTGTATTGAATGCTTCCATAAAGACCGGTATCAAAGACTTTCCTGTCCCTGTTGCAAGGGTTATCGCCCTATTGGCAGCATCCCTGGCATCTCCGAATCTTTCCAATTGAAGATACACTCTAGAAAGTTGGCCAGCGGTGACATAGGAATTGGCCAGGAAACTATTTGATGGAGGCAGAAGACTTTCTGCTTCTGTCAGATCACTCAAAATTTGATTGTAAATCTCCTGAACAGTATTCCTGCTTACAAAGCTGTCATCATTAATCTCTCTGGTAGGAGCAAGTATCAATGGAACACCAAGATTAGTAGATGGATTTCCGGCGACAAAAGGTAAACCATAAAGTTTGATCAGTTCAAAGTACATCGAACCTCTCAAAAACAAAGCCTCACCTCTTACCCTGTTTCTGTCGTCCTCATTGACTACATCCAAAGCGCCGAGAACATTGTTTGCAACGTTGATGGCTCGATAGGCAGCGGCCCAAGTACCTTCAACAAAGGAATTGTTGACAAATATTGATTTATTGAAGATTTCCCTGGGCTGATTGAAAGTACCTTCCCATCTTACTTCACCGTTTGCACCCAGCATCTCAGCATACAGCTGAAGTCTTCCACCATAAAGTGCAACACTTCTTGTTTCTGAGTAGGCACCGATCAAAACACTTTTGACATTGGCATCATTACTGAGTGCGATGCTCTGGTCAATACTTTGAAATGGGGTGAGGAACAACTCATCATTACAGCTACTGAAAACAGTAGAAAGCCCTAATATTGCTATTATTATATATTTCTTCATTTTATTTGCTATTTAAAATCCAACATTAAGACCCAATGAGAAAATTCTGGCCTGTGGCGCTGAATAGAAGTCATTTCCCTGGAAGACGTTACTTGCCAGGTAATCTGCATTCACCTCAGGATCCCATCCCGCATATTTGGTGAAAGTCAACAGGTTTTGGCCTGTGAAGTAAAATCTTGCAGTGGAGATTTTCATCTTGTTGAGTAAGGTGGAAGGTAAAGTATAACCTATTGTCAAAGTTCTCAATCTTACATAACTTCCGTCAGAAAGGTATCTGCTTGATGCCTGACATCCGTTACATTCTCCCAACCTTGCCTGCGGTATCATGGTGATGTCACCCGGGTTCTGCCATCTGGCCAATTGATCCCTGGTGGAGTTATCGAACCAATCACCATTGGCAGCGAAGAAACCTCCACCTCCGTCAAAAATATCATTTCCAAATACACCTTGGAAAAGGAAACTGGCATCAAAATTACCGAAAGTAAAATTGTTGGTAATACCTCCAAAGAATCTTGGGTTTGGATCACCTACAACCATTCTTGCAGCGTCATTGAAATTGTTTGTAGTTTCAGTTAACTCCTCATTAAGGTAGTAAAGTGCGTCACCATTAGCAGGATCGACACCGGCATATTTTGGGCCATAAAACACCCCTATTGGCTCATCAATAAAAATTCCATTAAGGAATCTAGAGGAAGATGGAGGGATAGAAGTTTGACCTGGAGCGAGTTCTTTAACAGTATTCACGTTCCTTGCAAGGTTAAAGGTTGCATTCCAGCTGAAATCCTGTTTGGTAACTATGGCACCGTTCAAGATCAGTTCAAACCCGTAATTCTGCATTCTACCGATATTCTGTCTTTGGACTGCGAAACCTGAGGTCGCAGGTACAGGAACATTCAAGAGCAGATCCCGGGTGTCTTTGTTATAATAATCAATTTCGCCGGTAATTCTGTCTCTAAAAATACCGAACTCAACACCAACGTTGAACTGTGCAGTTTTTTCCCAGTTTAGGTTTGGATTTGGAATTTGAGTTGGTCTTAATCCCGGTAACAATGCATAGGATACCGGACCGTAAAGACCCAAATGGTCAAAATTACCGATTTCGGCGTTACCGGTAAGACCATAAGATGCTCTCAATTTCAATAAGCTTAGTGCGTCATTTCCTTTAAGGAATGATTCCTCTGAAACAATCCAGCCTACAGAAGCAGCAGGAAAGAAACCATATTTATTGTTGTCTCCAAACCTTGAGGAACCATCGACTCTTCCACTGATAGTCGCCAGATATTTACCTGCAAATCTATAATTGGCTCTTGCAAAGTATGATAGGAATGTAAAGTTGGTAAATGTGGAAGTACCTCCTGTGATCTCCGCTGCTGAAGCAAGCGTTCTCAACTCATCCAAAGGAAATTCCTGACCTTCAACGCTGGTAAAGTTATCCTCTGATTTTTGGAACTGCATACCACCTACAACCTCAAGGTTGTGCTTTTCAGCGAAAGTATTGATATAAGTGAAGTAGTTGTTGGTATTGTAATTGAAAATCCTCAACCATCTTGATCTAGCAAAACCATTTGTAGATAATCCAAGGTTGGTTCTGGACCCGAAGAACTGCTCTTCGTTTTGGTTCATTACATCCACACCGAATTCACTTCTAAATCTCAGCTTGTCAGTGAATCTGTACTCCCCATAGATATTGGAAATATTTCTGAAAGAGGTATTCAGCCACTGAGCATTCTCTGAATCAATCAGGTTGTTGTAATAAGTCGCCGTGGGACGGTCATACAATTGACCATCAAGATCCCTGATGGGAGTGATAGGAGCTAAGGCAACCAACTGTATTGGATTGTTGAACTGATTGTCATCTGCCAATCTGTTGTTTCTTGTTCTGCTGATACCCAGATTCGCTCCCAGAGTAAATCGCTCATTTACCTGATGGTCAAGGTTCATCCTTACTGAAATCCTTTCAAAATCATTTCTGATCATGATTCCGTCCTGCTTGTCATAGGCCGTACTGAAATAGAATTTTGTTTTCTCATCACCTCCTGAGGCAGAAAAGTTGACATTGGTGACTCCTGCATCCGGGTTGAATGCCTGTTCCTGCCAATCTGTATCCGTTTCCAAAGTCCTCCAGTCTGACCAGCCCGAGTATCGGTTCAATCTGCTTTCCACAAATTGTAAATCAGAACCTGCAAAATCATCTGGATTGTTGATTGGATCAAAACCATTTCTTAGGTCATTGTTGTACCCGGCTTCCCTCATCAGTTCCACAAACTCAGGAGCATTTAAGAACTCTCTTTTCCTTGTCGGAGATGAAACACCTCTTTGGATACCCACATTAAATTTTGTCTTGCCTCTGGCACCTGACTTGGTTGTGATCAGGACAACACCGTTTGCAGCTCTTGCTCCATAAATAGCAGCTGCTGATGCATCTTTCAATACTTCGAACGATTCTATATCATTGAAGTTGATATCTGCCAAGGGATTGAACTGTCCAATTGCACCACCTGAGGTAATAGGAAGACCGTCAATAATGTATAGGGGGTCATTTCCTCCGGAAATTGAAGTAGTACCTCTAACTCTAATCTTGACACCTTCGCCTAATTTTCCACTTGAAGATTCAACAAAAACACCTGCTAATCTCCCCTGTAAGGCTTCCTGAAAGTTAGGAACCGGGATATTGGCGATTTCTGCGCCTTTGATAGATGCAATGTTTCCGGTCAGGTCTCCTTTGGTAATTGTACCAAAACCTGTGACTACGACCTCACCCAAGGTCTTGGCATCTAGCTGCAAAGTAACGTCAATGACACTTCGGTTTCCTATCAAGGCTTCATGTGATTCAAATCCTACAAAGGAATAGACCAATGTTTGGTTTGATTCTGCCTGAATGGAATAATTTCCATCCAAATTCGTAACAGCACCGGATGTCGTTCCTTTGATGATCACATTTACTCCGGGCAGGGGCAAATTATCTTCGATAGAAATAACAGTCCCCGTAACTGTTTTAGTTTGTGCATTTGCAATGCTTCCCAGCAAAAAGAAACAGAGAAATACGCTCAGTAAATTTTTTGTCATAAACGGTTTAGTTTTAGTAAATAAATTGATTAAGTAAAATAATTAAAGGAATTAATAATGTAAGTAAAAAACATTTTCCTTTCGAATGAAATTTAAATTGAAATTTATTTCCCGCATTTTTTAAAAAAATAATTGAAAATGACTATTAAATATAATTTTTTAATTAAAAATTTGGACTGAAAAAATTGGTGTAATTGGCAGGACTATATGGTCAAAAAGCTTGAGATTATTATACAATTTATAAGTTTAAATCTAATAGGTGTGTTTTTACGCAAAGCTATGATGGTTTGATTAACATATTATCATTAAAAAAGCCGGTTTTTAAAAACCGGCATAAAATTAAATTTTTTGAAGTTTTTTTTTAAACTGAAAAACTTTCCCCGCAACCGCAGGTTCTTGAAGCATTTGGGTTGACAAACTGAAAACCTTTTCCGTTCAGGCCATCGGAAAACTCAAGGGTAGTTCCGGCCAAATACAGTAAACTTTTCCTATCGACAATGATTTTGACTCCTTTGTCCTCAAAAATATGGTCAGATTCCACTGTGGTACCGTCAAAGCCCAGGTCATACATCAATCCCGAACATCCACCTCCCTTTACAGAAACTCTGATATTCTCATTATCTGCCCTTCCTTCCTCTTTTTTCAATTCGAGGATTCTTTCTTTTGCCTTTTCCGAAACGATTATCATATCTTTAAATTATTAAGTCATATTTACAAGCTTCAATTCAACATGCTTCATTTTGAAATGATTCACCAACAAAGATAAAAAAATATCAAGATGAGAAAAATCGAACATTTGGGAATAGCAGTCCGCGATCTTCAAAAATCAAATGACTTGTTCAGAAAATTATTGGGTTCGGCACATTACAAAACAGAAAGTGTAGAAGGTGAGGGAGTTATGACTTCATTTTTTCAGATAGGGGATATTAAAATCGAACTTTTGGAAGCGACAAGAGAAGATAGCCAAATAGCCAAATTCATCGAAAAGAAGGCTGAGGGTATTCATCACATCGCTTTTGATGTGGAAGATATCTTCAGGGAAATGGAAAGGCTCAGGGCAGAAGGATTTGAAATTCTGAATGATACCCCAAAAGAAGGGGCTGATAATAAATTGGTTGTTTTTTTGCACCCCAGGTCAACTAATGGAGTTTTAGTGGAATTGTGTCAGGAGAAAATTAAAATCTTTTAATTCAATTTTGAGCACATCTTTTTATGTCTTATTCAAATAAGTTTTAATGTGAATTTAGAATTGGAAAATCAGGGTAGCCTAAATCTTTATTATTTGAAATTTCGGGCTTTATTTTTAAATATCGGCACTTTTAGTCCAATAAAAACGTCAGTGCTTTTGGATGAGCTTGAGAGGAGATTTGACAACACTGATCCGGATCCTATCATGAATGGTCCTGTTCTCAATCCTACTCCCCAAAGAATACCGGATTGGAATTGCCTTAAACTCAATGGACTATAAATACTGATCCATTTGGATTCAAATCTGGGCGTGACTGAGAGGGTATTTATAATATTGTTAACATTGAAAGTGGAGGCACTTCTAAGAGAATATGCACCATGAAGGCTCAAAAAAAACTTTTTGGAAACACTGTAATCCACAAATGCCTGAAGGGATGTGGGAAGACCAAGTGACTTGTTTCCGGTTACTTCCGTACCTTGATAATTATCATTCAACAGTTCTTCCAGGTCCTTTTCGTCAAACTCTGCCACATCTACAGAACCGTTCAAATTATAGCTGAACTCAGAAACCTCTTTGTAATTGATAGCACCGATATCAGCTACTGAAATCCCAAAACGAAGTTTGTAAGGTTTTTGTGAATACACAGAATCAACAGGATAATGGTTTTTAGACCTTAACTCATATACTACCCCAATGTCTGCCCCGAATCCTCCGGTGAAATCAGTGAACTTGATATCTTCCGTATCAAAGCCGGAAGTATATCCATAATCCAACGAACCACCTGTGGCCAATATTTTAGTATTGGAATTAAATGCGGCGCTTAATTGCGGACTGGAGGTGAAAAGTCCACCGGCACCGCCAAGGTATTTCAATGTCGTACCGATTTTCAAACGTCTTGATTCATCGTCTAGAATAATCCTGCCGTAGGTAAGCCCAAATTCTCCCCAGGCATGGATATTTCCTGACAGGTTTTCCATTTCTGCCTGAAAATCAGATTGTGAATCAAAACCTTCAGAAATACTTTCATAAAACAGACCGCTGATATTGTGCAGGTTGAAAAATGTCCTCACCCTGGTGCTGATCCCAACGCTGCTTTTTTCATTCAACCTGAACATGATGGAAGGGCCAATTAAATCAACATTACCAAAAAAATTATTCGTTTCAGTCGGTGTTTTTTCGACATCGGAATCAAACGAAAATCCATCACTCATGTTTTTGAAATCCGTGAAGTCCACGCTCAGATAGTCATTCCCGACAAAAGCACTTGCAGATAAGATATTGAGCTCAAATCTGGTTTTGGATCCTACCACATTGGCGGGGTTGAGGAGCAGAGAATGTACTCCTGAATAATTGTCTATGGTATTTCCTATATAGGATTGGGAATGACCATAATTAGCAAATAAAACAAACATTAATAAAAAGGCAGGAGATTTAATTAAAAGGTCCATAGTGATTTATTTAAAAGTGAATTATAAGGAAATTTGAATTAAAAGTTAGGTCAAAATCAAGGATAAAAAAAGAAACAGATTTATTTTATTTTTATTCAACACACATGTATCTAAAGCAAAAAAGAATGAAGGTATTTCATTTCTCATTCTTTATCAATTTCTGGTTTCTATCCTTTCAATTTTAATTTTTTTTTGATATTTGGAATTGTTTCTAAAATCATGTTTAGTTTAATTTTGAGTTGCTATGAAAATTGCCAGGATCGTTACAGTGCTTATTTTTATGTTTTTGGTCAATCAAAATTCTTTTGCCCAAGAAGTTGCCTGGAGTAGGTTTGGATTACAGGTTTCATATGGCAATCCACATTATATTCCAAGTTATGCTGATGGAGCTCCTAATTATAATGGAAGGTATTTTTTTGATATTGGATTTCTTTATTTAAAGCCTCTATCCGAAAAATGGGAATTTGAGACAGGATTGGTGTATTCCAATAATCAATTTAGGGTGACACCAACTTTTCCTCCCGGCATATCCAATCCTTCTTATAATGATGCAATGAATCATTGGACAATTCCGGCAAATTTCAGACTTTGGCTCCCTAAAAGATTTTTATTGCAGTTTGGGCCCAATATATCCCAGGCAAGCAGTGAATTCTTCGGTGTTTTTCGTCTTGGCTTTTCATTAGGATTTGGCAAGGAGTTCAATTTGGGAGATAAGAATGCTTTATTGATAATACCTACCTTCAATGCCAATCCATTTTTCCCGACAAATACGGAAGGCATGACGCAATTGGGAATTCGCAGTATCTTTGCATTTCCAACAAAGAAATAAAAAGAACAACATGTCCGAAGAAAGAACTGAGATCTCTGAAATAGGGGAATTTGGTCTGATCGACCACCTCAATGAAAAAATCATCATCAAACACGCTTCTACCATCAAAGGAATCGGAGATGATGCAGCTGTCATTGAGGCGGGAGACCATGTCAAAGTGATTACCACCGATTTGTTGTTGGAAGGAGTTCATTTTGATATGTCCTATGCGCCCTTGCCCCATATCGGATTCAAGGCAGTTGCCGTCAATATCTCTGATGTGGCAGCCATGAATGCTGTGCCAAAGCAGATTACTGTAAGCATTGCCCTATCGAATAGATTTTCTGTAGAAGCCGTTGACGCTCTGTATGCAGGAATCAATGCTGCGGCAGAACATTATGATGTAGATGTTATAGGAGGTGATACTACAGCTTCCCGGTCAGGTTTGGTGATTTCGGTGACTGCTATCGGGGAAAGCAAAAAAGAATTGTTGAGTTTCCGGTCAGGCGCAAAAGTCAATGATATCATCTGTGTTACAGGAGATCTTGGAGGAGCCTTGGTAGGATTGCAGATTTTGGAAAGAGAAAAGCAGGTTTATTTGGCAAACCCGGATATGAAACCTGAATTGGAGAAGTACAGCTATGTCACGGGAAGACAGTTAAGGCCTGAAGCAAGAATGGATATTATCCATGAATTGAGGGAGTTGGAAATCGTACCGAGTAGTATGATGGATGTTTCAGATGGCCTGGCTTCTGAATTGTTTCATATCTGCAAGGCATCGAAAGTCGGTGTCACCATCTATGAGGACAAGTTGCCCATTGACAAACAGACTTTTGATACCGCAGTTGAACTGAATTTGGATCCGATCACCTGTGTATTGAATGGGGGAGAGGATTACGAATTGTTGTTTACCATTGACCAAAAGGATTTTGAAAAACTGGAAAAACATCCTGATATCCATTTCATCGGACATGTGACCAAGGAGGAAGAAGGGAAGTATTTGGTTACTAAAAGCGGAACGGCTGTACAGTTGAAGGCGCAAGGTTGGAAACATTTCTAATTTATAATTCTCCAACTTGGCGAAGGGCATAATTTACCAATTTATCATCTAGTCTGAAATTGAGTTTCTCTTTAAGAACCTCAATTTCAGATTTTAAGGAATCTATTTTCCCCTCAATTTTAGCTTTAATTAAAAGCCCCAATATTCCTGTAATTTTTATCCCCAAATTTTCCGCTATTTTCCTTCCTTTTTTCTCATCGATGAGTAATAAGTCAGCACTTCTTTCCATACTAATTATTATTGATTCAGACTCTCCAATATCTAAAACTTTAATCAACTCATTTACTGCAGTTTTATTTCTACATTCTGCTACAATAAATGAACCATGGGATATTGGGCCTAAATCATAACCATAATTTTTCAATGATTGGAGTTCCTCATATACTGATTCAGGAATTAAAATCTGATAAAAAAATTCAGTTAGTATTTCGATTTTTCCTAATGCCAAAAAACCTACTAATACTGATGAATCAGCCACTACTTTCATTTTCCAATTTCAGGTTGACCAAATCAATGTTTAAATCTTCGATATCATAGTTAACAGTTTCATTCCTTTTGGCTAACTCCTTTAAAAATTGAATTCTATCGATCCCGGCAAAGTTAAATGCTTGGCCAATGGAAAACTTACCTCTTTTGTATAAAGCAACACTGAGTTCTAGTTTGATATCTTTTTCGTCTAATCCCACGTCCGGAAAATTTTCAAGGGAAATCTTCATATTCTATTTGTTTATTGTTCTAAATATAAGAAATTTTATTCTCTAAATCTTGAATCCTAACCATGTCGAGACTTATCAAATCATCTTATTTTTATCCTTTGGAGGTTATTATTGATGACAGGGAACCTATGTCTGTTGAAAAGGAATTGCTGGCAAAGGGGAATTTGTTGGTACAGAGAAAAAGGTTGGATGTGGGGGATTATATTTTTGACAATGATTTACTGGTAGAAAGAAAAACTGTCATTGATTTCTGTGCATCAATCAAAGATGGTCGGCTTTTTAAGCAAGTAAGCAAACTTGCAAAAGGTAAAATTCCTGCCATTGTGATTTTGGAGGGGAGACAAAAAGATTTTAAAGAGACTGATTTTTCAGTTCAGGCCATTCTAGGTATCATGGTATCTATAAGCCTTGGTTTTAAGATTCCAATCCTCAGGTCTAAGGGTATTGAGGAAACAGTTGCGATTATGTTACAAGGTTATAAACAACTGACAAAGGACAGACTTCAAGACCAAAGGGTTTATCCCCGTAAGGGTAATTTTAAAAAGGAGAAAAACCAGTCTTTAAAACAGAAAATCCACATACTGGAAGGCTTTCCCGGAATTGGAGTGGATAGGGCAGAAAAATTGCTGGATCATTTTGGGAGCCTCAAGGATGTCTTTAATGCAGATTTTGAAGAACTTTTGGGAGTGCCCGGATTGGGAAGGATTTCTGCTCTTAAGTTCAGGGAAATTCTTGACGCTTAATTGTTCATTTGAACATCCATAGTTAGCTCGAATGAATCTGACATTTGATTTAATTTAAGGATTTAGACAATCTTTTCAGTTTCTTCAATTTCCGGTTCGACCTCATCTTTAGGTGGTTTTCTATGCCAGTAAGATGCCAGGATTGATCCTGTGATGTTCATCATTGGTCCAAATACAGCAGCAGCCAATCCGACAGTTGCTATTTTACCCATTTCCTTGGCCAATCCTGATGCCAATCCTGCATTTTGCATCCCGACTTCAAGGGCAATTGTCCTGCAATCACTTTCATTCATCTTAAAAAGTTTTCCCATCCAATATCCTAAAGTGTATCCACTCAAGTTGTGGAAAATGACCAAAAGAATCAGTAAAGGTCCTATGGTCAACAGATTGTCCCTTCCTGCTGCGGTAATGATAACGATGATAACAGCAATACCGATCATCGAAGCAAGAGGCATGGCTGCGTCAAGCCATTTCAACTTACCTCCCAGGTATTTGTTGAACAGTAATCCTGCCCCAATGGGTATGATGACAATTTTGATAATGTCCATCACCATCCCGAACACATTTACCTCCACAAACTCTCCTGCCAACCAACCCATCAAGACAGGTGTGATAAAGGGCGCAAGCATGGTAGTAATGGCAGTGATGGTAATAGAAAGGGCCAAATTAGCTTTGGCCAAAAAGCTCATGACATTGGAAGCCATACCACTAGGGGAACAACCGACCAAAATCAGTCCCGCGGCTATTTCGGGTGGAAATCCACTGGCTTTTGCCAACGAATATCCTATAAATGGCATAATTGTAAACTGGCACATCACACCTATCAGAACGCCTTTGGGCATTTTCACCACGCCATGAAAATCCCTAAGACTCATGGAAGTTCCCATACCGAACATAATAATCTGAAGTAGAGGGACAATCAATCCGCTCAATTTGAAACCACCAATTTCCTGAAAAATAGTAGGATAAAACATGGCGGCTGTCACAGAAGCAAAAATCATGATGGTGTAGGTGAAGCCTTTGAGTTTATCAAAACCTCTAAACCCAACTCCCAATAAAATAAAAAACAAAATCAGAAGCGGTCCTACATAATCCGGATTTCCGGTCAAATGCATGACCCCTGCCAATAATAATACCGGCAAAGAGGACCATAATAGAGATTTAAATACGATTGGTTTCAAAGTGCGGGTTTTTTAGGTTTGGGTTAATGAGCAATCTACAATCTTCAATCTAAAATCTAAAATCTTCAATTTTCTATTTTTTTTTAAAAGACCAGGTCACAAAAAACCTGGCAACTATCTCTCCATCTGGATTTGTGCCTGTCGAGACCATGGTTAGGGTGGAATTTTCCCCTGGTTCTAAGCTGTCAAGTACGTGGTTGAGTTCGCTTCCCTGATTACAGACAAAGGTGATTTTTTGGTTGGCTTTTTTATGGTATTCTGCTCGGAAATCCACTACCAACATACTGAATTTCCCTTTCCCTGCCATAGCCAGTTGACAAAGTGCTCCGGTACTCAATTCTGCGGCACCTGCCATCGCAGCGAAATATATGGAATTAAATGGATTTTGACTTCGCCAGAAATAGGGGATGGTGACCCAACATTCCTCAGGACTTATTTTTTTTATTTTTAACCTCCAAAAAACTGCTGAGGGAAGTTTGAAAAACATTGCCCACCAAAAAATAAAAGGGTTAGTCATGCGGTTGATGTATTTCTTGGCGTCAGGGTTCATCCTCTTTATAATTTTATATGTATTACGCATAGATGCCAGTATCTGTCAATTCAATATAATTCTTGCTAAGAGACTGGAATGTTCGGAACATCGGTCTTCTGGCTTCGGACTTCCGTCATTTTCAGTAGTAAAATATTGGGTTACTGGCAAAGAAGCGGGTAACCATTTAATTTTATTAGCTGTCAAATTAAACAAAAAAATAAATCCCTTTTTGAAATGGCACCTTTTTTGGTGACTTTCAGACAAAATATAAGTATATGTTAAAGAAAATCATGTTTTTATTGGCTTTGGTCATTGTGGTGTATTCCTGTGCTAAAGTCCCGATGAGTGGAAGAAATCAGTTGGCCTTGGTTAGCAATGAAGAATTATTGCCCTTGGCATTTGTACAATACAATGAAGTATTGAAAGAACATAAAATAGTAACCAATACGGCAGAAGGACAAATGGTGGTTCGGGTAGGAAAAAGGATTGCTGAGGCGGTAAGAAAATATATGGCCGAACAGGGTCTTGAAAAGGAATTGCAGGGCTTTGCCTGGGAATTCAATTTGATTCAGGATGAATCTGTCAACGCCTGGTGTATGCCCGGGGGAAAAGTTGCCTTCTATACAGGCATCATGCCGATATGTAGGGATGAAACCGGAGTGGCGGTGGTTATGGGGCATGAAGTGGCACATGCCATTGCCAATCATGGTAGAGAAAGGATGTCTAATGGAATGTTGATGAATGGCCTTATTGGAGGTGCACAGACAGCCATGGGGCAAAACCCAAGCCTCACCCAAAACCTTTTTCTTCAGGCTTTTGGAGTAGGAGGACAATTGGGCATGCTGACATTTTCAAGAAGACACGAACTGGAAGCCGATCAATTGGGATTGAATTTTATGGCTTTGGCCGGATATGACCCAAGGGCAGCACCCGGCTTCTGGGATAGGATGAGTGAAGGCCGTTCTGGTGCCGAACCACCAGAGTTCTTATCTACTCACCCAGGACCGAATCGCAGAAAGGACGAGCTGAATAAGCAGATGCCTGAAGCGATGAAATATTATGAGAAGAGTAATAAGCAGAAGTAGAGGAAAATTTTAGATTTTAGATTTACGATTTTAGATTTCCGACAGGAGACAGATTTTCTGTAAGTTTTGTTATTTAGCTCATCATTATTTATTTCAAAATAAGTAAAAGAAAACAAAGTGAGAATTGAAGTAAAAAGCCCGGTCTGATGTCGGGCTTTTTGATTGAGATAAAATGAAGGGATTTTCAGCCTTCGGATCCTATCTATATCATTATAATTAAATCACATCATTATGAAGTGGAATACAGGTCTTTATGATCAGAAACATGATTTTGTGTCCAAATACGGTGAGGATGTCATCCACTTGCTGGATCCCCAAGCAGGTGAGCATATATTGGATTTGGGATGTGGAACCGGGGATTTAGCGGAGATGATCCGAAATTTAGGGGCTAAGGTGTTGGGGATTGATAGTTCCCCTGAAATGATCACCAAAGCCCGTGAAAAATATCCCCAAATCGATTTTAGGGTTATGTCTGCCGAGAGTTTTCAATTGGAGGGCCAATTCGATGCTGTATTCTCAAATGCCACCTTGCATTGGGTTTTGGAAAAAGAGAAAGCAGCGGAATGCATTTATGCCAGTTTGAAAAAAGGAGGGCGATTTGTAGCTGAGTTTGGAGGTAAGGGAAACATAGGGAATATTGAAGAGGCATTGCGCTCCGTATTGAGAAAAAATGGTTACATAGATCAAGCTGAAAAAAAAGTCTGGTATTTTCCCTCGCTTGCAGAGTATGCTGCATTACTGGAGAAGAAGGGATTTAGGATAACTTGGGCTGCCCATTTTGACAGGGAAACTTTGCTGAAAGAAAATGACGGGATCCAAAACTGGATCTATATGTTCGGTAAAACATTTTTGGAAGGAATAGATCAGTCAACGATTGACCGGATATTATTGGAAGTTGAGGAACAGTTAAGATCTACCAACTTCAAAAATGGAAATTGGTATGCCGATTATGTTAGGTTGAGGATTATGGCAATTAAAGAAAAGCACTGCTTTTGAAATAATTGATTGTAAACTTTAACATAAAAATAATGTAAAAAGTATGTGGTCATTATAATACAGGATTACCTTGCTTTTGCATTATAAAAACAAGACCATGAAAAAATTAACAGTTTTAATGCTATGCCTATTTTTTGCAAATATTTTATATGCCCAAGACCAACAAGCAATTAAATTAACAAATCAGACTACACAAAAGGAATTTCTGATTAAGGAAAATAAGAGAATAATAGTTGAAACAACTGACGGTAAAAAGTTTTCTGGTCGGTTTAGTTTAGCGGATAATACGATTACAATAGATAATGAAAAACTCGAAATTGCCGATATAGTTTATTTGAAGCGCAACACGCTTGTAACTTCCACCTTAACCACCGGCTTGCTTGTCTATGGAGGTGCGGTCACTGCCGGTTTTGGGGCATTAATTGGTGTTTTGATTCAACCGTCGGCCTTTCTTTTGTTTATACCTGCGGCAGGAATGATTTATGCCGGAATAAAATCCCCGAATTTTCATAAAAAATACAAAACAGAAAAAGACTGGACGTTTGAGCCAATAACCCTTTCTGAATGAAATTAGGGCTAAACCTGTTTTGCTTAATACCAGCAAATTTGCATTGATTTAGCGGCATACATCAAAAAAATTAAGTCTTGACTGACCCTCACAGGTTTCTATAATAACCACGTGGAAAAGCGGTAACCGTTGGTTCTCATATAAAATTAGTGTTAACATACGGAAAAGGCAAAATAGGAAGAGGCATATAGTTTCGTCTTGAGAAAAAATGGATTTCAGGATCAGGTAAAAAAAAGTCTGGTATTTCCCTTCGCTTGTTAAGGATATGGTCAGGAAGATTATTTTTTACGAAAACCACTTTATGGAATTTTACCAAAACCAGAATGAAAAGGTCAAGAGTAAGATTTAATATGTTTTTGAACTGATCAAGCAAGTGGAAAGGGTTCCTAAGTAGTCCTTGACCACCTTGAGGGAACTGATGGGCTATTTGAGATACGTGTGGAATTCCAATCAAATATTTATAGTCCCGATAGCTATCAAGCAATTTATAGGCACAATTTATATTACATTTATTTAAATCGGAAGTCCAGTTTAAAGTTATATAGCCAGGGGATTCTGGGGTCTATATTTTCTCTCTGAAGTATCTTGGGCAGATTGGTATAATCATTTGGAT
>NZ_JBGTCA010000186.1:0-6577 GCF_041749095.1 Aquiflexum sp. | reverse complement strand
TCGTACATCTTTTGACGCAAACTTTTTTTTCCATGATTAAATGAATTAAAGGTTAAACATAGAATAAAAATAAGTTATATTACTGAAAAACAGACCTTTAAATCGTAATAAAACTACCGACGAAGGAGGTTTAGTTCAACTGTCCTATATGTCTTCCGATATCCGGACCACCTGTGAATGTGACTGCCCGTACCAGTTTATGTTTTATCACCTCATCGGACTGATCGTGACTGATCACCAACACAGTAAACAAACCATCCGGGATATCGGCTTTTTGGTAAATGCGCTCCAGCAGTTTACCCGAACCGGTCACGTTTGAGCCGTGCTTTAATAGAACCGCATTACCGGCCATAAGACATGCTATGGAGTACCGTACCACTTGATAGCTCGGATAATTCCAGGGCTGAATGCCATAAACCACCCCGATGGGGGCATATGAAACACGGCCTCTTACGCCATTGACCATATCCCGTTCCTCGGTTTCCAATTCGTCAGGTCCGATCTCAGCAGTATATTCACAAATGGCAGCACATAAATCCACCTCTTGCCTGCTTTGCACTAGGGTCTTCCCCATTTCATCGGTCATCAATTGCGCCAACTCTTCCTTAGCATTGACCAGTTCTTTTCCAATAGCTCGGATCTTTTCAGCCCGACTTTCAGGAGAAACGGCCTTCCACGTTTTAAAGGCTTGATGGCATTTTGAAATTGCCCCATTTACCTCATCATCGGTCATGTATTCAAAGTGCTCGAGACTCTTACCCGTTAAGGGATTGATGGTCTCTACTGTTTCTTTTGTTCCTACTTCACTCATTTTGTTTATGTTTTTATGGTTCTTACTAATTAGCTTTGTTCTGTTGGCATGAGGTACACATCGTTGATGTTTACTCTGTCGGGCTGGTTTAAGGCGTAGAAAATGGAATTTGCAATATCCTCAGCCTCGAGTTTGGTCATCTCCTTCATTCCTTTCAGTTTCTCCTTGATGTCATCATCGGTGATGGATTCAAACAGGCTTGTGTCCACCGCACCAGGCTCTATGGAGGTCACGTTTATTCCATACCTCGGTGCCAACTCTTTCCTTAATCCTTCAGAAAACATTTTGAAACCTGCCTTGGTTGCGCAATAAATTGCCCCTCCGGGAAAGTAATTGTGCGCTGCCGAAGATGAAATATTGATAATATGTCCGCTCTTATTTTTACGCATCGTGGGCAGTACCGCTGCCACCCCATTGAGTACGCCTTTGATGTTGACATCTACCATTTTCTCCCACTCATCGGTCTTGAGTTTTTCGACATAAGAGAGAGGCATCAGTCCCGCGTTATTGATCAGTACATCGATGGATCCGTATTCATCCAGGGTTTGAGAAACAGCTTTTTCAAGATCAGCAGGATTGGTTACATCCGTTTTTACGACCAATGCCTTTCCGCCATTTTTCTCAATTTTTTCTTTTAATAGATTCAATTCATCTTCACTTCGTGCACACAATACCACAGAGGCACCCTCTTTGGCCAGTTTCATCGCGGTAGCTTTTCCTATTCCACTGGATGCTCCTGTTATGATTACTACTTTGTTTTTTAAGTCCATATATTATTTTTTTGGTTTACAAAATTTGCTTTGAGCATTTTTTTAAACTTATTTATACCTACGGCAATAACCATTATAGATTATTGGTAGATATTTATAACATCTTGGTACTGTCCAAATCTGCAAGAGATCCGCAGAGGCGATTTACCCGGAAAAGATTTGATTAAATTGGATCTTAACCTTGTAAGAAAATTTAACCCCAGCCCTCAACCCACCCTCATGCCATACCTAATCCTCCTCACTTTTCTCCTCAACCTTTCCTTCACGCCTGAAGCCGAAGAAATCCATATCCGCATCAACCAAGTCG
This sequence comes from Aquiflexum sp., assembly GCF_041749095.1. Classification (GTDB taxonomy): domain Bacteria; phylum Bacteroidota; class Bacteroidia; order Cytophagales; family Cyclobacteriaceae; genus Aquiflexum. Next base: position 4,689 of record NZ_JBGTCA010000186.1, on the reverse strand, counting down.
GCTACCTCCCTGAGGACAGCAAGGTTGCGGTGGTGTTCAGCAAAGCAGCGGTCAGGGAGAATTTCCTGTTGGTGGATGTCGAAACAGGAAAAACCGTATTGGATATCAAAGCTGTTAAACTTAAAAAGGATGCCTGGGGAGGGTTTTTGTATTGGGAAGTGGATTTTTCGGGATTCAGGGATGAGGGGGAATATGTATTGAAAGGAAAAAAATCAGGGATTACTTCTGGATCGTTTCTAATTTCATCCAAGGCCTATTCGGGTTATCAGGAGACTTTGTTGGAGTTTATGCGGCAGCAGCGCTGTGGTTATAATCCTACTTTGGATATGGTCTGTCATCAGAAGGATGGGCGTGCTTTTTTTGGTCCTATGCCGGACAGCACTTATGTTGACCTGAGTGGAGGTTGGCATGATGCAGGGGATCAGTTGAAATACCTGATCACTTCCAGTTATGCGACTGCCCATTTGTTGATGGCCTATGAGATGTACCCTGATAGGTTTGAAGACAGGGTCAATGCCATGGGTCAGCCCGGTGCGAACGGAATTCCTGACATACTGGATGAGGCCAAATGGGGTCTGGACTGGATCCACAAAATGCATCCCGCACCCGATCAGCTTTTTCATCAAGTGGCCGATGACCGGGACCATAGAGGTTTTAAGATCCCCAATCAGGACAATGCGGATTATGGCTGGGGTGAAAACTCCTACCGTGTGGGCTATTTTGCCACAGGCAGACCACAAGGTTTGAGCAAGTATCAGAGCGAAGCAACAGGTGTTGCCAACCTGGCCGGAAGAAGTGCCGCTGCCATGGCCTTGGCTGCAAGGATTTGGGACAGGGATCTGAAAGATCCTGTATTTGCAGAAAAGTGCAAAAGGGCCGCCATCTCATTGTATCAATTGGGAAGGGACAAAGAAGGCTTTCAGCAAGGTAATTCCTATGGGGCACCTTACCGCTACAATGAGGAAACCTGGGCGGATGATATGGAATGGGGTGCCGGAGAACTCTACAAACTGACCCAAGAAAGCAAGTACCTGGAGCAAGCCAAATCCTATGCGCTGCAAAGTAATACTGCCGACAGTTGGACAGTCAGGGATTCCGCTGCCCATTATCAGTTGTACCCTTTTATCAATATGGGGCACTTTTCACTGCATGAGTTGGTGGATGAAGATTTCAAAAAGACTCTGGAAAGATATTATAAAGATGGTATTGATTATACCATGAAGCGGGCGCAGAAAAATCCTTTTCATATCGGGGTGCCCTTTATCTGGTGCAGCAATAACCTGCTGACAAGTTTGGCCACCCAGGTGATCCTTTATGAAAAAATGTCAGGTGACAAGCAATTTGAACCCTTTCTCGCATCCCAAAGGGATTGGTTGTTCGGAAAAAATCCATGGGGGAGTTCCATGTTTACAGGAATTCCCGAAGGAGGGGAATTTCCGGTGGAAGTGCATACTGCCCCTTATGTACTGTTGGGGATGGAAGTTCCCGGTGGATTGGTGGATGGCCCTGTTTATACTTCCATCTACAATAACCTGCTGGGCCTGACATTATGGAAACCCGATAAGTTTGCCGCATTTCAAAACGAACATGTGGTCTACCACGACGATGTAGGCGACTACAGCACCAACGAACCCACCATGGATGGCACCGCCGGGGCGATATTGATGATTGTGCATTTTGGTAGGGAGTAGGGGGGGGTGAAAATATTAGATTATAAAAAAGCATTCAAGAGTAACAATTGCGTTTGCCTTGTCATCTCGACGGTAGGAGAGATCTGCAACCCTTAAACCCGGAACAGACTTCTCTCCGCCGCGGCGGATCGAAGTGACAAGGACAACCTTTTTCCTCTCTTCTACATTTTTGCTATGGAACCATTTAATGAAGATTCACTAAACATCGGTCATCCGACATCTGACATCAAACACTTCTTACTTTCCTCCTCCATTCATAAAAAAAAGCTGGCCTGAAATTTAAGGCCAGCTTTGTTAGTAAAAAACCAAACGAATTCTTTATTCAACTTTGACTTCGAAGTAGTATTCCTGGCCGTTTGGATAAACTCCCAAAATTACTAATTCTTCGCCTTTACTTTCATTAAGGATTTGGGATAGGTCATTTGCGCCTGTGATGCGGTATCTTCCTTCAGTACCAATGACTGAGGTAATGATAAACCCTACTTTGGCACCGGACTTTTTCCACTCGTCATTGGAAATGTCAATGATACTGGCACCACCGTTCAGTTTGAGTTTTGTTTTGACATCAGGTTTGACATCTTCAAATGTCACCCCTCCAAACGTCATTCTAACAGGAAGTTCTTTTCGAATGATCTTGGTATCCCCTGAAATATTTTTCAAAGTTGCAGTTGCAGTTAATTCTTTTCCTTTTCTCAGGTATTTGACATCAACCTTATCCCCTGGACGTTTTCTTGCCACCATTTCCTGTAGTTGGGCTACATTGTAAGTATCAGAACCATCAACACCGATAATGATATCTCCTTTTTTCAGACCTGCCTCTTCACCTCCGCTGCCTTCGTTGACATCGACTACATACACACCACGGGCAACATCAAATTTTTCACCGAGGTTTTCTTCCAATTCAGGACTTACATCCCTGATCTGCACACCCAATAAACCCCTTTGAACGGTACCGAATTCCAATAGGTCATCCATTACTTTTTTGACGATGGAACTTGGTACTGCAAAGGCATAGCCATTAAATGTACCGGTTCTTGAAGCAATAGCGGTGTTGATTCCGATCAGTTCTCCGGCCAAGTTGACCAAAGCTCCTCCGGAATTACCCGGATTGACCACTGCATCGGTCTGTAAGAAGGATTCAATTTGAAGATTGTTTTCCAAATCTCTCAAAATTCCTATGTTTCTTGCTTTTGCACTGATGATACCTGCTGTCACTGTGGAGGTAAGGTCAAAAGGATTGCCAACAGCCAATACCCATTCACCCACTCTTGTTTTGTCAGAATCTCCAAACCTTACAAAAGGCAAATTAGTCGCCTCAATTTTGAGCAAGGCTAAATCAGTTGTAGGGTCAGTACCGATTACCCTTGCCGAATACCTTGTATTGTCTTCTAACGATATATCTATTCGGGAAGAATTTTCGATCACGTGGTTGTTGGTCACAATGTATCCATCTGCGGAAATGATCACACCCGAACCGGAACTCCTTCCTTCTCTTGGGCTAGGTGCCCTTTCAGGAGATCTGAATCCAAAAAATTCTTCAAAAGGATCAGCACCTCTTTGTCCTTGGGTGACTGTCACACTGCTTCTGACATGGACTACTGCCGGGGTTACCATTTGTGCGGATGCCACAAAATTAATCCCGTCAGGGATGATGAATTTATCGTTCGAAAGCCAACTGACCAAACTAGTGTCCTGCTTGTCGGCGAAATTAGTTGCGGAATTTTGCTTCGAAAGGTAGCTTGCCCCTGCAAGTGCCACTACGCCTCCGATCAATGAAGCAAGGATGATTCCAAGGAAAAACTGCTTTTTATTCATTTTTGTCTCTGGTTTAGTTCTGTCTTTTGGTACACGTAATTTAGATAGTCCCGTTATCAAAAACCAAGCTTATTTTTTTATTTGGCAGATTGTTTTAACAACGTTTAACAGGAAAGTGCTTAAGTAGTGAGTATCTGAGAGGATAACAAAAAAAAAGGAAGTGGGTTTCCCCACTAGCCTTTATTTTACTTCAATTTTCGATTTATTTACTTTTTTCTCTTCTTTGGGAAGACTGACTTTCAGCAATCCGTCCTCATAAGCGGCTACGATGCCGTCTTCTTTGACATTGTCAGGCAGGTAAAAAGACCTGCTGAATGATCCGTAGTGGGTTTCCAGAGAATGATAGTTTTTTCCTTCTTTCTTTTCTTCCATTTTTCTTTCTCCCGAAATGGTCAATCTGCCGTCGTTTACCTCAAGGTTGAAATCTGACTTTTTCATCCCTGGCACAGATACTTGGATCTCGTAGTGTTTTTCATCTTCTGCAATATCCACCGCAGGGGTAAATTGTTTGACGTTTTGACCGATGGAATCATTGAAGAACTTATCCAACATATTGCTGAAAGTGGTCGGATAATTGGGTTCAAGCTGGTTATATTTTACAAGTTTCATAGTGATATTTGGTTTGTGTTTATTGAAGAATGTTTTCAATCTTGATTTCAATAAATAATATACCACTCTTCAAATCAGGACATTATGGCTTAATTTGACTATAATCGGTTCTTTACTCAGTCAAGTTGACAGAAATATTGCATTTACGTCATTGGTAGTCCCCAATATTTAAAAATATTCAGGAAAGGAATGGCATCAAGTTGCCCGCTAGGCAGCCGTCATCCCGAGTTTTCAACAATGTGTTATTGTTCATAATAGGTAATGACATCATGTTATCCGTCATTCCGAGTATTTAACATTTTGGAAATGTTCAGAAAATATAATGACATTGGTTTGGCTTATATATGATTAATTTTAGCGAAATTAATGTACAACCAGTAAATAATTGCACTTATCAATAATCTGTCATTGGTAGTAATTAACATTTTGGAAATGTACAGAAAATGTAATGACATTGGTTTTGGCTTATATATGATTAATTTGAGTAAAATTAATGTAAAACCAATAAATAATTGCACTTATCAATAATCTGTCAATGGTAGTCCCCAACATTTTTGAAAAAACATTCAGAAAA
>NZ_JBGTCA010000185.1:0-5327 GCF_041749095.1 Aquiflexum sp. | reverse complement strand
CTTCATTTGGGTCAGCAATGATAAAGCTGTTGTGGTAGAAAAAATCTTTGTTTCTGTAAGCCCCACAGGCATCTTGGCCATATTGTAAAAGTAACGAAGTGATCGTTTTGACAGCCTCAGGCGCTGTCCGGCACCTTTCCAAGGCAAGTCTCAACATATCCATACCTGTCAACCCATCATTCTTTTTTGGGATTTTGACATTTGTGAATACCGCTTCATTTCCTATGACCAAGCACAATTCATTGATCCCCATCTCAGCACCCCACATTTGGAAAGGTTTGGAAAGAATGACTTCAAAGGTTTCTTCAACTTGGGGAATGCTGATATAGGTGCATTGGAGGGTGTTTTTACCGTTGTCACTCATGCCATGACTCTGAGTCATGGCATGAGTTATCTTTGGGAAATGAATAATTCCCTGCGCCTCATCAGGTTCCCTATCCGAGTTTTTACCAAAAATCAGATTTCCGTTTTTTGTAAATTCAGGAAGGGCTACCAGCGTGTCGCACATAGGAAGTTGTAAGTTTTTGAGTGGTTTAAATTTAAGATTGTAAAATTGTAAAATTTCAAAATTTTAAAATTGGTTTAAGAATAACCTAAAATCCCAGATCCCCTAACAATTCTAAATCCTCACGCCTGTTTGTCACTAAAGTCTCGGCTCTCGCTTCTCGTTTCTCGTCTCTATTTCTCATATCTCACGTCTCACATCTCACGTCTCAAGTCTCAAGTCTCAATAATCCATATTCCAAATCCCACCTTTTTCTGCTTTTTCTATTTCAAGAAGTTTTCCTTCCTTGATGAAAAAAGGTTGCCCGTCGGTTCCCAACTCCCAAAGTTCACCTCGAAGAAAAACATTGGCCCCTATTTTGGCACCGGAGGATCCTATTCTTCCCGGAAGTGCATATTTCTCCCAAGCCTGTTTTTCGGTGATATTTCCAATATCATTCAGATCCACATCTGATGGGGGAGGTGCGCCGTTGTATCCTCCCCAAACCACATCCATGGCCCCATCAATTGCACAATAGGAATTGACCAATACAGCTTCAACTCCCTGAATGGCCTGATAGGATTCAGGATACCAGGAATCGGCGCAGACCAAAACCCCGATATTGGCAAATGGAAGTTCGAATTTAGGGATTTGGACAACAGGAGAGGCTTTTACAAAAGGATGCTCAGAATCAATTGGAAATGCCTTTTTGATTTCCTGGTTTAATATTTTCCCCTGTAGGTCAAAAATAAATGAGGTGTTATAAATAGGTTCCATCAATTCAACAGCGATTTTTCCGTTCTCCACACTCGGGCCTGGCAATAGGATAGATCCTGCTGAGATATACACCTTATAGGTAGATGCCAAAGAACTGAAAGTATTTTGATAAATTTGGGCCATTTGTTCAGCATTCATCCGAAAAAGTCCGGCGGTTATTCTGTCAGATTCATGTTTTGATTTCCGATAAAATTTGAAAAATTCAAACGGATGATTCAAAACCAATTGTGCCATTGCCCAAGTTAAATTTCCTGCATTGGCCACCGATTCCTTTTCATCCGCAATGACCAACCAAGTCCCCAGATACTCAGGAAGCAAGACTATGGTGTTTACTCTAAGGAAACCATTCTCATGCGCAGCCTTAAAATAAGCGTCCATTTTGGCCAAAAACTGTGATTCACCCAGGTAATCAGTTTCCAACATATAAGGCTGAATCCCAACGATATTCCTGTTCAAATTTAAAGAATCCCCATTTTCACAGGTATCACAGCTTATCTGAGAAACAGTAGATATCTCTGCGCTAACAGGAGGTAATTCAGACTTAAAACTAAAATTAGCCCAAATAACCCAAATCAAAATAACCACCAAAAACCCAAAACCGATTTTTCTCATTTTAATTTTTTTCGATCCTTTTTAACTTTATAAATCTCAAACTTGTCAAGTTTTAAATCCCAAATCACAACCTTAGAACAGGCAGATCTAAAATCTAAAACCTGCCTTCCAACAAATCTAAAATCTAAAATCTTACATCATCAATCCTCCATCCCCAACTCCCCAACAGCCCTTTCCCCGGCCCTTACTGCACCTTCAATATACCCATACCATTGATCCGAACTTTCTGTACCTGCCCAAAATATATTGCCCTCAGGTTTGACATAAGTATTTTGAAACCCTGTCCACGCCCCCAAAGGGTATATCCCGGCATAACACCCCTGACTCCAGGCTTCATCAGTCATGTAAATATCCTGGTACATTATAGGTTGAAGCGCCTCCTCGCCAAAGTAGGAATGAAGCTTTTCCAGCATGAGTTGTTTTCTTTTAGCTTCTGGTTTCCTGAAGTATTCCTCAGCCCGGTCAGCAATGGTAAATCCAAGGATAATTCCATATCCACCATCATTGGGTGAGCTGTCAAACATGGTCTGAAAGGGAGAGTCTTCATCTGCCAAAGCCTGTCCGCTGAAATCATTTTCTCTCCAAAAGGGCTTTTGATAAACCATAAAACATTTACCCACTTTACCCATATATATCCCGCTGATTATTTGTTTTTTCAAAGTTGATAATTCAGGTGAAAACCTGATATCATTAATTAAGGGAGGAGGTACGGCCATAATTACTTTTTTGCATGAAAATGAAAAGTTCTCTCCCTGTACGGTAACACTTTCTTCATTTTGGATTATTGATGTTACTGCATGGCCAAACCTGATTTGATCCTTGAAAAGTGCCGCCATTTTTTCCGCCAAAAGTTGCATACCTCCTTCTGCCCGGTGTTGCTGGGCGCCATCTTTGATTGAAATCAAAGCTTGAAGGCTGTGTCCGGATTTGATGTAGAATAAGGCATGAAGCAAAGAGATTTTACTTAATTCAATTGCCAAAACTGTTTCAAGAGCATATTTGACAACTTGGTGGCTTTCTTTGGTCAGACAGTATTTGGAAATGAAATCAGACAACTTGGTTTGGTCCAATACCTTTGCTTTTGGATGATTCCATGGGTCTGAGACAGTAATCTTTTTTGCCATGCGGTCCAGTTTCTTCAAAACCCAATCCAAATTGAGTAATGAAAGCAGGTTCATTTTTGGGATCAGCCCTTTATATTTTCTGATCTGACCGTTGATTTCCAGGATGTTGTAGCCTTTGTTGTATGTTTCAAAAAGATTGATTTGGTATTCTTCACACAATTCATACATCCTTGTCTGTGATGAACCTATCCATTGTCCACCCAAATCCAGGTACAGGTTTTCAGGGAATTGTTTGGTGTAAACCCTTCCACCGATCCTGTTCCTTGCCTCCAGGACAAGAAAAGCTTTATTGGCCTGATGAAGTTTTCTTGCCGCGGCAATTCCCGAGAAACCGGCACCTACGATAATGACATCCAACATTTTAAATTTCCAGTTTAAATTCCTTCCCCGTTCCCATGTCAAGAGATTGGGTTTTGGCTTGAAAAATCCCCAATAAAAACCGAATCTGCAAGAGGTCTTTGCTTTTAGTAAGAGTGTGGTGTTTAATTTTAAAAATGGAAAGAAAAGCGTATGGCCCGAAGGGGTATCATTCCAAAACCCAGACTCTTAGATTTGCTTTTGCTTGCTGTATTAGTGTTGGCGTTTGATTCAGTTGTATAAGAATAGAAACCTAAATCGGCACCTGTTTCTACTGAAGCGGAAAAGTGTTTGGAAAAATGGTATCTAATTCCTAAAAAGCCAATTGTGCCTATGCTGTATGAATTCTCTTTGATAGTGAAGTCGGTTTGATTTGTGGAACCAGCTGTTACATTAAAGGATGAGCGACTGTAACCTAGATTTAAGTCTGCACCGTAATACCCAATGATTCTAGATTGAATTTGTTTTTGCCACTCTTTCCCTAAGAAAACATTCAGGTTTTGATTATTTCTGTCTACCAAATCGGGATCAAAAGTTGATGTACTATTTTCAGTAGATGCAATATTTGCACCTAAATGGGCTCCAACTCGAAAAGCAACATTTTTCCCATTTTTACTTACATAATGTTGGCGATAGAGTAGGCTAGAGGGGTAATTCCCTTGGATAATTGGTGCAAAATCCAAAGAGAGTTCGTGCTTGGTTTCCGAATAATCAAAGATCTTGCCTTCCGATGTCTCTTGGGCGATTGTACTGAAGTGAATTCCGGTTACGAGTAATGTGATCAAAAAGCCAATTTTCATTTTGTTTGGTTTATGGTGAATTATTAAAACCATTACGGGAAAAGCAAAAAATCAGCTAAAGGTTAATTAGTTTATTTTATAAGCTATTAAAAATCAAGTATTTTATTTTTGGCTAGTAAGAAAGTTTCTGAATTCCTCAGTATCAAAATTACTCATACCTTCCTGATAAAAAATGATCTCTCCATCGGGACTGACGACCATTGTAGTAGGGATAGATTGACTTTGGAGTGAATTATTCAATCCATAAGCAGCGTGTACCACCGGGAAAGTAAAGCCTTTGCCATCGATGTACTTTTTGCTCTTTTCAAAATCTTTGTCCAAAGCAATCATCAGAAATTCAAGGTCTTCAGTGTCTTTGACTTTCTTGTACATTTCAGAAATATGTGGCATTTCGGCACGACAGGGAGGACACCAAGTGGCCCAAAGGTTGATAAAAACCGTTTTTCCTTGAAAGTCTCTCAAGTCCACCATATTTCCCTGCATGTCCACAAACCTTCCTGTGTAGTCAAATTCCTGATGCTCTCTGTCTACCAAAATGATTTTTGGTTTTTTGAGTCCTGTTGCCAAAAGCAAAGATTGTACACCTCCCATAATAGGAGTAATCAACCCTGTAAAATATAAAAAGGCAAATACTGCAAGCATGATGCCCCAGCTTTTCATTTCTTTTTTCCAATCAATCTTCATTCTTTGGGTATTTGGGTGAAAGCTGTATATTTTGGAAAAAGGGATGGCTTATTGAGATGATTTACCTCCTGCAATAAGAAATGATTTAAAATCTTTCGTATCAAAATTATTCATGCCTTTGTGGTGAAAAACTACTTCGCCTTGTGGACTGACCACGACCGTCACAGGTATTGTTTTGGAATATAGAGAACTGTTCAGACCGTCATAAGCATGATAGATCGGAAAGGAGAAATTCTTATCTGAAACGTAAGCTTTGCTTTTTTCAAAATCCTCATCTATAGCAATCATCAGGAATTCGACATCTTGATTGTCTTTTAATTTTTCATAAAGACTATTGATATATGGCATTTCTGCCCTACAGGGACCACACCAAGATGCCCAAATATTGATAAATAGCGTCTTCCCTTTAAAATCCGAAAGGTCAACAGGAATGCCTTCTAGCGTTAAGAGTGAACCTTCATAATTAAAGCTAACTGCTTCAGGATTTGA
>NZ_JBGTCA010000184.1:0-8823 GCF_041749095.1 Aquiflexum sp. | reverse complement strand
ATGAGGAGGATTTGAAAAGTAGTGGAAAAGTTTTTGACCATGCCTTTATTAAATCAAAAACTACAGGCTTTGAAGATTTGATTAAGGAATTGGAACAATCAAATCTGGAGGAATTGATTTTACAAAGTGGACTGGAACCTGATTTGGTATTTCAGGCTGCAGCATTGCTCAGAGACAATCAAAAAATCATCATCGCTTGGGCAATGGGAGTTACCCAGCACCGGAATGCAGAAGATACCATCAGGGAGATCGTCAACTTAATATTACTGAAAGGATCTATTGGAAAGAAAGGAGCAGGCACCCTTCCCGTCAGAGGGCACAGCAATGTGCAGGGAGATAGGACTATGGGGATTTGGGAAAAAATGCCGGATACTTTTTTGGATAGGATGGAAAGGGAATTTGAATTTAAGGCTCCCAGAAAACATGGAAACTCTACGGTGGAGGCAGTTAAAGCCATGGCCAAAAATAAGGTCAAAGTGTTTTTCGGATTGGGAGGTAATTTCTGTTTGGCGGCACCTGATACCAACCTGGTTTTTGAGGGACTGAGAAACTGTGATCTTACAGCCCATGTTTCCACCAAACTCAACAGGAGTCATTTAATCCATGGAAAAGCAGCACTTATTCTCCCTTGTTTGGGGAGGACAGATGCGGATGTAAGTACCAAAGGCTCACAATTTGTAAGTACCGAAGATACCGGAGGAAGGGTAAGAATGTCCATGGGAGATCTGCCACCGGTTTCTCCGAATCTCAAGAGCGAAGTGGAAATCATCTGTGGAATTGCACAGGCAACATTGAAAAACAAAAGCAAAACAGATTGGAAATCATTAGCTCAGGATTACGACCTTATCAGAGAAAAAATAGAAGCTGTGATTGACGGTTTTGAGGATTATAATCAAAGAGTCAGAAAAGCAGGAGGCTTTTACCTGCCCAATTGCAACCGGGAAGGAGAGTTTCAAACCCAGGATGGGAAAGCCCATTTCACTGTCAATCCCTTGCCCCAAAATGAAATCGGAAAAGGGAATTTTATTTTGATGACTGTTAGAAGTCATGACCAGTTCAATACGACTGTTTATGGTTTTGATGATAGGTATCGGGGAATCAAAAACAGTAGGGAGGTAGTTATGATGCATGAAGATGATATGAAAACCATTGGAGTTGCATCAGAAGATTTTGTGGATATCACTGGCCATTTCAATGGGCAAAAAAGAGAATTAAGAGATTTCCAAGTGGTACCATATCAGATATCCAAAGGTTGTGTTGGGGTTTATTTTCCTGAGGGGAATGTATTGGTTGCCATAGACAATAAATCCCCCGAATCCTTTTGCCCTGCATCCAAATTTGTGGAGGTATCGATCAAAAAATCCGGTATCCGATGAAAACAGATTCTCCGGTAACTTGGGTCAAAATCAATTCCTGGAATGATAATCTGCTGGAATCCAAAAACGATCTTTTGGCGGTTGAAGAACCTTTACAGATCAAATTGCAATTTGGTAAAGGGGAGGCATGGAAGGAAAAAGCCCTTACAGTGACGATGAGAACTCCCGGTCATGATTTTGAACTGGCAACCGGATTTTTATTGGCAGAAAACATCATTCAAAAAAGAGATGATATCCAATTGATCAGGTATTGCAAAAAAGTCAAACCAGAAGAAAAAGGAAATGTGTTGATCGTCAAACTCGATCCTTCGGTTGAGTTTGATCCGACAAGCTTAGACCGGCAGTTTCTGACCAATTCCAGTTGTGGTATCTGTGGCAAAAGCGCCATTGATTCCATTAGCACATTGGGAGTGAAAATGGAACCCGGGATACCTAAAATCAAATCCGAACTCTTTTCTCTTTTGAACAAAAGGCTTTTGGAAGTCCAGGTAGGTTTCAAATATACTGGGGGGATGCATGCAGCGGCATTGTTCAGTTCAAATGGGGAGTTATTGATTCTTCGCGAAGATGTTGGTCGCCACAATGCCTTTGATAAAGTGGTAGGTGCCGCATTGGAAAATGACATCATGCCTTTAGATCAGCACTTGGTGATGCTGAGTGGCAGAATAAGTTTTGAATTGGTCCAAAAATCCATCAAAGCAGGAATTCCCATTTTGGTAGCAGTAGGTGCCCCTTCAAGTTTGGCCGTTTCAATGGCAGAAGAAAAAGGAATTACCCTTATAGGTTTTTTAAAAAGCGGCAGCTTCAATATCTATTCAGGAAAAGAGCGGGTTCTATTTCCGGATTAGGAAAATAGTTTCCTATCTTTTGGTATCGGTAAAGCAAACCAAATTTTAGGCTAGAAAATTAAATGACACCTTCTTCCGTCTTCCGTCTTCGGTCTTCCGTCCCCAAAAAAAAATTTCAATTGGAAAGAAAGCCGATAACCACATTTCCAATCATTTCAAAGAATGAATCCCTATCCTATTACCCTCGGTATCCAGAAACAATCCCATATATCCTATATCCTCTGAAATCAATGTTTTTCTCTGTAATAATTTTCCTCCTGCGGGTTCAACTTTCTCAAGTTCGATTGCCACATCAGTACTCGAAAAATAAACCAAAACCCCTTCAGTACTTGAATTGTAGTATTTTTCATTTTTGACGAGGCTTCCACCGGCACCACTTTTAGTGTGGTCCCAAGGGAACCACGCCATATCGATTTCATCCATTTTGTGCCTATCCAATTTGCAGTCAAAGACATTTTCATAAAAGGCCATTGCTCTTTCCATATTTGAGGCAGGTATTTCAAACCAGCCTACGACCACGTGTTTCATATATGTTTGGGTTTAAACAATAAATTTAAATAAATTGGAGCATAAACTATATAATAACACCAATAAAGATATGGCCAATAAAGATTTATTTCCAAGAAGAGAATTTATCAAAAACACCTCCATACTGACCGCAGGACTGGGTTTATCAATGATTCCAGGATCTGTTTTTTCCGAAATCAAATCAACAAAGAATGGCAAAAGAGTTGGTATCATCGGCTTGGACACTTCCCATAGCATTGCCTTCACCAAAGTGCTGAACGGACATAAAGATTCTAAAGATTTCCTTGGTTACCATGTGGTAGCTGCCTATCCTTACGGCAGCAGGGATATCAAGTCGAGCATGGATAGAATTCCCGGTTACACCGAGGAGATCAAAAAAACGGGAGTTGAAATAGTGAGTTCCATTGCTGAACTTATGAATAAAGTGGATGTGGTCTTATTGGAAACCAATGATGGGAAACGCCATTTAGAACAGGCAATGGAAGTTTTCAAAGCCGGAAAGAGGATGTTCATTGATAAGCCAATGACAGCTTCACTAAAAGATGCGATAGCGATTTTTGAAGCAGCCGATAAGTATAGAATTCCCGTTTTTTCTTCCTCGTCCTTACGGTATATCACAGGAGTAGATAAAATCGATAAAAAATCAGTTGTTGGGGCAAGCGCATTTAGTCCTGCGGTATTGGAACCTACGCATCCTGACTTGTTCTGGTATGGCATTCACGGGGTGGAGATATTGTTTACCGTGATGGGAACAGGCTGTGAATCCGTGGTAAGGGTCAGTACCAAAGATACTGATGTGGTGGTCGGAACTTGGAAAGATGGTCGGATAGGGACATTCAGAGGTACAAGATCCGGCAAACATAATTATGGAGGAATGGCATTTACCGAATCAGGGAATGTTGTCTTGGGTCCTTATGCAGGATACGAACCCTTGCTGGTGGAAATTGTGAAATATTTTGATACCGGACTTGTTCCGGTACAACCGGAAGAAACCCTAGAAATCCTCGCTTTTATGGAGGCTGCGGATGAAAGCAAGAGGTTGGGCGGAAAAAGTGTTTTCATCAAAGATATGATGGGAAAAGCTCAAAATAAGTAACAGGCCATTAATAATATAATCCTTTAAAAACAGCGCAAAATGTATAATTATCAAAAAGTTCTACAAATAACCGGCCTCGTGCTAGGGATGATCATTTTATGGGGATGCCAGGAACAAAAAACCAGTCAAAACCATGGTGATCCTGAAAATATTGAAGCAATAAAATCTATCATTAAGAAGAAAAATACCCAGATCGAATCTTGGTATAAAAGAGGGATGGTGGATTCTTTGGCTTCTGCATTTGCACCGAATGTGGTACAGTTTCCACCCAATTTATCTCCGGTGGTAGGGAAACAGGCATTTACCGATTGGTGGATACAATCCTTGAAAGCTGGAAAATGGGATTTTAATCGCAGGACCCAGGATATCAAAATCAGTGGGTCTATTGCAGTAGAACTTGGAAAATATACCCTGAACTTTGAACCTTATTCTCAATCGCCCATGCCTGCCTTTTCAGACAAAGGCAATTATGTAGTGCTTTGGGAAAAATTTGACGGGGATTGGAAAATTGTATGGGATGCTCCTGTCAGTGAAGTTCCTTCCAAATTGTCAAGATAATCCCATCAGCAGGCTGTATTATCAGCCTGCCAATGGGAACCATCTGGATTTCCAATTTCTATATTCAGAAAGAGAAACCCTGAACCTTGCAAAACTCCCTTCGTGGATGGCAAGTAATTCACCATCCACAAATTCCGCAAACTTGTCACGATCTTCTTTCGGAAGTTTTGCGGCTTTTGATTTGATCAAATCAGAACCTTTTTTCGGACTCATATTTCCAGAGATGATCTCAGTAATCAGACTTTTGATTTCATCCCTGTATTTGGTCCTAAAAGGATCCGGCTCGCTTACATTCTGTCGAATCGCTGCATAGCGAACAGCAGATTTCTCATAAGCCCACATAAAGATGTCCTTCAACAGATCCATTTGATTTAATTCATAAACCCCAAGAATTCCCTGCGTATAAAGTTCATTTGGAACCTCCACAAAGGAAATCGGAGATAGGTTATGCCTGAACAAGGGTATATTGGCCGCCAATCGGGAAGTCCTTTTATTGACATCATCAAAAGGCTGCAAATATGGAAGGTGTACCATCATGAAGAATGCCTGTTCAAAGGGATTCTCAATGGCTTTTGCTTTTTCCAATATCAGATCAAACTGCTCAGCTATCAATTGTGGGATGGACAGCGGAGTATAAGCCGATTGATAAATGCCAACCGGAATAGACCTCAGCATACCGATTGAATTAGGATCCCGCATCAGGTTATCAGCCAATAAAGCGTGAAGATTCAATAGGATATACTTATTGAAGTCAATTTCCTCACCCAATTGGATCAAAAACTCAATCGCATCCTTGTGATTGATGATCATTTGCGCCTCCTCCAAGGATTTGCCCTCAGCAGACTCACCCAATTCAATCAACCTTTGGGTATCCAACAAAGAATAGGTATTACCTTCCAGCCTACTTGAGTTCCAGGACAGGTCAATCAACAACCTGTTCAGGATTTCCTTGGCATGGGTACCGGCAGGTTGATTTTTATTATTGGTCTGACCCAGGACAGTCAATTTGTGGATTTCATCATATGCCAGATAAGCATCGAAATTTGGTCTGTAAGATCTCAAAAGGTTCAAATTGTAACCGACCTTTTTTCTTTCCGCAAGTGGTTTTGACAAATAGCTGATAATACCTTTCCCTTCTTTGGAAATAGAAATCCCCTCCTTTTTGGGACGTATAAGTCTTTCCTGCTCTTTTTCCATGACCATACTTAGATCATAGGAAATATGGTATTTGGTGGATTTCGATCC
Source organism: Aquiflexum sp. (assembly GCF_041749095.1). Classification (GTDB taxonomy): domain Bacteria; phylum Bacteroidota; class Bacteroidia; order Cytophagales; family Cyclobacteriaceae; genus Aquiflexum. The sequence continues at coordinate 3,172 of NZ_JBGTCA010000184.1, read as the reverse complement.
CCCTGAGGCATAAATCTCTCCTTCCTCTCTCAGTTTTTTGAGACGGCGCTGCAAAGTCCTCAACTCCAAATCCACCCCATCACCATGAAGGATATCCTCAATAGAAGCACCATAAGGGAATCTCTCTATTATTCCTTTGATTACCAGAAGATCTCGTTTCGTGGATATATTTACCATTGTCGCAAATTTTATTATTCACGTCAAATTTACGACAATATTTCAGGTAATAAAATTAAACGACACTTTTTTTTAATTCACGACAAAAGTTTTACTACGGTTTTAAAAAAGGTCTAAAATCACGAGGTGTTTTATTTTAAGTTTTACTGAGAGACAACTTTGCCTTCCTTAATAACTTTTTGAACTTGAATCTGACTTTCCCCTTCCAAAGAAAAAACAACCACCTCATTTCGTTGATCCAAATCCGCAAAAGTATTGGGAATAATTGACCCCATTTTCCAAGCTTCTGAAAGCGATTTCAAGTTTTTGTCAATTAGAAATTGTACTCCCTCAATTAAATTTTTGCACGCTCCGGCCAAAAGGCCATTTCCATGCTTCAATGACAGTTTTCCGTTTGGTTCCAGTATCACTCGTTCTCCGATATGAGTGCGATACTCTCCGGCTTCCATTCCACAAAACATCGTACTGTCACTTATCAAAAAAGCCTTTTCACATTTGGTTTTTAAAACTACTTTCAGAAAAGACTCTCCCAAATGAAAACCATCTGCGATCAGGCTGGCAAATAATTCATCATGGGCCAATTGGTCCCACAGTAAATTGGGATGACGGGGAAGCATCAAAGGAACCGCATTGCCCAAATGGGTGGAAAGACTTGCACCTTCTTCCACAGCTCTGGATATTTCCTCATTAGTTGCCAGGGTATGCCCAATGGTTACCTTTATTCCTGATTCACGACATTTTTTGATCAGGCCTAATGCCCCATCTAACTCAGGTGCCAGAGTGATCAGTTTTATCATTCCACCTGAAGCTTCCTGAAATTCTTCGATCAATTTCCAGTTTGGGGTTTGAATGTATTTAGCATCATGTGCACCTTTTGCCCCATCAAGTGAAGAGATAAATGGACCTTCCAAATGAATACCACCAATGCAGGAGGAGATCAAAGAATTTTGGGATACGGCCTGACGGAAAGTTTTAAGGATTTGAAGGATCTTATTTTTTTCATTGGTTATCAGGGTTGGAAAAAAAACAGTTACTCCCTTGCCAAGCAGGTATTGGGTGGCTTTTAATATTTCTTCTGCGGTAACTTTTTCATTGTTGAAATCGACCCCATTGACTCCGTTTACCTGCAAATCCACCAGTCCAGGACCAAAAATTAGCTTTGAATTAAAATAGCTTGCCAAAGGTCGTATTCTGGTCAGGAAATACTTCCCGGAGGAATTTAAGAAAGCCAGATTTCCTGAGATACAATCTTCCCCGATCAGTTCTTTCTCATTACCATTAGTGACGGGATTCGGATACGAATCTTTATCAGTGAAAAGCTGACAGTTCCCATGCAGCCTCAAAATCGAAGCAGGGCAAAGGGTTTCTATAGAGCCTGAAAGCGCCTGAGTCAAAGCTTTTTGCTTGTTTTTACCCGGCACAACACAGGAGATAAAATCGGCATTTAACAGTGCGGGAACGGTAAGGGTCAGGGCATGTTTCGGGACTTCCTCCAGATTGGGAAAACAGCCGTCGTTTACCTGCTGCTGCCGGCATGCTGCATCAAGTGCTACTTTTTTTACTGTAGCAGGATCATCGAATGCTGCTACAGGAGGATCATTGAAAGCAATATGTCCATTTTCACCTATACCCATGCAGACAATATCAATAGGTGATTCCTCAATAAGGGCCGCGTACCGGAGACATTCTGCCCCTGGATCATTGTTGCCATCAATCAGGTGTATTTCCTTAAATGGGATATGACCAAATATTTTCCTTTTGAGAAAATTGGCAAAAAGAGCGGGATGTTCTTTTGGAAGTCCAAGGTATTCATCCATATGAAATGCTATGATCCTGTTCCAGGGGATATCCATGATGTTGAGCAAAGATTTCAGAAACTCATTTTGGGAAGGTGCCGCTGCAAATACCATCCTAATGCATTCTTTTTTGGCCAGAAGTTCAAGGATTTTTGATGCCACAGCTTTTGCTGCAGCCTTACCCATTTCTTTCCTCGAATCGAAAACATTTACCTCCATTTTTATTCTTGACTTATGGATTTAAGAAGCGATTTAACATTTTCCGGAACCTTTTTAATCTGGATCAATCCGATACCTACATAGACTATGGCAGATACTATCAAAGGTAAACTGACCTGTAAAGCCAAACTACTGATTTCAATGTTTTTGGTCAAAATAAATGTCAACAATCCTGAAAATATAGATCCAATGGCTGCAATCGGCCCACAGGACCTGAAAGCGGGGATTAGCCCAAAAAGCATTGGGATGGCAATCGGGCCTACCAAAGCACCAAACCAGGAAATAATCAAGCCCAGTATTCCACCAAAGTATTCATATTGAAGTGCGATCAGTATGGTCATGCTGGTGAAAATGAATGTGGTAATCCTGGCAATTGCCAATGACGATTTGCCATGACCGAACTTTTCCGAAAACGTGGGCAAAATATCCCGTGTGATCACTGCGGAAATGGTATTGATGTCTGAGGAGGTCATGGACATGGTATTGGCAAATAAGGAAGCAATGACCAATCCTACCAAACCCGATGGTAAGAGCAACAGCGTAAGTTCGCCGTAAGACTGACTGGGGTCAATCAAATCAGGTAATAAAATCGGTGCTGCCCACATGGGGAAAAATAAAATCAAGGGCCAAATCAGGTATAAAATCCCCGAAAGTCTTGCTGCTTTGATGGCCTGATTTTCGGAAGGAGATGAAATATACCTGGTAGCCAGATTCCATTGACCTCCATTGTAGGAAAGGAAATTGATGAATAAAAAAGCCAGGGCAAAACCGGCACCGTATGGTTCGTTGAAAGGTTGACTGTTTTCAGCAGGAAGCTGATCCCAAATGGTCAAGATACTTTCAAACCCATCCATATATTGTAATACCGCCACAAACATCACTACACCTGCCAAAAGCTGAACAATGAATTGGGTAAAGTCTGTGATCACAACCGCCCAAAGCCCACCGAAAGTAATGTATAGAAGAGAAATTCCACCTGA
>NZ_JBGTCA010000183.1:0-1984 GCF_041749095.1 Aquiflexum sp. | reverse complement strand
GATTGAAAAAACTAAATTTAAAAGCATCATTTCGGAATATTTGGATTCAGTGGCTGATCGGCAAATCCATTTCCTACCACCTTATCGACCGGAAAATTTACAAAAGCTGGCCAGTTGGTTTAACAAATCTCCACAGGAAATCCATTCCCTTGTTTCAGCGGATTTTATTAAAGCTGTGGTTTCTTTACGATCTATCAAGTCAGAAGAAGAAATCCTGGAAATTACGAAGGCTGTGAATATCAGTGTCAGTATGCATAAAAAATTGATGAGGGAAGCCAAACCGGGAATGAAAGAATTTGAACTTCTTGGACTAGTGACCGGAGAAGCCCTTTCCTTGGGAGGAAGCGTATCTTTTCCTCCAATCATCACCATTGAGGGACAAATTCTTCATAACCATAATTACTCCAATACCCTTACTGAGGGGAAAATGCTTTTAGGGGATTTTGGAGCGGAGTCCGCTATGCATTATGCCGGGGATATTACAAGGACTATTCCGGTGGGGTCTGGATTTTCTGAAAGTCAAAGGGAAATCTATCAGATTGTGCTCAATGCCTACCAAACTGCCGTAGATGCACTAAAACCTGGTGTAAGGTTCAAGGATATTCACCTCTTGGCTTGTAAAAAACTGGCAGAGGGATTAAAAGATTTGGGAATCATGAAAGGCAATCCGGATATTGCAGTAACTCAGGGAGCGCACGCTTTGTTTTTCCAATGTGGTTTAGGGCATATGATGGGTTTGGATGTTCATGATATGGAGGATTTGGGAGAAGAATATGTTGGATATACAGATGACCTTAAAAAAAGCAGTCAATTTGGGCTTAAATCCTTAAGGTTGGGCAAAGAACTGGAAAAAGGTTTCGTGGTTACCATCGAGCCCGGGATTTATTTTATTCCAAAGCTGATCGAACAGTGGCAGTCGAAAAATCTGCACAGTGATTTCATGGACTATAAAAGATTAGCCCATTATCGGAATTTTGGTGGCATAAGAGTAGAAGATGCGTACTTAATTACTGAGACAGGTTCAAGGTTATTGGGTAAGCCTTTACCACTAGAAATCATTGATGTTGAAAATATCAGGGCAAAAAGTGCAATCCAATAAATCCACACTCATACCCCAATACCCAAACCGTGAAAAGATCAATCCTAACCTCCCTTGCTTTCTGCTTCCTGATTTCGCCTCGGTGGCACAGAAGCTGGAACATCAAACACTTCGATTTGGGGAAAATAAAAGCAATGTTAGCATGAATTTCGATTACTTGGTTACCTCCATTGAGCAAACCCATAGCCACTTTCAGCATCAAGCGGCCAAAGCTGTCAATGTATCGCTGACTTTAAGAAATTGGCTGATCGGCTATTATATTGTAGAGTTTGAGCAAAAGGGAGAAGATAGGGCAATCTATGGTGACAAACTTTTTGATACATTAAGCTCCCGTCTCAAATTTATTAAGGGAATAGACCGCAGATCCTTATACCGATTTAAAGACTTTTATTTGCTTTACCCTCATGTTGGACAATACATTCAGTCAGAACAAAATGATAAATCCTTGCCTGAACTTTTTTCTTTTCCAATTGTGGGGACAGTAACCCCACAATTGGGTATTTCACAAAAAGTGGGGACAATGACCCCACAATCTGAAAACAGTTTATTGGTTCCCGCTAAAAAATTAATACAAAATCTATCTTATAGCCATATTGAGCAACTTTTGCAGTTTGAGCAATCACTTAAACGCACATTCTACGAAATCGAATGCATTAAAGGCACTTGGAGTGTGAGGGAACTCAAACGCCAAATCAATAGCCTGTATTACGAACGGAGTGGAATGAGCATCAAACCTCAAGTTCTCAGCGAAATCACGCAACAAAAGGCGGAAATTTCCTATCCTTCAGAAATCGTAAAATCATTATATGCTTTTGAATTTTTGGGATTAAAGGCAAAAGATGCGGTAGAGGAAAATGATTTGGAATCAGCCTTGCTTGACCATTT
>NZ_JBGTCA010000182.1:0-7559 GCF_041749095.1 Aquiflexum sp. | reverse complement strand
CAAATTTGAAATTCAAAATGGTCTGGAAAAGGAAGTGAAGGAAGCATTTAAAAACCGACCCGGATTTGTGGAGAATGCAAAAGGATTTGTAAGGCTGGATGTTTTAAGTCCATTAAACAACCCTTCGGAAATTCACCTGATCACCTATTGGGAAAGTGAAGAAGATTTTGATTACTGGCACCGTCACCATTTAAAAGAATCCCATAAAAATATTCCCAAAGGCCTGAAACTAGTCCCTAAAAGTTGGGAGCTAACAAAATACGAACACATTAGCAGTTAACTATGATTGAAGAGAATGTAAAATTGCTCGCTGAAAAAACCAGTGAACTAGCCAATTATATCACCAGCTTACATTTTGAGCACAATCCCGGACTTATAAAACGCTACGGAACAGAGGGAAAACACCGTTGTTATGAAGATGCTGTTTTTCATCTTAATTTTCTGGCTGAAGCATTGACCATGAATCTCCCGGATATGTATGCCAATTATATTCTTTGGGCGGCAGCCATGCTGAAATCAAGGAATATTCCCGAGTCAGACCTTCACCATAACCTTGAATTTGTTCAACAGGCCATTCATGAAATTCTAGGCACCGAGTTTTCGATTACGACAAAGGAATATGTAGATTCTGCCAAAGAAAAACTAAAGGAAATTACTGAGGAAAGTATATCCTATATCTCCGATGACAATCCCCTGAAGGAAGAAGTAGCTGTTTATCTGAAGTATTTGTTGCAGGGAAAAAGACGTGAGGCAACGATTTTGATTACAGAACTAATTGAGCAGGGTATTTTGATCAAAGATATTTATCAGTTTATTTTTCAGGTTTCGCAATATGAAGTAGGCCTGCTGTGGCAGTGTAATAAAATCACTGTTGCCCACGAGCATTATTGTACGGCCGCAACCCAACAGATCATGTCAGGCCTGTACCACCATATTTTTTCTGCTACCCGCAAGGGAAAAACATTGGTGGCCTGTTCCATTACCGGTGAATTGCACGAATTAGGCATTCGTATGGTTACTGATTTTTTTGAAATGGAAGGATGGGACACTTATTATCTTGGTGCCAATATGCCTGATAATCAATTGCAGGAAGCATTGACAGAATACAAGGCTGATGTACTGGCACTTTCGGTGACCCTCCCCACCCATGTGAGCAAAGCAGCCTCTTTAATAAAAAAAATCCGGAGCAATGAGGATTTTAATCACCTAAAAATAATGGTTGGCGGCTATCCCTTTATTACTAATCCGGATCTCTGGAAAAAAGTAGCCGCAGATGCATATGCCCAAAATGCCAATGAGGCAATTACAAGGGCCAATGATTTGGTAAATCAATAAGATGGAAAATCAGATAAACGACAATAAAATAATCCTGTCCTGTAACAAACATGGGATCGTGGAACAAGTATTTTTAGATACAGTGTCCTTGTTGGAAAATATTAAGCTTCCCGTTGGATTACATGGTATTGTTTCACCAATGTCTATAAAGGATTTGGGACGGTTCTGGCTCGCCATTCATGAAAAATCCATGGAGGAAAATACAGTGCTTACGCTCCACTATAATGATAAACACCATAACTACACATTCTCAGGGTATTTATTGAAAGAAACGGTTTTGCTCTGTGGCAATAGCGAATTGACATCTACAGAAAAAGTGCTGGAAGAAATAATGCTGATCAATAATGAGCAGGCTAATCAGATAAGGCTTACCGAAAAAAAGGTAAGTAATTTGAAAAATGAAGTTGATGATAAGGAAATGAATGAAGCCTTTTTAAATGACTTCACTTCCCTCAACAACGAACTGGTCAACAACAAGCGTGAGTTGATGCGCAAAAATCAAAAAATTGAATTATTGAATAAGGAACTGAATGCGGTCAACGAAAACATGAAAACGTTTACTTATTCTGTTTCTCATGATCTGAAACAACCGGTTAGGATGGTTAAATCCTTTTTGACCTTGTTTCATAAGAAATACGGAGAAAACTTGGATCAAGACGGGCAGAAATATATAAATATGGCCTTGGATGGAGCTGACAGACTAAGTAAAATGATGGCGGATTTACTAAAATATCATCAATCTTCCAATGTTAGAACAACGGAACTCGTGGACCTGAATGAGGTGTTACTGGAAGTTGAGAAAATCCTTCAAAATGAAATTGAAGTGAAAAATGCCAAGATTAGCAGAGAAAACCTCCCTACCATCAAGGGTTCATCTACCGGTCTCATTCAGGTATTTCAAAACCTTATTTCCAATGCCATTAAATTTATTCCGGAAGGAAGAACTCCGGTTATTTCCATTAATTTGGTAGAAGATGAAGCTAATTATACCTTTACGGTAAAAGACAATGGTATTGGAATTGCTGAAAACCATAGGAAGGAAGTTTTTAATTTGTTTAAACGCCTGAATGCTCCACAGCAATACGAGGGAACAGGCATGGGGCTGGCCATGGTCAGAAAAAGTATTGAAAGAATGGGCGGAGAAGTATGGCTGGAATCGGAAGTAGGTAATGGAAGCACATTTTATTTTACCATCAAGAAAAGCGTAGAGTCATAAAATTAAATTTTATATCAGTATGGAAACCGCAGATTCTTTAGAAGACAAAGAAATAGAAAACATCAAAAAGGATGAAAAAGTCCAAAGAGCCTTAAGCGAAACCTCAAATTCTGCACAAAAAGAAACGGCTGTTGATTTAGAGAAAGAGGGTCCTGCGCTTGGCATAACCGCTATTCTTTTTTTGGGCGGAGGTGTTCTTTACTTCCTTTTAGGATGGGAACGAATACCCATTCCCACCGATTATATTCCGCTGGCTCAAAAATTCATGCTGGCCGTAATGTTGATTTCTTTGGTATTGTTGGCAAACAGGCTTTTGAAAAAAATCTTTGACCGTAGAGTAGAAGATAAAACCAAAGTATTTAATTTTATCCGTATTGCCGACTTTTTTGCTGCTCTGATTATACTGGTCATTATTCTATCACTGTTGTTTGCCAACTGGTATGCGGCCTTACTTTCATTTGGTATTATATCACTTATTCTTGGTTTTGCTTTGCAAAATCCTATCACGAGCTTTTTTGGATGGCTATATATTCTTTTCCGCAAGCCTTATGATGTAGGTGAGCGGATACGGATAGGCAATGTGTTCGGCGATGTCATCAATGTAAGCTACCTGGATACTACCCTGTGGGAATTCAATGGGGATTATTTATCGGCTGACCATCCAAGTGGGCGCATCATAAGATTTGCCAACTCCAAAGTATTCACTGAATATGTATATAATTATTCATGGCCATTATTCCCTTTCATCTGGAACGAACTTAGTTTCTTCATATCCTATAAAAGCGATTTTAAATTTACAAGTGATACCATAAAAAGCATTGTTGAAAAGAAAATTGGTGAATCTATGGTCAGAAGGGTAAAGCGTTTTAAAAAAATCCTGGCAGACACCCCTGTAGATGAACTGGATGTAAATGAATTTCCTTCGGTTATTTTAAAAGCGCATACCAACACCTGGATAGAAGTGGTAGTGCGATACTTGGTTGATCCCAAAAATTCAGGTAGGGTTAAGCAGGATCTTTTTCAAACTGTGATGAACGAACTAAAGAAAAATCCGGAAAAAGTATGGTTTCCAAATAATGATATGGATTGACCTTAATTTAAAAAGGTTAAAGTCATTTTATTTAAATGCATATTTTTTACTATCATAAGCGCAAAGTTTTCTGGGATGGATATCAAAATGCATAACCGAAGGAAACTTGTGGCCAAAATGGGAAAAAAGAGCTTCTATCAAATATTGGGGAGATGCCGGCCCTGAATAGAAAGCCACCATTCGTCGGCTCCAATCTGTAACCAAAACTCATGGTTCCGAGGAAAGCAGATCCTTTTTCTTTTGAGTCGATAGGTCCAAAACTGGAAGGGGCAGAAGCAGCAAGCAAAGTAGCACCTGCACCAACTTCAAAAAAGTGTTTGTTATGGCCAAACAAATAATTAACTACAATGGGAACAGAAGTCAGGGTATATCCATCGATGCCCACATATCCTATGCCGGCGCGACCACCCAATCCTTTTAAACTTTTGCTGAAGCGGGTATCATAATTAAGAGAATAGGATAGGCCGTTTCCCAATACTTCCATATAAACTGACTGACCTCTTGTACTTTGTGCTTCCTGGGCCACTGAGTTATTAGTGAATAGGACAAAGAAAAAGACTAAGATCGACAAAGGGAATAATGGTGTTTTTAAAGTTTTCATTGTGATGATTGATTATAAAGTGTGTTTGATTTGATGGGTAGATGGAGAATCTCTTAACTTCGTTGCATGGGGGATAAGAAATAATTGTTTTAATACCCCACCGGATCAAAATATTATTGTTAGGAAAGATTTTATTGATAAAAAATCTGACCATAACATTGTACCTTGTGGACATTAGTTGAACCAAACTTTCCATTTTATGAGATTAGTAATTCTATTAATTTTCCTCATTCCGGCTTTTTTATCCGCTCAAAATATTCCCTACAGCATCAACGAGCATGGATACCTGCTACTGGAAGCTGAGAATTTGCCTCATAGTAACTTTTGGGAGTTTATACCGGTGGAAGCCGGGAAAAACTGCACCGGTACCGGCTATCTGAAATATGTAGGCCCGGTGTCAGGAAGTGGCCATGGACAGGAGATAGATACTGATGGTAAGCTTCAGGGAAATCCTCAAGACTGGATCCTGATTCCTGTTGAAATAAAAACCCCAGGCAGATATCGCATCAACTTGCGCAACCACCATAAGCAAAAAGACGGAGACAACGATATTTGGGTACATATCAAAGGTTGGCCACTGCCGGTCCGGAGGGTGGGTGACCATGCTGTGGATTCTTTTCAGTGGCTCACCTGGGGGCCTGAATACACTTACTGGGACATTGAGGAACCGGGATTGTACGAGTTTTACATAGCGGGCAGGTCTCACGGATTTGGCATAGACAGAATTGCTATCTACAGCGAAAATGCTCCCATTAGCCTGCTTCACCGCACGGCAAAAACAGATAACTAAACAAAAAGCGACATAGTCATTACAGCTCTGTAAAGTAATGTGTCAATGATACACAAATAGCCTGCAAAGTCCATTCTTTTATTTCTCTATTTTTCAATTTTATATGCCTGATTTCCGGCGAGTTCAAACCTTCATTCTGTGAATTGTACAACCCTTTTATGGAAACATATAATGTTCTTCTAGTTTAGTTATATGATATTTAAAATTAATTTGGGTATTAATCCAAAGAAAATTTTAAAAAAGCGTTCAAAAGTAATTTAAAGCAAGGTTTTAAAACTTAAAATTAAGATAATTAAAATCTTAAAATAGTAACGAGGGTTGTTCAAATAGTAAAAATCGCAGAAATATATCGTACAAATAAACCAAAACAATAATTATGAAAACTAGCAGTAAATTTTATTCTTATAAGAAGGTGCCACCCAAAGGAATTTCTTGGAGGGCTATTTTCGCAGGCACTGTTGCAGCTATATCGCTTATGATAATATTAAATTTGATAGGATTAGCAATAGGCTTGTGGAGTATTGAGCCAACTGTGGAAAATAATCCTTTAAGCGGATTGGGAACAGGCGGAATAATTTGGTGGGTAGTAAGTAACTTAATTGTTCTTTTTGTGGGAGGTTTTGTTGCAGCACGTGTTGGTGTTTCGTTTGCAAACACAAGCGGAGTAATTCATGGAATCATGACTTGGGCTTTGTATACGCTTATTTCAGCCTGGTTGCTTACTTCTGTCATAGGCAGTATAATATCCGGTGTCGGTAATCTGGTTGGAGGGGTGCTTTCAACTACAGGTCAGGTTGTGTCGGATCAACTGGGCCCAATTTTAAAGGATCAGTTCGAAGATCTGGACATATCTCTCAGTGATGCAAAGAATGAATTTTATTCGCTGTTGGAGGATACCGGCAAAGAGAAGCTTGATCCGGAATACCTGGAATCCCAAGCTGAAAGGTCTGCCACAGAGGCCAGAGAAGGAGCTAGAGGGATAGCCAGAAGACCTGACAGAGCAGATTCTAAAGTTGAAGGAGTTTTTAGAAATACTAAAAACAGGTTTGAACAGTCGTTTAATGCAATAGACAAACAGGCCTTGGTCAATATCCTGGTAGAGCGTACCGATATGAACGAAACTGAAGCAAGACGTTCCGTTGATAACCTTTTCGCTGAATTTGAAAATGCCCGTGAGGATTTTGAAGCATTTATGCAAGAGGCCGAGGAAACCGCCAGACAACAAGCTGAAAACATCGCTGAGACAGTAGGTGATGCTGCCATGTACCTTGCCATTGCGCTTATCCTCGGTGCCATAGCCGCTGCTTTAGGAGGATATGTCGGAGTGAATAATTTAAGGGATGATTCCATTAAAACAGGCTACCTCGTGGATGAAACACATGCAGATTATGATCACGGAGAAGTAAGATAATTAATACCAATCTCATTTCTCCTCACCCTCCGTTAAGTCCAATATTTTGGAATCTTCTACGCCAAACCTCGGCGAAAATGAAAAATCTGGAACGGAATAAGATTTAAGATTTTTTCAAAAATAAAAAAACCTCAGGACGTGTTTTTCCTGAGGTTTTTCTTTTTCCAGAACTTTTATGTTTAATCCTTCACATAAACAGTCTTAATATTCACAAATTCTCTGATCCCTTCTTTGGCCAGTTCACGTCCGTATCCTGAACGTTTGGTACCGCCAAATGGAAGACGTGGATCAGATTTTACAAGCTCATTTACGAAGTATGCACCATCACTTACTCTCTCGGCCATCTCAAGTGCTTTGTCTGTATCTTTTGTAAATACTGTTGTTCCAAGACCATATTTGGACATTTCAGAAAGTTGGAAAGCTACATCTATGTCTTTCGCTTTTATCATCGCTGCCAATGGACCGAAAGTCTCTTCGTCAAATGCCGCCATACCCGGCTTTACATTTCCCAAGATCGTGGGTTCATGAAAACAGTTGTCCTGATTCCCGCCATAAAGCACCTTTGCTCCCTGATCAACTGATTTTTTCACCTGTTGGTTGAGGTCGTCTGCCAGATCTTTGCGTGCCAAGGGGCCTAGTTGGGTTGATTCATCCTTGGTATCTCCGATTTTGAGTTTTTTGACAGCGTCAGTAAATTTCGAGACGAATTCATCATAAATCCCTTCAAGCAATATAAATCTCTTAGCGGCAATACAGCTTTGACCACTATTCATCATTCTTGCGGTTACGGCTGTTTTTACGGCCTGATCAATATCCGCATCTTCCAAGACAATAAAGGAGTTATTTCCACCAAGTTCCAACACACTTTTCTTTAAGTACTTACCTGCGAGTTGACCCACGGCGGCGCCTGCCCTTTCGCTGCCGGTAAGTGTTACTGCCTTCACTGTGTCGTGAGCAATAATTTTTTCTGTTTGGTCATGGTGTATGATGAGATTCTGAAATACTCCGTCAGGATAACCTGCCTTTTTAAATATTTCTTCAATTTGAGTAGCACATCCAAATACATTGGAAGAATGTTTTAGCAAACCTGTATTGCCGGCAGTGAGTGTTGGGGCT
>NZ_JBGTCA010000181.1:0-2187 GCF_041749095.1 Aquiflexum sp. | reverse complement strand
CGGGAAAATCTCAGATATTAAGACCCAGATAACGGTACCTTGACCTACGCCATGTGCCGCAATAAATAAAAAGAGAAATGTCGGCACCCACAATCCTCCCCAATCATAAAAAAAAGCACATGAAACCAATGACAAAGAAATAATGTACCCTGCAGTTCCCATATACATTAATGGTTTTCTCCCGATCCTATCGATTAAAAAGACCCCTAGCAACGTAAAAAGTAACATTGTCACCCCAATTCCTACGCTACTTAACAAGGCGGTACTCTCCCCCAGACCGGCTTCCTCAAAAATCCTTGGCGCATAGTATAGAACTGCATTGATTCCAGAGAATTGATTGAAAAAAGCGATTAAAAAGGCTAACATTAAAGGAAACCTATATTTTTTTATAAAAATGTTCTCGCCTGGAATAATGTTGTCCATTTCATCCTTAATTTCCGACATCAATCTTTCCACATTTTGATCAGGGTTGATAATTTGCAATACATTTTTGGCTTCATCGGTTCTGAATTTCGTCAACAGCCAACGTGGACTTTTTGGCAAACTAAACATTAAAAGGGTATAGATTATGGCGGGAAAGGCCTCCACGCCCATCATCCAACGCCAAGCATTTGCCCCTAAATTGTTAAGCAAATAATTTGATAAGAAAGCGATCAATATTCCAAATACTATATTGAATTGATACAGACTTACAAGTTTGCCCCTATTTTTAGTGGGAGCTATTTCGGCAATGTAAGCGGGAGCCGCAACTGTAGATGCACCCACAGCCAGTCCGCCAATGAACCTAAACACCGCGAAAGTGATCGGATCGTTGGAAAGGGCCGAACCCAATGCTGACAAAGTATACATGACCCCGATCCAAATCAAGGTTTTTTTACGACCTAACCTATTTGTGGGGATCCCACCAAAGACAGCACCGACCACGGTGCCCCATAGTGCCATTCCCATTACAATAGCACCATGAAAAACATCGCCAGACCCCCATAAATCCTGCAACTTTTGATCGGCCCCCGATATTACTACGGTATCAAAACCAAACAGGAATCCGGCCAATGCGGCGGTAATTGACCACATGAATATTTTTTTCATTCGTTAATTCTTTTGATTGTTCAAATATTTTGCGACCGGTCAGCTACCTAAAGAATACTCTATGGTTTGACTACCTCCGATCTTTCATCTTTAATAATTAGTAAGACTTGCGTTAATATTGTGTCACTACCACTGCATCGATGGAAATAGTTTCCATGATTTTAGCTTTTCAACTTTGATAGGCGCATCTTCGGAAAATACTTCGATGTTTATGGCATCTTCCAACGTGGGATAAACGACTTGTGTAATGCATTGCCTTCCATTGACGAATACCTCGAGCATTGATTTATCGAGAAAAATACGTAGGTGAACTTTTTCCCCATTTTTTAAATCGAAGGGAGCATCTTGAGTTGCCATATTTTCACCAAGGTTTTCCCTTTGCATAATAAATTCATGATAATTAGGGTTGTCCAAGCTGGATTTGCTCATGTCAATTTGCAATACATTTTGGTTCTTGTCAATCAATATTGGAGTTTGCTCCCTGCCATCTTTTGATTTGAATACGTTAACTCCGAAACGTTTTGCCTTTCCAGGGTCAATAATAATATCGATCTCCAGAGTTGTGCCCATTGTTTCATCAAGTATTACGGATTGTCCTTTATTGACAGTAAAAGGTTCTTCTTGCGTTGGCTCATATCTTAATGTCTCTACTTCTTTAGGTGGTTGGATATTTAAAGAAAGTTTGTCCTTTGAAAGTGTAAGCACCCTTGGCATCGACATTGTACCGCTCGAAACACCAGATTTTCGATCCAGTACCCAAGCCCACATGATTCGGCGGTCCTGATCATCCAGAAGAGTTTCCGGGGCAAAGACAGAACCGCCCCTCCAATTCATCCTGTGATGGGCTTCAGGTGTAAATTGTTTTCCATCCCATTTCCCTATATAATACCTTGCTCCTCTTTGATGGCTAATGCAAATCAAAACCCATTTGTCACCCAGCTTAAAGAAATCTGGGCAGGAAATGTCTTCAAAAGCGTCCACATCAGGCATGTCGCGAGACATGAAATTTCCTGTTTTTTTCAAAGGTTTATCATAAGCCGTGCCCATGTAAAGTACAGGCGGGTTCGGTTCTCCCGAGGAGACCGGCTTCCCACCGGA
>NZ_JBGTCA010000180.1:0-2604 GCF_041749095.1 Aquiflexum sp. | reverse complement strand
CCCAGAACCCTATATAATATGTTTCCCAAATCCATAGAGGTCCAGATGATGCATGAAAATGCAGGGGATTTTTGGTGTATTGGAGAAAATATCCAAGTACCTCACATGGAAGAAAGACGTGGGCCAAAAGACAATTGGGGGGTAATAGAAGGAAAAGGCAGAAGAATTTTGAACCTTACAGATGGTTCAGAGAAGCCTGTAGGGGAATGGAACCAAATGGTCATTGAATGCAAAGGCGATGAGGTAAAAGTCTGGGTAAACGGTGACATGGTCAACCATGGTTTTGGGGCCACCGCCTCAAAAGGAAAAATAGCCATTCAGGCTGAGGGTGCAGAAGTGGAGTTTAGGAAATTGGATCTCAAAAAATTTAATAGGATTGATTAGGCAATCAGGTTTACTTTTAATGAAAATAAAGTATATTAACACCTATAAGTCAATTAGATAGGTGAATTTAAGACCAATGATCGATAGTTTTTTCATCAAAAAGGATCATGTTATATAAAAAATTCCAGCCCGCTTCAGAATTGACCACTTTTGTGGAATGTTTCTTTGTTTGGGAAGGGGAAACTACCGAAACACTTTTGGTCCAAAGCCCCCCTTCGGGATTCAATGCGTTGGTTTTCAATTATGCCGATCCATATTGGGCTTTTATCCAGGAGGAACAAAAAGAGCAAGTTCCCCTGGCTTTTGCATCAGGTCAATTCACCGGTAATTACCATTTGGAGTTAAAGGGCAAAATAGGTATGATCGGAATTGTGCTCAAGGCTTCCTCTCTCCATAATTTTTTTGGATTGAATATGGCCTCAATGGTAAACAAGCGTCTAAACCTTGGAGATTTTTTGGGAGAGAAAGGACATAAGATCCATCAGGAAATAAAAAGTGAGACATCCATTGAAGCCCGAATCAAGATTTTGGAAAACTTCCTTATTTTCTATTCTGAAACTGTAAAGAGAAATCTTTCGATCATAGATGAGGCCATAGATTTTATTGATCAAAAAAACGGGATGTTGACCATTGATGAAGTCCTTTCCCAATTCAAAATCAGCCGAAGATATCTGGAAAAGAAATTTCAGGAGAAAGTCGGGATCTCACCAAAATTGTATGCCAGGATCAAACGATTTGGCTACCTGTCCAACAAGGTTGTCCATAATCAGGAAGTGGACTGGCAGGATATTGTGTTCGAAAACGGCTTTCATGATCAGTCCCATTTGGCAAAAGACTATAAGGCCTTCAATCAAATGAACCCATCAGAATATTACCAAAAACACAGGGAATTGATCCGCTACATGGAAAAATAAATCCCGTACGCATTTTTACAAGTTAGTGGGTTTCCAATTGGATAATTTTGATCATTGGATTTCAGGAAATTATGTATTGACAAAATCACTGGAACCGGAAATCAATATTATCAAACACAATTTTTAACTGAATTATGAAAAATATAAAATTAAAAAGCATCATCAATTATTCTCTTCTTCTGCTTGGGGTAAGCATGTGCTTTTCTTTGTCAGGCTGTCAGCCAAATCAGGCGAGTTCTGACGATTCCAAATTCCCCAATCAGATCAATTTTGAAAAGGAAAAACAAGAGATCCTGCAGGTGATCGAAAATGAATCCAAAGCATTCTGGAAAAAGGATTTTGAAGGTTATGCTTCCTATTGGGTTCATGAGGATTTTATCAGGACGCTGGGATGGTGGGAAGCAGGCGGGGTGACTGTGGTCCAAGGATGGGAAGAAAGAAGTAAGAGGACAAAAAGGCACATGGAGAATAGTCCTGAAGAAAATCCAACTGCCACCAATGTAAGGAGAGAAAACATCAACCTTCGGATTTATCAGGATGTCGCGTGGATGACCTTTGACCAATATGGAGAGGATACAGGAGACCCTACCATGGACATGCCCGGATTAAGTAGGGAAACAAGGATTCTGGAGAAACACAATGGCCAATGGAAAATCGTTTATGCCGGTTGGTTGTTGGAAGGCTAAAATACAATAAAGAAAACACAAATATCGATAAAACTAAATTGACAATCTTATGAAAATTATCTCAAAAACAATTCAGGACAGCCAGGAATCTGCTGTTAGAAAAGGAGTCAGCCTGGAGTTTTTCTCAGCTTATCAGGATATGGAAATTGACCGGATGATGGGCCTATGTGACCCTAAAGGCACTGTTGCATTTATTCCCTTGGGCAGTGACTACACGGGAAAAATCAATGAGGTAGGAAAAGCTGTTTGGACGGCATTGATGGATGCATTCCCGGACTTGGACAATACCGTTATAGAGCAACAATATCAGGATAAAGAAAATGCCGTAACATGTAAAGTGGATATTTTCGGAACTCAGAAAAAGGATTTTGCGGGATTACCTTCTTTGGGCAAACGCTTCAGATCAGAACATATTTTTATTTTTCAGTTTACTGATGAAGATAAAATAAAGGACATCCAAGTGGACTGGCAACATGACCGGTTTGTTAGTCAATTGTCGTAGATTACTAAGGAAATGAAATTCTTATTTCATTTGTTCCTGGGATACTACGCCACTTTTATTCACTTCAGCAACAGCATCGTCTATTTCTTTCTTATACTGTAAAGAAGTTAATGGTTTT
>NZ_JBGTCA010000179.1:0-3605 GCF_041749095.1 Aquiflexum sp. | reverse complement strand
GAGGGATTGACCTATGAAGAGATTGCTGAATATTTGGAGATTTCCATTGAACAGGTGAAGGTTAATTTACACAGGGCAAGAAAATCACTCCGTGAATATTTAATGGGGATAAAACATGAAAGATAGAATAGACATATTGCTTGAAAAGTATTTTGAAGGGCATTCCAGTCTTGAAGAGGAAAAAGAGCTAAGAGATTTGCTTCAAAAAGCCGAAGGATTTGAAACAGAGAAGCAGTTCTTTTTAGGTTTGAAAAAAATCTCAGAGGTCGAATCCTATATAACAGCGTTGCCAAAACCTAGCAGGAATATTTATTCTTTTTGGGTAAAAATCGCAGCCACTTTATTGGTGTTTTTGATAGCAGGAATCGCTGTATTTCAATTTCAGGAAAAACAAAAAGGACAGGAAGCCTATCATCAGGTGATGCAGGCATTTGCTTTGATCCAAACCAATATGCATAAGGGTCTGAACAGCATGGAGGCCATGGAGGATTTCAGGCATTTGAATACGACCGAGGAATTGTTTGAATTGAACACGAAAAAATAAACACTATGAAAAGATATATCACAGCCATTCTATTTTGCTTTATAGTTAGCAGTGTTCAGGCACAGGATGATGCCATCGTTAAGTTTTTTTCCAAGTATATGGAAGATGACAATTTCTCCCGGGTCTATATCAGTCCAAAAATGATGCAGATGGCAGGGGGATTCCTCAAATCTGCGGGAGAAGGTTCCGATAAAGATGCCGAGGAATTGGGAGACCTGATTTCAAAAGTCAGGGGAATCAGGATTTTGAGTGCAGATAAAGTAAATGGTCAAAACCTTTACAAAGAGGCTATGGGCACTTTGACCAGAAACAAATATGAGGACCTGATGGATGTGGCAGATAAGGGTTCCAATGTAAAATTCATGGTTAGAGAAGAAAACGGTAAGGTTAGGGAGCTTTTGATGATTACAGGTTCTGAAGATAGTTTTACCCTGCTGAGTATGCTGGGCAACTTCACATATCAGGACCTGAATATTCTGGCAGACAAAACCAATATGCCCGGTATGAAAGAGTACCAAAGTGGAAATAAAAAGAAATAACAAACAAGCAATGTTTCTATACGCCTTTTTGCCGGTAACCCAAGATTCTTTTACAAATGGGACGGAAGTCGGAAGACCGAAGACCGAAATACCGGACATTTAATTCTATTGTCAAGAATTATATCGAATTGCCATTTTACTGGCATCAATGCGAGCATACATACGAACGAAAATCAAACTATTAAGAATTCTAAACCTAAACAACATGAAAAAATTAATTTTAGCTACCCTTTTTCTAGGGATTTCTTTCGCAGCATTTTCACAGAGCAAAAGTGTGGATGGACTTTATCAGAAGTATAAAAGTAATGAGGATTTCTTCCATCTCGACATTGGAGGAAGCTTTATGAACTTTGCCAAAGGAATGAATATCAAATTGGATGAAGGGAAGACGCAGGCTTTGGCCAACTCCATGGAAAGATTGAAAATGTTCAAATTGCCGGTCAATGCCCAAACGGCAAAATCAGAATTCAGCTCCCTTCAAAAATCTTTGCAAAGAGAGAAATTTGACCTGATGATGGAGATAAGTGAAAAGAAGAACGGTGTCTTGGTATATACCAAAGGGGATAGAAGAATCAGTGATATCGTAGTTTTGATCAGTGACAATTCGGGGGATTTTATGATCATTGAGCTGCAGGGGGATTTTGATTCCAAAACTGTCGCTGATGCCGGGAAAAGTATCCACTAATCACTGAAATATAAGAAATATTGGATACCATATATAGATATATGGGTTATATTTTATAAATCTACCTTATTCTTTAAGCATGGAAGGTTTCCATGCTTTTATTTTTTATAATTTGAAAAGGTATTGGTAATATTTTTTTCTTACTTAACATAAACTTAATTTTCAGAATTATATATTGTTTATTAAAGCTTTTTGGGATTTCTTAATCTCATGCTATCGATTCCGAGAAAATTTTATCTAATTATTGAATCCGTAAAATATATTTTAATTTATTGCTAAATATCTAATTAAACATAATATTTATTAAAATATTTGCAACGTAAGATTTTTTAATATAGGTTTGTATCAGAGTTCATCACCAACATGACTCTATTCTTCCCAAGGTAACCGGCCTCACATTCTTTGAAATAGGGAAAATCCCTAAGAGGTACTTCAAAATAAAATTTCTTAACCTATTAACTATTATTACCATGAAAAAATCAATCATTGCATTCATCTTTGCAATTGGCGTTTCAGTAAGCGCCATGGCAAACACGTCAGGTTCACAGGAACTTGAGAAAAAAGCGGTATCCCTTAATAAAGTGGATCAAAACAAAGTCCGGTTATTCTACGGTCTCAATGAAGAAAGTACAGTATTGGTTAAAGTCTATGATGAGAATCATTTTCTGGTACAGAAAGATAGAACTGTATCCAAAAATGCATTTGCCAAATATTACGACTTTTTCCAGCTTGCTGCAGGAGTTTACACTGTAGAACTTTATTCAGACAATGAATTGATGGATAAAATCGAAATGGACATGCGCAAGACAGAGGTTTCGCCAATTGTCTATTCAAAATTGGACAAAATTGAATTCAATAAATTCAAACTGCTTGTAAATTCAATAATGGCTTCAGATATGATTGTAGAGGTCTATGAAAATGACCGATTGATCTATGAAGAAAAATTTGAAAATGTAAGCGGTTTTCATAAGCTCTATAAAATTCAAGGGGTAAGCCCGACTTCAAGACTGGAGTTTTTTGTAAAAACAAGCGATGGCTTCAAAAATGTGCTGACAGCCAGATAAACTAAACCACCAACAAATATGAAAGGCCACGATGGGAATCGTGGCCTTTTGCAATTTATACAGGATTGATTTATAAAAAGTACTTCAATCTGACTACCTCTTTTTCGGCCAGGAATCTGAATTTCCCCCTTGGAAGATCTTTTTTGTCCAGACCGGCATACATCACCCTGTCCAAGCCGACGACTTCATAACCCAAATGGGCGAAAATCCTTCTCACAATTCTGTTTTTACCGACATGGATCTCAAGACCTAAAATCGTCCTGTCTTTGGAGAGGACCTGTAGGTCATCCACTTTGACAGGGCCATCTTCCAAAGTCAATCCCTCGGATATATCTTTTTCATGATTGTGGGTGATGGATTTGTCCAAAGTCACTTGGTAGATTTTCTTGATGTTATTGGAAGGATGTGAAAGCTTTGCAGCCAATTCACCATCATTGGTAAACAGTAGTAAACCTGTAGTATTCCTGTCCAACCTTCCCACCGGAAAAACCCTTTCCTTACAGGCATTTTCCAAAAGATGCATCACCGTTTTTCTTTCCATCGGATCATCAGTGGTAGTAATAAAATCCTTTGGCTTGTTCATCAATATATAGACAGGTTTTTCCGGATTGATTGTTTTCCCTTTGTAGATGATCTTATCTGTTCTAAGGACCTTATGGCCAAGTTCTGTGATGACCTCACCATTGACCATTATTTCACCTTTCTTGATCAACTGGTCAGCCTCTCTTCGTGAACAAATCCCGGAATTGGAAATATACTTGTTAAGTCTAAAA
>NZ_JBGTCA010000178.1:0-10180 GCF_041749095.1 Aquiflexum sp. | reverse complement strand
GTTGAATATTATCAATAATGCTTTTCAGGCCACCAACCAACAACCCTCCAAGGGTTTGGAACCCTTGGAGGGTTTTAAGCCACTGGTAATCGTCACCACCAAGCTGTGGGAGGGCTCCCCTTTAGGGGCTGGGGGTAGCGACGGGAAGTGGGTCGAAATCTCCATCCAAGACAACGGTCCCGGCATCCCCGACGCCATCAAAGACAAAATCTTCCAGCCTTTCTTCACTACCAAACCTACAGGTCAGGGAACTGGACTGGGATTGAGTTTAAGTTATGATATTGTGAAGGCACATGGGGGGGAGATTAGGGTGGAAAATTTGGATGGGAATGGCTGTTTATTTGTTATTGATTTGCCGAATGCTTAGAATAAATGTAACTTTATTAAAATACTAAATTATGCGTGCAATAAAAACCACAGCTTCATTTGATGAAAAAGGTGAACTTAAAATTGACCATCTTCCCAAAATAAAAAACCAAAAAGTGAAATTGTTGATATTATTGGAAGATAACGAACAAAATGAATGGTATCAATTTTCAGGCAGGTCGCTATCATCTGCTTATGATGACAATGAACCCGATTATTCTATAAATATGGTTAAAGAGCCTAATCCTGATTATCAATCATGAAAGAAGGGGAAATCGTATTGACCCATCTACTTCAAAGTGACGGAAGCATTAAGCTAAGACCTGTATTGTTTATTGAAGAAGTTGACAGGATATAATGATTTTTTGGTTTGTGGCATTTCTACCCAAATGCACCAATTTATAAATGGATTCGAAGAACTATTAGACACAAACGACAAGAATTTTCTTCAGACTGGGCTTCGCCAATCATCAATAATAAGATTGAGCTTTCTTGCTGTAATTCCATGCGACTTTTGATAGTCTTTTTCGGATCAAAAATCAGTTTCCACAACAAAATCAAATGAAAATCAGTGATCAACAAAATTTATCCGGTCTTGATGATTATATTCAATCGCTGAAATAAAAAACAGAAAGTTTGGACAAAATAAGTGAAATAAGAGTTATCGATAACGGATCTCCTCTATTAATAAACTGTCAAATGATACCTATTAGGTTTATTCTAATTTTATTTTTATTCATCATTTTTACTTCGGTGAATTGCCTGTCCCAAACCCCCAAAGCTGACAGCCTATTGTGGGTAATCAAGTCCACTGAAGATGACAGCTTGAAAGTTAGGGCATATATTGATTTAGGCCAGGAATTAATGAATTCGGACATCAACCAATCAATCCATTATCTTGATGATGCCATCCTGTTAGCCCTCAAGATAGATTACAAAAAGGGTCTGGCTGATGCCTACAATGTCCAAGGTAGGGCATTGGCCAATCA
This sequence comes from Aquiflexum sp., assembly GCF_041749095.1. GTDB lineage: Bacteria > Bacteroidota > Bacteroidia > Cytophagales > Cyclobacteriaceae > Aquiflexum. Next base: position 8,825 of record NZ_JBGTCA010000178.1, on the reverse strand, counting down.
GGGTAATTTTCAGGATGCTATTTTTATATTCAGGCAATCGCTTAATGAATATCAGGATCTCAAAGACAAGGCCGGAGAAGCCAATATCCTAAGCAACTTGGGCTCCATTTATTACCGAATGGGAAACAGTACCAAAGCTTTGGAATTTCACTTTCAGTCCCTGAAGATTGCTGAAGAAATAGGCGATAAACGAAGAATAGGAACTTGTTTCAACAATATTGGTACAGTCTATCAAAAATCCGAAAGTACACTTGATGATGCATTGGATTCATATAAAAAGGCCCTGGAAGTCTTTGAGGAAATCGATTATGAAGATGGCATCCCAACAGTAGCCATGAATATTGGAGAAATTTACTTTTTGGAATTAAAATATGATTCTGCCTTGCACTACCATCAAGTGGCTTTGGAACTTTGCGACGGCACCATTGATGCAACTTTTCCTCTTACACAAATGGGAGAAATATATGGTGCCTTGGACGAATTCGAAACTGCATACAGTTACCATCGAAGGGCCTTGGGTATCTCTGAAAAACTGGAAGCCAAATTTGAATTGACCCAAAGTCTTATCGGCTATGCAAAAACCCAAAAAAAACTGGGAGATTACCAGCAAGCTATCAGATCATTGGAAAGGGCAAGAATTATTGCTGCAGAAGTCGATGCCAAAAATGAATTAAAGGATGCTTATGAAGGCTTATCAGAATTGTTTGCATTGGTCGGGGATTATAGAACTGCTTATGAAAATGAAATCAATGCAAAATCAGTCAAGGAGGAAATCGCAAAATCCAGTACAGAAGATATGATCAGGCAGCTTCAGTTTGAATTTGAGCTGAGCCAAAAGGAAGCTGAAATAGAACTGCTCCAAAAAGATACGGAATTGAAAAATGCAGCGGTATCCAATCAACGGATTGTAATTTTTGCTGCTTTTGCAGGATTGTTCATGTTTCTTTTTATCAGTATTTCCCTTTTCCGGAACAACCTGGCCAAACGAAAAGCCAACCGGCTACTCCAATCCCAAAAAGAAGAGATTCACTCCCAAAGGGAAAAGGTAGAGTTGGCATTGGACCAATTGAAGTCCACCCAAGCCCAACTCATCCATTCGGAAAAAATGGCTTCTCTTGGCGAACTTACTGCAGGCGTAGCCCATGAAATCAAGAATCCTTTGAATTTTGTGAATAATTTCTCGGAAGTAAGCTATGATATGATATTAGAGATACAGGAAATAAGAGCCAAACAGCAAAAACTTAATCAAGCTGCCGGAAAAACAGAGGATGATCTATTGGAAGATGAATTGTTGAGAGACATCAGAATAAATATTGAAAAAGTAACACACCACGGACAGCGTGCGGATGCCATTGTACAAAGTATGTTGGATCACAGTAAGTTCAGATCAGGTGAAAAGGAGCCTACTGACCTGAATGACCTGGCAAAAAAATATCTAAATCTGACCTATCAAAGTTTCAAAGCTAAAAACAAGGAAGCTGAAATTAAACTGATCACAGATTTTGACCCTGAACTGCCTATAATCGAAATAATTAAACAGGATTTCGGACGGGTCTTATTGAATATCTTCAACAATGCTTTTTATGTTCTTAACAGGAAAAATCCTAATGATGAGGATATGCCGGAAAGTGAATATCCTACCCTCACACTCACCACCTCACTCTACACCAATACTCACGGGGAAAAGGGTGCAAAAATCTCCATCTCTGACAACGGACCCGGAATCTCCGATAAGATCAAAGACAAAATTTTCCAACCTTTCTTTACCACCAAGCCCACCGGAGAGGGAACAGGATTAGGCCTGAGCTTAAGTTACGACATCGTAAAGGCAAATGGTGGAGAGATCAGCGTAATGTCAGAAGTCGGCAAAGGGACTACTTTTTTGATTGAGTTTCTTGCTCACTATAGCCTAAATGATTTATAAGTAACGATTCCCGTTATCCGAAGTCTTTGACTTTGGATCATTGAGTTCAGAGGCTTTGCCTCTAAAAATAAAATCTCTCTACCTGCACTCATATGTTATCCATAGTTAAAATAGGCCTGATTATCGGATTTTAATAAAGTTGCGTGACCTAAAAATAATATCACTGAAAATTGCTAAATTGTAAACTGGAAATATTACCATAATATTCATAAATTTGTATCTAAAAATTGAAGGAAGAGATTCTTACTTTCCACTAGCCGACAAAAAAGACAATGGTATAGAAAATTAAATTTTAAATTCACCAAAATTATTAGAGAAATGAAATTTTTAGTGGTTGATGACGAAAAAGATGTAGAGTTATTGTTTCAACAAAAACTCAGAAAAGAAATCAGAAGTGGGTCCATAGAACTTGAGTTTGCTTTTTCAGGAAATGAGGCACTCGAAATCATGGAGAAAAGTGAATCAAAAGAGGTGATGTATATTTTTTCTGACATCAATATGCCGGGAATGACGGGTCTTGAATTATTGGATAAGTTAAAAACGAAATTTCCTCAAATACCGGTAAGCATGATCTCAGCATATGGTGATTCTGAAAATTATGAAAAAGCCATCGAGTTGGGAGCAAAGGAGTTTTTTGTTAAACCTATCAATTTTGAAAACCTGAAAGTGGAACTGAATAAGATCATTGAGGACAAAGAGCCAAAGCAGGACTGATAAGTTTGACATATAAGTGCAATATCAACCCTCACCAATTTGATATGATCAGGGTCAATTTCAATTTTTAATCAGCCTTTTTATTTGTCTGATTTCATATTCATCCCCATCATCGGAAGTCTCTACTAGACTTCTTCATCTATTTTGATTTAGATCAATATATTCCAATTAGATCTAGGGTAATTCTTTTATTTAAAAGGAGTTTCTTTTAAGAACCTGTATTTCAATTATTTGATAACCCATTTCTTTGGATAGTTTCCGCAAAATGATAAATTTGATAAAGCAGGTTTTTAAAACCAATTCCTCTTTATCAACCCAAAACATCCGGCCATGGACATTTATCAAAAATTCACCTACTATTCATCTCCTAACAGAAGACTAAAACTCAACTATTTCCAAAAAATGAATCCCCTTTGCTGTGGGATTTTTCTTTTTTGGTTCTTGATAGCCTGTCAACCTTCTCCTGAAAAAATTGAGATCGGCAATTCTGACATCGCCGGTGTGGTGACAGGACCAAATGGACCTGAAGCAGGGGTTTGGGTTATTGCCGAAACTTTTGACCTTCCAACCAGATATGCCAAAATAGTGGTCTCAGACGATCAGGGCAGGTATTTGATCCCGGAGTTACCTGCTGCCAATTATTCTATTTGGGTGCGTGGCTATGGATTGATCGATTCCCAAAAACAAGAGGTGACGCCCGGAAATAACATTGATCTGAAAGCTGTCACGGCACCAAATCCACAGGCAGCGGCATATTACTATCCGGGAGGTTATTGGTTTTCACTTTTGCGGGCACCTGAAGTAACCGAATTTCCCGGAACCGGACCTGACGGCAATGGCTTTTCACCAAATGTCAAAACAAGGGCGGATTTTCTAAGAAGTATAAAATCAGGAAATTGCATGGCCTGCCATCAGATGGGCAGCATTGGAACGAGGAAAATACCGGAAAGTCTCGGAAGCTTTCATACTTCTGAAGAAGCATGGGAAAGGCGGCTGCAATCAGGACAGGCAGGTGCAAGTATGATCGGAGGAATCCAGAATTTGGGAAGGGATGGCGTGCTGAAGATGTTTGCAGATTGGACAGACCGGATTGCGGAGGGTGAAGTTCCTAAAACCCCGCCAAGACCTGAAGGTATAGAAAGAAATGTGGTCATTACCCAATGGGACTGGGCAGACCCGAAAGCATATCTCCATGATGTGGTGTCCACAGACCGGAGAAATCCCACTTTGTATCCCTATGGACCTGTCTATGGCGCTCTTGAAGCCAGTGCGGATTATCTTCCCGTCTTAGATCCTTCTACACATGAAGCAAGTCAGGTACCATTGACCGTAAGAGATCCCAATACACCTCTTGCATCGGGGCCCCAGGTGGCAGGTTCTTCTCCCTATTGGGGTGATGAAGCCATCTGGAACAGTCAGGCCAATGTCCATAACCCCATGTTTGACGACAAGGGCAAGGTTTGGATCACGGCGGCTGTCCGGGCATTTGAGAACCCGGCTTTTTGTTTGGAAGGTTCTGACCATCCTGCTGCCAAAGCATTTCCGGTCAGTCGTTCGGGACGCCATCTTGGGGTGTATGATCCCAAAACCAAGGAATATAAGCATATCAGCACTTGCTTCAGTACCCATCATCTGATGTTTGCTGAAGATGAGAACAATACCCTTTGGACAAGCGGTGGCGGACAGGTCATAGGCTGGTTGGACACCAAAATGTACGAGGAAACCGGAGACGAAGAAGCTTCCCAAGGCTGGACACCACTGATATTGGACACCAACGGCAATGGAAAAAGGGATGATTATGTGGAACCCAATGATCCTGTAGATCCCAACAAAGACAAGCGTATTTCCAAAGGCCTCTATGCCGTTTCCCCAGCACCTGATGGCTCAGTTTGGGGTTCTTCATTGGGTTATCCCGGAGCAGTAATACGTTTGGAACCCGGGTCAAATCCAGTGGAAACGGCATTGGTGGAATACTACGAACTTCCTCTCGATGAATCTGGAAATCCGGTTGAAGGATATTCCCCCCGTGGAATGGATGTGGACAGAAACGGGGTAGCATGGGTAGCCTTGGCAAGCGGCCATATGGCCAGTTTTGACAGAAGGAAATGCAATGGGCCACTGAATGGTCCCAACGCCACCGGCCAACATTGCCCGGAGGGGTGGACTTTTTATACCGAACCCCTTCCGCAATTAAAGGGGCTAGATGAATCAGGAAGTGCAGAGTCCAGTTACTATACCTGGGTGGATCAGTTCAATACTTTGGGATTGGGTGAAAACATCCCCATCAATACCGGAAACGGCTCGGAGGGTCTTCTTGCCCTGAAAGACGGAAAGTGGGTTGTCCTAAGGGTTCCCTATCCATTGGGATTTTATACCAAATGGATGGACGGTAGGATCGACGATCCTAATGGAGGTTGGAAAGGAAGAGGGATATGGGCCACCATCAGTACCCGGACACCTTTCCACATGGAAGGCGGAAAAGGGACTACCAGTAAGGTGTACCACTTTCAGATGAGGCCGGATCCATTGGCGAGATAGATTATCCTTTCTTTTGGTTTTAATAAGTTGATCTTTTAGGATTCAACACTTCTATTTTTTCAAGCTTTCTTTCGTAAATTTTTTTTTATTATAACTGAATATCAAATAGTTACTACTTATATTTATATTTAATTCAAACAACTTTTTACTCCTTAAATCCTAGAATGCATACCAGTCTGAAGCTGTTAGTGCTTATCAGGATTCAAGTAAATACAAAAAGAAAATACAGGGTACTTGCCTTGACAGAAAAGAAGACAAACAATAAATGCAGGGTTATGAAACCATTGACCAGTATTGTAAAAGTCATTTTAGTCGGTGCTTGCATTATTCTTAATACGGCTGAAAAAAATTACGCACAGCAGCAACCGTCATACCTGTTCGAACATTTTCAGCTACCAGGTGGAAATCAGGCTAATTATATAAATGGCATAGCAGAAGATTCACACGGTTTCATGTGGTTTTCTTCCTGGAACGGCCTTTACCGCTACGATGGATATTCTTTTACCAATTATACCCACGATATTGCTGACCCCACTTCTCTTTCCTCAAATTGGGTAGAAACGGTGTATATTGATGGAGAGGGAACGCTCTGGGCCGGTACATATGGGGGCGGATTGAACCGATTTAATCCCGATAAAGGGACGTTTACCCACTTTCGAAATGACCCAAACAATCCTGCCAGTATAAGTCAGGATTCCGTTACGGTGATCATGGAAGATCATAAGGGGCAACTTTGGGTTGGAACGATGGGAGGTCTCAATCGCATGGATGACAAGACAGGCACATTCACCCGCTATATGTATGATCCTGATGATCCGACCTCTCTGGGTAATGATCAGGTACGGGTCATGTTTGAAGACAGCCAAGGAACATTTTGGATTGGAACTAACAGCCCCTTTGGCCACGAACGAAACAATCCCGGCCCCGGTGGCCTGCACCGTTTTAACCGGGAAACAGAAATCTTTACCCGTTATATTCACGATCCCAACGACCCCAATACCCTTAGCTCCAATCACGTCATGAGTATCTTTGAAGATTCGGGAGGAACGTTTTGGATCGGCACCTGGAATAACGGATTGCATACTATGGACCGTGAATCAGAGATTTTTACCCGCCATGTTTATAACCCGGAAGAGCCTGATAAGCTTAGCCCGCCAATAAGCGACTTCCAGACAAAAGTTGAGGGAGGCGTATGTTTCATTCATGAAGACGATCAGGGAGCTATATGGATAGGAAGTTATGGCTTAGGATTGAATCGTTACGATCCTAGGACGGATAAACTTATCCGTTTTGAATCGAATCCAGATGATCCATCATCGCTGTCTTCAACTAATGTTTGGAAAATGTATCAATCACAAGACGGTACATACTGGATTAGTATGGCTCCTGGCGGACTTGATAAAGTTCATTCAACCCGAAAGCTTTTCGAACATTATGCACTCATTCCAATGCATTCCAATAATTTCATGAATGTACTTGATGCAGACGATTCCGGAATTTTACGTGTCAATGCATGTTGCCCTGAAAATAATATTGTCAGCTTTCAGCATTTAAAAAATGGAAATTTTTCATATCGGGCGGATTCTACATTTACTACCATCGGAATTTTCATTTCAGCCATTGAGCAAACAAAAGATGGAACTCTTTGGCTTGGCAGTCATGAAGGAGTTGAGTCGGCACGACGCGGCGGTCTCTATCAAATGGATAAGGGGACTGACGAAATCATTCCGGTATTGGTTGACGCTACAAATACAGGCATAGACGTCGGGCCTGTTGTTTACATTTTTGAGGACAGTGAGGGCCTATTGTGGTTTGGCACCAAATGGACCGGCCTTTTTAACATAAATAAAGAAACCGGCCAAGTAGGTCACTATACTAATGAACCGGGCAATAAGGGAAGCCTGAGCCATTCGAATGTAACCACCATTTATGAGGCTCCCACCCAGCCCGGAGTGATCTGGATCGGTACCGAGGGCGGAGGCCTGAACAGGTTTGATAAAGAAACTAAAACTTTTACCCGATTTCAAAATGTCCCCGGAAATCCGAACAGCCTATATGGGGAATACATTACGAGTATTTATGAGGAGGCACCTGGCTTTCTGCTAATTGGGACAAGTAATTCGGGGCTCAATCGGTTCGATGTTAAGAACAATACCTTTACACATTTCACTGCCTTTAACAGTGGTCTTTCTGATAATTATGTTTCCTGCATTCTTGGGGATAAAAACGGACATATTTGGATAGGAACTTCAAAGGGATTGAGCCGTTTTGACCCAGAATCCAGGTCATTCTACTCTTTTGGGCCAAGACATGGTGTCAATGCATTTCCTTTTGTTTCATCCTGTGATTGTGACCAGTTTGGTAATTTGATTTTTGGGGGAATCAATGGGATTACTGTTTTTAATCCCGACAAGATTGAACTGGCCGGCACCCCTTCTCCTGTGGTTTTCACGAATTTCATTGTTGCCGGTCAATCAGTACGCCCTGAAGCAGATGGGCCATTACAGGCACCAATTTGGAAATCCCGGGAAATTCGGCTTCCGCACAATAAAAGCACTTTTTCTTTTGAGTTTGCAGCGCTCGACTACCGTGATCCGCAATCAAATCAATACGCTTATATGTTGGAAGGATACGATCCGGATTGGCGTGATGCAGGTACGCTGCACAGGGCAAACTACACCAGAGTTCCCCATGGGGAATACGTCTTTAGAGTCCGGGCTGCCAACAGTGAGGGCGTCTGGAACCTCGAGGGGGCTTCGATACGGATTATGATACTTCCTCCTTGGTGGCAAACCTGGTGGGCTTATGTACTTTACACGCTTATTGTTGCTGCCATTATTTTAACTTTTGACCGGTTTCAGCGGCGAAAGTTAATTGAAAAGGAACAAGAACGGGCACGGAAAAGGGAGCTTGAGCAGGAAAAAGAACATACCAAAGTATTGGAAAAAGCTTATGATGAACTTGAAGATTCGTTAAATAAGCTTACCGCCACCCAGTCCCAGCTCATTCAGCAGGAAAAACTCGCATCTCTGGGTCAGCTCACCGCCGGCATCGCTCATGAAATTCAGAATCCTCTGAATTTTGTGAATAACTTTTCTGAGGTCAGTGGTGAGATGATAGTAGAGGTTAAAGAATCAAGAGCCAAGAGTCAAGAATCAAGAGAATGGACTGATGAGGATAAGTTGGAGGATGAGATTCTAGAGGATATCAAACAGAACTTGGAAAAAATCAACCACCATGGCAAGCGGGCGGATGCGATTGTGAAGGGTATGCTGGAACATAGCCGAACAAGTACTGGGGAGAAAGTCCTGACGGATATCAATGCTTTAGCGGATGAGTATTTGAGACTTTCTTATCACGGGATGAGGGCAAAAGATAATTCTTTCAATGCAGAATATGAGACTCACTTTGATCCTGATCTCCCCAAAGTCAATGTGGTGCCTCAGGATATTGGTCGGGTCCTGTTGAATGTCATCAATAATGCCTTTCAGGCTGTAGGGACGGGGTATGCCATGTCCCTACAGCCTATGGTGACGGTTTCCACCAAAAACCTTATCAACAAAATACAGATTTCCATCAAAGACAACGGCCCCGGCATCCCCGACACCATCAAAGACAAAATCTTCCAACCTTTCTTCACTACAAAGCC
>NZ_JBGTCA010000177.1:0-3815 GCF_041749095.1 Aquiflexum sp. | reverse complement strand
GCCCTATCTTTATTGTCCTTTTTGGTTTATTCAAACTGTAATGAAAAGGTTCAAGAATCCGATGATTCCCAAAAAGACTTTGTTGTCAGCGACAAAATAAAATTATTTGAAATGCCCCCCGAAATCGGCCATTTCAATATGAATTCATTTCAGGATGAACATTCGTTTCTCTATTTTTTTGACTATAAAACCAATGGGCTATTGATTTATTCTTTGGAAAATGATCAATCGGAAAAGCACTTGGTTTTTGAAATGGAAGGCCCCAATGGACTTGGGGGCAATGTCCTGGGTTTTTATGCAGATAATCCAAGTGAACTTTATTTTTCTACCGGAGCAAATACCATTTTGCGATATGATGGTAATGGAATCCTTCAGGAAAAACTTTCTTTGGATACCAAATCCCTTGAGGAGGATGGTGTAAGTTTGTTTTCAAATATTTTTATCAAAAACGGGGATGATTTTTACTTTGCGGCATTCCCTATGGTTTTTGCTTGGACGGAGTTAAGCCCCGGGGAATTGACAAAAATCCCCAATCTTGTCAAATACAATTTGAATGAGAAAGAATTTATTCCAGTGAGCTACTTTCCTGAGGAGTTTGTCGGCACTAATCTCAACAAATCTATATTTCCGCTTCTGAGTAAAGGTCCAAACGGGTCTCCTTTGATCAATATGAATTTTAGGAATATTTACCATTTTAAGGATGGTGAGATCATTTCATCCCCGGCTGCACATTCCAAGTTTCCCAATGACCCACCATTGTCTTCCAGCCCCAATATGTTTGAAGATATGCCTGAAATCATGAAAATGATCAGGTATACAGACATCTATACACAATTGCTTTATCTGCAAGAATTGGATCTGATGGTAAGGGTGGCAAAGTATGAAGACATACCTGAAGGCGAGTTTGGACCTGAGACCCATATTGCATCCAAGTGGGGCCTGGTTTTTTTGGATTCGGACTTCAATAAAGTAGGGGAGTTGGACCTTGAGGAAAACCAATTTAATGGAACCTACATTTTTGGCAATCAGGAAGGGGTTTGGGTTTCCACAGATCATCCGGATAACCCCGAACTTTCAGAGGATTTTTTGAAGTTTAGGTTGATTGAGGTTGGGAGGTGAGAGGGGTTTTTGAGGATGTAGGCATTGTCTTGACCGATGTTTGATGACGGATGACCGATGACCGATGACGCGGTTAATTTGTTATCTATCTTTAAAGTGATTTTAATAAACCTTTTTCTAAAAATATTCAAATTGAATAAAAGAAATATCATCGTTCGGTCTACAGAAAGAAATCTCTTACATCTTGTTTCTCTGATTCCAAATTGCAAATTGACCAACCTATATCGTTCGTGCCTATGGCACTTCTGGGAATCTACACTCCCTCCGGTTCCCGGCAATAAATTACCGGGCTAAAACATCGGTCATGCCTACGGCATTTTCTGATTAATAAAGAATTATAGATGTCTCTGTTTCTTGGCTCCCCGATACTTGGGTCAGGCTTTGATTCTTGGTTCTTTGGTTTAGCGTCCAGCGTCTCAATAGATGTCTCCTGCCGTCGGCATGACAAGGATAAGTCTTTCTTGATAGTAAACACCTTTTATCAAATCATCATGTTTTGTTCTCTTATTTCTTGATTCTTGGCTCCCCGATACTCGGGATAGGCTTTGGCTCTTGAATCTCATGTCTCATATCTCCCGTCTCATATCTAACATCTCCCATCTTGCCTCTGACCCAACATCTGTCATCGGTCATCCAACATCGGCCATCTACCCATTCCCCTCCAAATAAAAACCCTTTAAAATATATTGAAGTTGTCCGTATTCAATCAGGAAAGCATCATGGCCGTAGGATGAATGGATTTCATGGTAGGATCCTCTTTGGACATGTTTGGCTATAAACTGGGATTCTTCTTTTAAAAACAACAGGTCGCGGTCAACGCCGATAGCCAAAATTTTTGAGGGTATTTCTGAGAGTGCCTTTTCCATTCCTCCTCTCCCTCTTCCGATATCGTGGCTGTCCATGGCTTTGCTCAGCACCCAATAGGAAAATGCATTGAAGCGATTGGCCAATTTTTGTCCCTGATATCTCAAATAGGATGAAATGCGGAAATTATCCAGTTTTTCATCTGTATCGGTTTGTTTCAGTGCAAAATCTTCGGGATGCCTGTAGGAAAGCATGGCGATCGCCCGGGCTGCTTCCAATCCTTTTTTTCCGGCATCGGGATGGTTTTGCCCCCAGGTACTGTCCGCCTCGATGGACATTCTCTGCGTTTCATTGAATCCAATGGTCCATGGGGAAGTTTTTGGATTGGAGGCAAGGATAATGGTGTTCTTTACTTTGTTTTGAAGGAGATGTGCCCACTCCAAGGCTACCTGACCACCCAAAGAGCCACCGATAATAGTGTTGACCTGGGAAATTCCCAAATGTTTCCGCACCTTGTCCAAGGATTCCGCAAGGTCTCTGGTACTGAGGTTGGGGAAATCATAGTAGTAAGCTTTACCTGTTTTAGGATTAACAGATAGCGGATTTGTGGAACCATAGCAGGAACCCAAAAGATTGGCGCAAACGATAAAGTATTTGGTGGGATCATAGAATTTATCTTCTCCCACAATTCCGTTCCACCACTCCTGAACATTTGCATCTCCGGTAAGCGCATGGATTACCCAAACCACATTGTCTTTTGAAGTAGTCAAATGTCCTTGGGTGGTATAGGCAATTTCAAATCCCGGCAGAGACTCTCCGGATTCCAGTTCAAATACACCTTCATGCCTGTAGGTTTCCTGCGCCATATCTATAATCAGGTAATTACTTTTTACATCCATTGTACTTAACTAAGTAAAACCTGGCAGGTCTTAAAGACCTGCCAGGTTTTTTTTAAAAGTATTAGGCGATACTATTAAAAGCCTGCTGCAAATCTGCTTTGATATCTTCTATATGTTCGATTCCAAGGGAAATCCTCAATTGGGTAGGGGTGACCCCTGCCGCAATCTGTTCCTCTTCACTCAGTTGTTGGTGGGTAGTAGCGGATGGTTGAATGATCAAAGTTTTGGCATCGCCGACATTCGCCAAATGAGAAATCAGTTTGAGGTTATTGATAAAATTGGAGGCACTTTCTTTACTTCCCTTCAATTCAAAACTCAAAACACCCCCAAAACCATTTGGAAGATATTTCAAAGCCAATGCATGGTAAGGGGAAGATTTAAGCCCAGGGTAATTTACCTTTTGTACTTTAGGGTGCTTTTCTAACCACTCAGCGATGCCCTGTGCATTGTCTACAGTTCTCTGAACACGCAGTGACAGTGTCTCCAATCCCTGCAATAGAAGGAAGGAATTGAATGGACTCAATGCAGGTCCAAAATCCCTTAATCCTTCAACCCTTGCCCTGATAGCAAAAGCAACATTTGGTAATCCTAAGGGATTGTTGTCCCCAAAAACCTCCCAGAATTTAAGACCATGGTATCCTTCGGATGGTTCAGTGAACTGTGGAAACTTCCCATTGCCCCAATTGTAGTTTCCTCCATCTACGATTACACCCCCTATGGAGGTTCCGTGACCGCCAATCCACTTAGTGGCAGACTGTACTACTATGTTGGCTCCATGCTTAATTGGCTGGAATAAGTAACCTGCAGCACCAAAGGTATTGTCCACAATCAATGGTAGGTCGTGTTTTTTAGCCAAAGCAGCAATAGATTCAAAATCAGGAATATTGAATTCGGGATTGCCGATGGTTTCCAGATAAATGGCTTTGGTCTTGTCATCGATGAGTCCTTCAAAATCCTTCGCATGGTTTCCTTTTGCAAATCTTGCTTCAATGC
>NZ_JBGTCA010000176.1:0-3010 GCF_041749095.1 Aquiflexum sp. | reverse complement strand
CTTTTTTGGTCGGTTTTATTGGTCTTTAATGGTCAAATAGAGGATCAGATAAAATCGAAAGAAAGACAGGAAAAAGTCCAGGAGATGGCCAAAGAAGCCGAACTATATCATCTGAAACAACAATTGAAGCCCCATTTTCTTTTTAACAGTCTCAATTCTATCAATTCCCTGATCAAAAGCCAACCTGAAAAGGCCAGGGAAATGGTGCTGAACTTAGCAGAATTTTTACGAGGGACTATCAAAAAAGATGATCAGAAATGGGTCAGCATTTCGGAGGAAAAAGATTATTTGAATCTGTTTCTGAACATCGAGAAAATACGATTTGGACATAGATTAAAAGTGGATATACAAGTAGAAAGCGACACTCTGGACATGAAAATCCCTCAATTACTGGTGCAGCCTTTATTGGAAAATGCGATTAAACATGGATTGTATGGCATGACGGGAGATGTTTTGATCACAATGAATTTCTTTAAAGGTGGACAATACTTGAAGGTCACAATTACCAATCCATTTGACCCTCAATCAGCACCTACCAAGGGGGCAGGGTTTGGTTTAGAGGTTGTCAAAAGAAGGTTATATTTACTTTTTGGAAGAAATGATTTGTTGGAAACCGAACAATCTGAAAATATATTTATAGTAGATCTCAAAATCCCTCAGCTATATGGTGAAAGTATTGATCATTGATGACGAACCTCTTGCCACAGAACTGGTAAGTGAATATTTGGGAGGTTTTCCTCAGTTTGAAATTCTTGGGATATGTCATAATGGGTTTGAAGGGCTTAAGGCTATTCAGGAGATGAAACCCGATCTGATTTTTTTGGATGTACAGATGCCCAAACTCAATGGTTTCGAACTTCTGGAATTATTGGACCGGCCACCTGCAGTTATTTTTACTACGGCATTTGATGAATATGCAATGAAGGCGTTTGATACTCATGCAGTGGATTACTTATTGAAGCCATTTTCAAAATCCCGATTTGCCAAAGCAATTGAGAAATTTCTGCAATTGGGGAATTTTGCAGAAACAACTGAACTGATCAGACATGAAGAAACTATTAATTCAGAAACGGCCAATAGGGTGGTGCTGAAGGTGAAAAACGAAATCAAAATCATACCTGTCAAGGATATCAAATACCTGGAAGCAAATGACGATTATGTGAATATTCATACAGCGGAGGGTAAATTTCTGAAAAATAAAACACTTTCATTTTTTGAGAGAACTTTCGATCCTTTGCAGTTTGTAAGAGTTCACAGATCCTTCATTGTCAAAATCAATGAAATCCACAAACTGGAACCCTACGAAAAAGATGGCTATATCATCAAATTGCGTGGAGGGGAACAGATACCTGTTAGTAAAACAGGTTTGCCAAAACTAAAGTCAGTACTCGGGATATGAAAAAAGCCCGGAAATGGGCTTTGATTAGTATTCGTCTTCGTTGAAAAAGAAGTCGTCTTTTGTAGGATAGTCAGGCCAGATTTCCTCAATATTTTCGTAAGGCTCCCCGTCATCCTCTAATTCCTGGAGGTTTTCTACAACTTCCAAAGGAGCACCGGAACGTATCGCATAATCGATTAATTCGTCTTTGGTTGCAGGCCATGGTGCATCTTCTAAATAGGATGCTAGTTCTAAGGTCCAATACATAGTTTCTGATTTAATATTTTGTTTTCCGCCTTTCGGCTTGCAAAAATAGAAATTGTTTTAATTTTTCAATTATTAACCTAATATTTATTTGAAAGTTCTTTCAAGATGTGGGTTTTCACATCTACTTTTCTTTTGAAAGCACCGATTTTTCTTCTCAGCATTATATCAAAATCCGGCTCATTGGTTCTAAAGTTTTCTGAATTCTCCTTTACAGTGTTCAATTCGCTTTCATCTCTGTAAATCAGATCTTTGAGAATTGAAGATTTGATCTTTTTCTGCTCTGCGATATCTTTTTTATCGAAATCAGAGTATTTGGAATTTGCCAACCTTTCCAGGAATAATTTCTCGAAAACCACCTCCGAAAAGAACATAAATGATCTGTTGATCAGGTTAGCTTCTTTAGGTTTTCTTTGGGGAAGTTTTTTCCATTCGACCTGAAGTCTCTTGGCAGACGAGATGACATCGGGATTTGTTTCAGCTTTGGCCAGTTTTTTCATTTCCTCGGTCATGCTTTCCATTTTCTTGATTAGTTCCCAAGGCTTCATCTGTGGACCGGATTCCATTGTCCTTCTAAACCTGCTAAAGATCCGGTTGTTCAATTTCGAAAACTCGTCCCACAAAGGCTGCCTTTTTTCAGCAGGCACTTTTCCTGCAGACTTCCATTCTTTTTGGATTCTCTTGGAAATTTCAAAGGCCTTTTTCGCATCAGTGTTGTCAAAAGCTTCCCTTGCCTGTATGACAAGCTGTTCGTAGATTTTGATGTTTTCTTCAGCCGCAAGTGCCAGTCCCTCAAAGAAGTTTTTTCTGTTTTCAAAAAATGTATCTACAGTCTTGTTGAAGGTGGATTCCATTTCCTCTTCAAATTCTTTATCCACAGGACCTGTTTTGATCCATCGCATTTTGAGGTTTTTGAATTCTTCTGCTGTGTTTTTCCAGTCAGTATCATTTTTGAGGGCTTCAGCTTCCAAGATCAGACCTCGCTTGATTTCGAGATTTCTTTCCCTGTTCTTCTGAATGATATCTTCAAGGAAAACCTGTACCTTTTCCAAGTCTTCAATCAATGGGACAAAATCACCTAATGCATCATATTCCAACAAAGAATCTTTGAGGTGAATCAGTTTCATCAGGAATGATCCCTTGTTCTGATTATCTTCAATATCTTTTTTTAACGCTTCAATTTTTTCAACCAGCGTTGCAAATCTGTCCTCAAAATATTTGAGGGTAGACGATTCGTCTTCTTTTACTTCTCCAATCACCCTATCAGGCTGATTCAAAAATCCCTTGAGATAAACCTTGTTATCTTTAATGTACCCGTATGGATGCTCCATTTCGATTTAATAGGTTGGTGTGTGGTAGTCCCCTTTA
>NZ_JBGTCA010000175.1:0-8257 GCF_041749095.1 Aquiflexum sp. | reverse complement strand
ATCGTCGAAAAATCAGGCCCGCCAAAACAGAGGTTGGATGATTGACCGGCGCCATAAGGCATCGGTAAAATAGCGTTGACGCGGCCCAGTTGGTCGAGCACTTGAACACCCAATCTGGAGGTGACATAAATGCGACCATCCGTATCACATTTCAATCCATCGCTCCACGCATTTTGTGCGGAGTCCGGTTCGTGCAGCCAGCCGAAGCGTTGCTTGTGTATAAGCCCGCCATCAGGTGCGATACTGTAAACCCATACCCATTTTGATGCGGATTCGGTTACATACAGGCCTGTTTGATCCGGGGTAAGTGACAAACCATTTGCAAACTTTAAGCCTTCATCCAAAACCGTCTTTGTGCCATCAGGCTTTATCAAAAATAGCTGGCTGGACCCTGTTTCGCCCTTAGGCGCAGTAACGTAGATATTTCCATTGTATGCAATGACCAGGTCGTTTCCCGCTATACTATCTGCTACAACTCTTTCATTGCCGTTGGCATCGTATGAAAGTACCTGCGCTGTTTTACCTGCGGCAGTGTAGCGATTGCCGTCTTTGCCAAAAACGGTTCCGGAAGCTTTTTTTGCATCTACATCTAAAGTCGTGATTTTGCCGTCCAGGCCAATTTTATAGGTTTTAGAATTTGGTATGTCCTGGAAAAAAACTTCACCTTTTGCATTGGCGGCAATGCCCTCGGTAAAACTGTACCCCTCGCCTACCAGCTCCCAATCTTCACCGGGAATAAGCAGATCAGTTATGAAAGAATTTTTTGAAGCGCCCGTTGTCACGGCTTTTGGATAGTCCTTCCATAACCAACGCATGGCTTCCGGAAACAAAGCGGTGCCATGTTTTCCATTATGGCCTCCTTCGCCCCATACGTGGGCAACTTCATAACCTGCAAAACTGAGTGCCCGCTCCATCATTTGGTTGACCATCCACCAATCGCCGGCATAAATATTCAGGTCATTGCTGCCGTCCTGCAAAAATATGCGGATAGGTTTGGGCTCATATTTGCGGATCAATGTCGGATAGTGGTCAGCTCCCCTCAGGCCTACATATGTTCCAACGGAACTGAACACACGGCTGAAAGCATCAGGCCGTTCCCATGCAGCCGTGAAAGCGCAGACGGCTCCACTGCTGCTGCCGCCAATCGCCCAGTCATTTGCGTTTTGGGAAAGCCGTATGACACGTCCATCACTTGTTTTTTGTTTTTCTACTTCAGGTAAGAGTTCATCCAGGATAAATCTTGCATACTGACCGCCAAGGCCATCATACTCATAGCTGCGGTTGTAGCGGTTGAGTGCTGTGGCTTCCTGCTCTGCTACTACTTGTCCATGCATCACAAATACACCAATAGTTACCGGCATCTCTCCTGTATGGATGAGGTTGTCCATTACGGTTGGCGCCTTCCATTGAATGCCATCCTGATTTACATAGACACACGCCGGCTTATCGGGATTGTATTGTGCAGGTACATATACCCAATATTCACGCCATGTGCCGGGAAAAATTTTTGATAGGCTGAAAGTAAATTTCAATACTTCGCCCTTTGGCACACCGGCTTTTTCAATTGAAGCCGGATCATCAGGATAGTTTTCTTCCGGCGCTTGTGCAAAGGCAATTGAGTTTAAAAAAAGAAGACAGGAAAATAACAATGGTTTCATATGATTATAATTTTAAAACGTTTTTAAGAAGATCGATATGTTTTTCGGCAGCATACCAAAGCAGCATTGGTAAATCCCATCAAGTCGATAAGGACCGAGTGGAATGGTATTCAAAGTTTCACATTACCCTACCCTTTCCGCAGGATCTTTTCCATTTTCTTGCCTTTCGCCAGTTCATCGACCAACTTGTCCAGATACCGGACTTTTTGTGTCAAGGGATTATCTATTTCTTCAATGCGGTAACCACATATCACACCGGTGATCAGGTGTGCATTTTGGTTTAATTTAGCCTGCTTGAAAAAGGTTTCAAAAGATGCTTGTTGATCTATTAGCTCCTGCAATTTCACTTTATCGAAGCCGGTCAGCCATTCTATGACTTGGTGCAATTCTTCTTTTGTTCTACCTTTTTTCTCGACTTTGGTGACGTAATGGGGATATACCGAACCGAAGGTCATGTTTGCCATGCGGTCGTTGTGGGTGTCCGTAGGTTTCATATCTTGATCGTAATTGGTTTCTTACATTAAATATTTATTCGGAATGTTAGTGGGTGAATAATCAATCCCATACTTGGCTTTAATTAATTTTGACACCACCTCATATATTGATTTTTCTTTTCTTTGAAATTGGGGTAGTAATCCCATCATCGCATAGCTGATTGGGTTGACTGAAGGAATGAAAGTTTCCCAATCATAGCCCTCGCCCCAAATAAGTCCTTTTACTGTGAAAGATAAATCCGCTGAATTGGAAACAAGAAAATCCATCATTTCAATGCATACATTGGCATGTTGGTTTACCGTATGAAATATGGGTGTCTGTCCTCCAAACCCAATCTGATTCATACCTGCTTTGATATTCACATCCATGCCCAGTTTCACTAGAATTTTTGCACATGCGACATGGTTGTATTCTGCACAAATATGGAGTAATGATGCCTGGTATAATGGAGTAAAGGCACAATCGAAAGTATATCTATTATTAAGGGCTTCCTTATTTTCATTCAATAATATTTCCAGAGAATCCGCATCATCCAAAAAAACAGCCAACAATACTTTATCATCAAACTTAAGTCCATAATCTACAAAAACCTTGAAACATTCACGGAATGTAGGCCCCCGACCATATTCGGTAATGAGTTCATTAATTAGGGGTTTATTTTTAAATATTGCATTTGGACTTATTCCATTTTCAAAGCATGTTTTTATTCCCTCGACTGAGTGGATTTCAATTTCACCAATGATCTTTTGTAAATAGTCCATAAATTTTTTATAAATCTGCCCAATTAGATAGTTTATTTTCCCTGCCCCTTTCTATTTAAGAATCAAGAAAAGCATTCCCTTTATTCATGATTTTCAAATTTCCATCAAATCACCTGAAGATCAAATCTTCTCCTGATGCAGATTGAGAAAATACCTTAAATCTGATTATACCCTCAATATCCCCCTAAATCCCCTAGCGCCATAATAAGATTCAGCGCCATTGTGATAAATGAAGACCCGACCAAACCGCCAATCTCCGAAAATGGCCCCTCCAAGTTTTCTGATCTCAGATGGGGTTTCAACCCAACTTGAAGACTTGGAATCAAAATTACCCAATCGCTGCAAATCCCTATACTCTTCCTCATTCAAAATCTTTATGCCCATTTCTTCTGCCATACCCAATGCACTGTTTTTGGGCTTATATTCTTTCCTGGATTCCAAAGCCTCGTGATCATAACAAATGCTACGGCGGCCTTTAGGGCTTTCAGAAGAGCAATCTACGAAAATGAACTCTCCTGTTTTCCCATCCTTTCCTATCACATCAGGTTCTCCTCCTGTGATGTCCATTTCATTGAGTGACCAAAGTTTTTTTGGCATTGCCAATAGTCTTGCTTCCACCTCTTCCCAATCCATCCCTTGGTGGCGGTTCATGTTTTTTTGAAATCGGGTTTTCAAGATTTTAAGCAAGGATTCGGTCAGTTCTGCTGTCAGTTTCATGGGCTGGTATTTTTTAGCTGGGTTAGGGTTTTTATTGTTGGTTTTGTTTTCACCAATATATGTAGGTGTTTCAATCCTTTTTTAAAGTACGGATGCTACTCATAGAATTACAAAACATATTCAAAAAAAATTGACTCAACCTTATCCATAAAATTGTTATTTTTCCCTTATCCAAAATGACCAACCATGAGCATATTCAAAAAAACCCTTTCAATTGTATTTTTAACCCTATTATCCCTTTTTTCTTATGCCCAACAACTTACGGGGCCACGATTGATTGTAAGGGGTGATGACATGGGTTCTTCCCGTTCAGCCAATTTGGCCAGCATTGAAACCTTTACCAATGGCATAGAAACTTCCATCGAACTGATGGTAGTGACACCTTGGTTTCCTGAGGCTGCCCAAATGTTGAAGAAAAATACCGGAATTGATGTGGGCTTACATTTGGTCGTCACGAGTGAATGGGACGGCATCAAATGGAGGCCTTTGACCAATTGTCCCAGTCTGACGGATCCGGATGGATATTTTTTACCGATGATGGGGCCGAATAAAAACTATCCCGGAATGGCCATTACTGAGAATCAATGGAAATTGGACGAAGTTGAAAAGGAGTTCCGGGCACAGATTGGGTTTGCCTTGAAGCATGTTCCCCAAATCAGCCACCTGTCAGGCCATATGGGTTCTACCGGTTTTCATCCTGATGTCGCCAAATTGGTAGCAAACCTATCCGAGGAATATGATCTCCCTGTGATGAGTCGGGAAGTCATGCAGACATTGGGGGTGTCAGGGATGACCTATGATGGTCCAAAAGGAACATCTTCTGAAAAGGAAGCTTCTTTTATCAGGATGTTGGAAAAACTTGAACCGGGAAAATCATACATGTTTGTAGACCATCCATCCTATGACAATGTAGAAATGCAGGGTGTGGGCCATATCGGATATGAAGATGTTGGGGTGGATAGGCAGGGAGTTACTGATACCTGGACGAGTGAAAAAGTAAAGGAAGGAGTTGCAAACAATGGGATTGAACTGGTCAATTTTATCACCTTAACCAAAGCTTTGCCCCGAAGTAATCCTGAAAAGGAGAAGGTCAATCCCCAGGCCATTTCAGAATATCTTGACGCTGTCGAAACCAATGAACAAGACCTTCACAGCCTGATGATACTGAGAAACGGTAAAGTTGTCCATGAACAGTGGTTTGGGGAAAATGCCGCAAACAAGACCCATGTTCTGTATTCTGTCAGCAAGACATTTACTTCAACGGCTATTGGTTTTGCGATTCAGGAGGGACTTTTGAATGTTTCCGATAAAGTCATCTCATTTTTCCCAGACAAACTACCAAAAGAAATCAGTCCGGATCTTCAGTCTTTGGAAATCCGGCATTTGTTGACCATGACCGTGGGACACGATGTAGATCCGACTAGATTGCTGAGGGAAGGTGATGATCTGGACTGGGCAGAAGCGTTTTTGGCCTTCCCTATAGAACATAAGCCGGGTCACCAATTTGTCTATAACAGTTTGGCTACCTATATGCTTTCAGCCATTATCACAAAAGTAACCGGACAGCGGATTTTGGATTATTTACAGCCTAGGCTTTTCAGGCCATTGGGAATCGTGGAAGCCACTTGGGATGAAAGTCCTCAGGGAATCCAAGTCGGTGGTTGGGGGCTTAAGGTAAAGACGGAGGACATGGCAAAACTTGGTCTTTTTTATCTACAGAAGGGACAATGGAACGGCAAACAACTACTCACCGAATCATGGTTTGATGAAGCAACTGTCGCCCAAGTTCCTTCCTTACCTGCCGGAGTAAAAAAAGAGAATTTGAAAGTTGAAGCAAAAGATTCTGATTGGATGCAGGGTTATGGCTATCAGCTTTGGAGAAGCCGCCAAAACTCCTACCGGGCAGATGGTCTCAATGGGCAGTTTATCTTGATACTTCCCGAGAAAAATGCGGTAATCGTGACAACTGCCAATATTCCAAAAATGCAGGAAGAACTCAATCTGATCTGGGAACATTTGTTGCCGGGGTTTGAAGATTAGGGAATAACCTGCTATCCGGCATTTCCTGCTATTCGGTATTTGAAATGCCGAATCCAGATAAATGGGATTTGTAATCCCAATTGTTCCTACAGACTAGACGATCGGAATTACAAATTCCGATTTATCTGTTTTCGAGATTGCACATCTCGAGAAGCTGGTGTATTTATTTTCCACTTCAAATTTCCTTCAGATTTCTTATCGAATATTATTAATTATGCAGATCAACAATGCGGTAATCGGATATCGACAAAATTTCAAATAGTTTTGCTCCGATTGCGTAGAGATTTCACAAATGAAGATATTATTGATCGAGGATAACAGGGAATTGGCCCAAAGTATCACTCAGTACCTTTCCCATGAGGGGATTATCTGTGAGGTCGCGGGCAATCTTTTTGATGCCCAGGATAAAATCCTGTCTTTTGAATACGATTGTGTCCTGCTGGACCTGATGTTACCGGATGGCAATGGCCTGGGCATTTTGGAAATAATTAAAAAATTAGAGGTCAGGCCCAACGTTTTGATCATTTCTGCAAAAAATTCCCTTGATGACAAAATCAGAGGATTGGATCTCGGTGCCGACGATTATTTGCCCAAACCATTTCACTTGTCTGAGCTCTTGGCCAGATTAAGGGCTATTTACAGAAGATCCAAGCTGAGTGGATCGGATGAAATTCGGTTCAATGAAATAATGATCCATCACCAAATCTTACAAGTCAGTATTCATGGGAAACAGTTGGATCTGACAAAAAAGGAGTTTGACCTATTGGTGTTTTTGATCACCAATAAAAACAGGGTTTTGGGAAAAAATGCCATTGCCCAGCACCTTTGGGGAGATTACACCGATAATCTATCAAGTTTTGATTTTATCTATCAGCACATTAAAAACCTACGAAAGAAAATTTCTGAGGCTGGTGGAAACGATTACCTCACTACCGTGTATGGCATTGGATATAAATTTGGAGAACCCCAATCATGAAACTTCTAAACTTGCTTACTTCTGTTTATTTGATCATCATCATGTTGGCACTTCTAATCGGAGGTTTTTTCATTTATAGGAAACTGGGGGCAGAAATTGATTTTGAGTTGGGAATGGAGTTGGACAGGCAAATAGAAGCCTATGCTGAAAGGATCCGACAGGGAATTCCACCTGAGGCCTTGGTAAATGATAGATTGGAAATCATTGAATTGCCTTTCCACCTTGAAGTAGAGAATCTGAGTATTCGGGACACCATTGCATATCACGACCCATTAAATAGGGAAGAAAAACAATTGAAAGCGATCAGGTCATTCAAAATAGAAAACAAGCATTACAGAATTTCCTATTACAATCTTGTAGTTGAAGCAGAGGATATTACCGAAACCGTGGTTTATACCATGCTGGTTGTCTTTTTTATCCAACTGGTATTCTTGGGGCTATTTTTCCGGGGAATTTCCAATTGGTCCTTACAGCCATTCCAGCACACATTGCATAAGATCCAACAATTCAATTTCCAGACAAACAAACCTTTGCATTTTGAGAAAAGCAAAGTATCAGAGTTTAATCACCTTAATGAGTTTTTGGAAAGGATGACCCAAAAACTGCTTAAGGATTACAGGCAGATCAAGGAATTTTCCGAAAACATTTCCCATGAGATCCAAACCCCTGCTGCCGTGGTCAGCGGAAAATTGGAAAATCTGATGAACTTGGAAATGACAGAAGAACAGGCACACCTGATATACTCTGCCTACGAAAACAATGAGAAGATCCATCGGATTGTAAGGTCTTTGAGCTTATTGGCCAAACTGGAAAATGAAGAGTTTGAACCTCCCTCCCAGATCGACTTTTCTGAAATCCTTATCAAAAACATTGAATTGCTTTCTGAGCTGATCACCTTGAGCGACTTGGAATTGCAAACCAAAATCAAACCCAATGTCATGGTGAAGATGCATCCTTTTATTGCAGAGATCATGATCAATAATTTATTGGGCAACGCCATCAAGCACAACCTTAAAGGCGGTTGGATCAAGGTCAAGCTTGATATCAATCAAATGATAATCCAGAATTCAGGAACTTCATTGCAACATGATCCAAGTGAATTGATCCAAAGGTTTAAAAAAGAAAGTGACAAACCTGAATCCGTGGGTTTGGGTCTGGCTATTGTCAATCAAATATGTAAAACATATCAATTCAGTTTTGGTTATGCTACAGATGTGAGTAACCATACTACTACAATTGATTTCAAATAGCCAACTTCAAAATTGAATCAGATTGTAACGGTATTTTTGTATAACAATCAATTAAACCGAGTCTAATTCAATGAAACGATTAAAGTATTTTATTACCGTTATTTTTCTGATCGGCATTGTAGTTTCGGATGTAATCGGTCAATCTTATCCGGTAAAAGGAACTATTCTGGATTCAGATTCAAATGATCCCTTGGGCTTTGTGCAGGTGGCTATTTTTTCTTTGAAGGACCAAACAAGGCCAATCAGTTTTTCGGATTCGGATAAAGATGGACTGTTTTCCCTTGACGTCCCCAAAGGAAAATATACCTTCAAAGCTTTCTTTTTGGGGTACAAAGATTTTCTCCTAGAAGAAATGGAGAT
>NZ_JBGTCA010000174.1:0-5625 GCF_041749095.1 Aquiflexum sp. | reverse complement strand
ATCTCCGCTTCACGGATGATGCTTTTTGCTTTTTCCTTGGCTTCTGCCTCGAGCTTTTTGTTATTGTTTTGGATAAAAAGGCCTGCAATGACAGCGCCCAATCCCAGGCCAACTATGCCTGCGATAATGATGTATAATAATTCTCCCATAGGTTTATTGATATATTTAAAACCTACCTGCAAAAGAAAAATCTCCGAAAGAGAGGGGAATGAATATTATAAAAGGGAATTCAATTGTTCATTGATCCGTATGACACTGGACTTTATCAATTCACTGTCATCAGTATTGATCGTATTTTGTTCCATGGATTCGACCATACTGTCAAAAGCTACCATAGCCAACAAATCCTGACGGTCATCCAAACCAAATTCTTCTCTGTACCTTTTGATTTTATCATTAATTAATTTTCCTGCATGTCTGATTTTGGCTTCATCTTCCGCCTTCACCTTCATAGGGTATTCCCGATCTCCAATTTTCAACCTGATAGAAAGTGTTTCCATATTATTCAGACAAATAGGCAATTATATTATCGATTTCCTTTATATAATTATTGATTTTTTCTCTCAATTCGGCGGATTCCATATCTTCCACCGGTAAGCTGTTTACAAGTTTAGCTATTTTAATTTGATTTTTAAAATCCTCCAACGAACGCTCTTTGTCTTCAAGTTTGGTTCTCAATGAAAACAGGTCTTCCTTCAGGGATTGATTTTCCTGTTCCAGTTGCTGCAGTTTGCGGCCAACCTGAGTGGCAAGTTTTTCGGTTTGTTGGAGTTCTTCGTGGATCATTTCTATTTTCGGATAAATGCACCTACTTCATTCTCAAAACTTTGAATAAGCCGGGACATGGTTTTATCAATTATTTTATCTGTCAAAGTATTCTCGGTATCCTGAAGGAAAAAGCTCAAAGCATAGGCCTTTTTGTCTGCATCAATCTTTTCTCCCTGATACACATCAAAGACCCCGATACGTTGTAGTAACTTCCCTCCTGCCCTGACTGCCGTTTTTTTGATGTGATCAAAAGTAACTTTTTTATCGATCACCAAAGACAGATCCCTTCTCACCTCCGGAAATTTGGAAATTTCCGAGTACTTTTTCAAACCTTTGGATTTTTTTGCCAATAAATCCCAATTCAGGTCTGCAAACAGTACTTCCTGTTTTACCTCTGCCAACTTTCCAATATGCTCCTGAACCACCCCGATGGTACCCAATTCTTTTGTGCCCAACTTCAATTGAAGCGCATAATCAAAAGGGGCTGCATGAATGATCTCTACTTCCATATTGTCAATCCACAATTTTTCAAGGACAAGTTCAACAGTGGAATGGATATCCGGAAATGCCACAGCTTTGGAAGGTTCCAACCAACTTTCAGCAGCTTTGTCTCCCGTAAGGAACAAGGCAAGTCTTTTTTCTTCCCTGTAATGCTCTTCCTCCTTGAAATATACGGTGCCAAATTCAAATAATTTCAGGTCTTTCTGTCTGCGGTTGATATTATGTGCCAAAACCTCCAATCCTGAAAACAACAAAGACTGCCTCATGACTCCCAAATCCTCACTGAGTTTGTTGAGGATTTCAACATTTTTAGCAGGATCCAAGAATCCTGACTTCTCAGCATAAATGGGCTTGGTCAGGGAATTGGTAATGATCTCAAAATACCCCAATCCTGAAAGAATCTCACTCATTCTGTATTGGAGTTTGTTAAGGTCTTTGGCAGGATGTTCGGCAAGGTAGTCGGAATTCAGGTTCTCAGATAAAGGGACATTGTCAAATCCATGAATCCTCAGGATTTCCTCGATCACATCCGCTTCGCGGGTGACATCAACCCGGTAAGGTTTTACGGAAACAGTGATGTTCTTTTCGGTTTCACCAATATACCTGATGTCCAGGTTTTCCAGGGTCTCTTTTATTTCTTCTTTTGAAATCTCCTTTCCGATCAGTCTATGGATATTGGCATAACTCACCTCAATGACCAAGTCCTCGACAGGAACAGGATAGACATCAATCACCTCAGAAGAGATTTCACCACCTGCCAATTCTTTGATCAACATGGCTGCCCTTTTCAGTGCATAAACAGGCATATTGGGATCTGTGCCCCTTTCAAAACGAAAGGAAGCATCTGTTTTCAATCCGTGAAACTGTGAGCCTTTTCGGATCACATCCGGAGAAAAACAAGCACTTTCCAAAAAGATAGAAGAGGTATTATCCGATACTCCCGAACTTTTTCCCCCAAAAATCCCTGCAATACACAAGCCTCCTTTTTCATCACAGATCATCAATTCCTCCCCGGAAAGTTTTCTTTCCTTATCATCCAAAGTGACAAAAGGAGTATCCTTGGGAAGTTTTTTGACAATAATTTTACCACCGATGATTTTGTCCGCATCAAAGGCATGAAGGGGCTGC
This sequence comes from Aquiflexum sp., assembly GCF_041749095.1. GTDB lineage: Bacteria > Bacteroidota > Bacteroidia > Cytophagales > Cyclobacteriaceae > Aquiflexum. The sequence continues at coordinate 3,228 of NZ_JBGTCA010000174.1, read as the reverse complement.
CCAAGGTCATGGAGTATAAAATTGGTGATGTCGACAATATTGTTGATCGGATTCAGGTCGAGGGCTTTCAGGTAATTTTGAAGCCAATCCGGTGATGGGCCAACCTTGATATTGGAAATGGTCAGGCCTGCATATCGAGGGCAATCCTCAGCACTTGCCACTTCCACAGGGATAATCCTGTTGGTGTTGTCAACTTTGAAATTTTCCACCGAAGGGATACAAATCTCTTTTTTGAGCAAGGCTTTAAGGTCCCTTGCAACCCCAAGGTGAGAGGCAGCGTCGGCACGGTTTGGGGTCAGTCCGATCTCCAGTACATGGTCCCGGACTACTTTGAAATACTCAGCAGCAGGAGTTCCATTAGGAAGATCGGTATCAAGCACTATTATTCCATCATGGCTTTCACCGATCCAGATTTCATCTTCAGCGCAGATCATGCCTTGGGAAACTTCCCCACGGATTTTTGCTTTTTTGATTTCGAAGGATTCCCCCGAAACAGGAAAAAGTGTAGCTCCTTCTTTGGCAACCACCACTTTTTGTCCTTTGGCAACATTGGGTGCACCACAAACGATAGGTACAACGCCTTCCCCAATATCGACAGTGGTAATGCTGAGTTTGTCCGCATTGGGATGGCGGTCACAGGTGATGACTTCCCCAATGACAACTCCCTCAAGGCCTCCTTTGATGGATTCAAATAACTCAATGCCTTCCACTTCCAGACCTGAACCGGTCAACAGGTCAGCAATTTCTTCGGGTGATTGGTTTAAGGCAATAAAATCTTTTAATCTATTTATAGAAATTTTCATGTGTATATCATTTGCTAGTCAATGGTCACATGGAATTCACAATAAATATTCATATGGTGGTTGATAAAAATTCACCATCGAATATTTATGTTCATTTCATAAAAACACAGCTAATACGCAATAAGGCACAAATTTAAGAGAATTGCCTTAGGCAGGAAGGGGAAGATTGAAAAATATGGGAATATATGCTATAATAAGTGACGTGTGGTGTGATTGACAGTGTTTATTTAGGATCACCTTGTTCCAGATCATGTAATAAAAATGGCATTTTCACAAAAACCAAAATCGACAAAAAGCCAGTCTTGATTCTTGGCTCTTGGTTCTTTAATCTATAAATAGACCTTCGAGGTTAGAAAAAAACCTCAAAGGTCTCGTCTCGCTTCTAGCTTCTACAACCTCACTCCTTCTTATAATCCTTCTCCCCCGCCCTAATTGCTATCTCCATCACATTTTCCTTCGGTGGCAAAGGGCAGGCAAAATCCGGATTATAGGCACAGTATGGGTTGTAGGCCATGTTGAAGTCTATGGTGATGCTGTTTTTGCCATCCTGCCTGAGGTTGATATAGCGGCCTCCACCGTAAGTTTCTTCACCGCTTGTTCCATCAGCAAAAGCCAGGAAGAAATTCCTCTTATCCAATTCCTTGATGGACTGAAGCAACAATAGCCGATGCGTTTGCCCTGCCATTTCAAATTCTGCAAAGGAATGTCTGAGGTATTTTTCGACTGTGCCATCGGTCATGGGTAGTTCCATCATCTTCCGGTCTTCGACAGGAACCATTTTTGCCCTCACCTTATAGGAAGGGTCAATGGGATAAAAATCAAGTTCTTTGAAATCCCTCTTCTGTTCATCGGACAAGGGTGACTCGATATTGAACCTGATAAACTTAAACTGTCTAACCCGCTCCTTTTCAATCTTTTCGATATAAACTTCAGGATCGTCTGTTCCGGTAAGGGTATAAACAACCGCAAGGGTGATTACGGCAATTACTCCAACAATCAAAATATTTCTTGTATTCATCATTTATAATATTCCTTCATCTGCGAAGCTAAAATAGGCAACATCAGTGATAATCACATGATCTATCACAGAGACTTCCATACATTTACCCGCATCTACAAGTTTTTTGGTCAGGTGTTTATCATGGTCGGAAGGTTTGAGGTTGCCGGATGGGTGGTTATGTACCAAAACAATCGAGCATGCCAGGCAGTCTAAGGCATGTTTGAAAATGATTTTGGGATCGGCAACAGTTCCGGTAGTCCCGCCTTTACTGATCAGTATTTTTTTGAGAACATAGTTAGCGCGGTTCAGCAACAAAATATAAAAATTCTCAATCGGTTCATCTATCAATTCAGACCTCATCAAGTGAAATACATCCCCTGAGGAGATGATCCTCGGTCTTTTGACCAGTTCGGTAATCAGTTTCCTCCTTCTTCCCAACTCCAGTCCCGCCACAATACTGATTGCCTTTGCTTCACCTATGCCCTTGAATTTTTTCAGGTCATTGATGCTCATTTTTGCCAGCTCGCCCAGATCATTGTTGACCTTGGATAGGATGTGCCTGGCCAAATCCACGGCACTGAGGTATTTGGTCCCCGAACCAATTAGGATCGCTATCAATTCCGCATCTGACAAAACTGACTTGCCTTTGAGCAGGAGTTTTTCCCTGGGTCTGTCTTCCTCCGCCAATTGGGAAATCTTAATCGAAGAATAGTCTTCCATAAAACAATGTGTTGAAAAGTGTTACAAATAGTCTGAATATATGATCTAACGCTTCATTACCAATAACCTAATATTTTATTATTTTCAGGACGGAAGACCGAAGACCGAAGACGGAAGTAAGCGGCAAATCATGGTCCGCCCTTGGATCTAGTAGAATTTCACCTTTACTTTTATCGTCGCGGATATACATATATTGAATAATGAATATCCCCAGCTACCAAGAATTTGGTAATAGTATACAATTCTCGGTAGAATGTTTAAATATCCAGTACTTCGGTCTTCCGTCTTCCGTCCCGTTTGTAAAAGAATTCTGGGCTATTGGCAAGAAACCACATTTGAAATCGACAAAGATAAAAATAAGGAATGCCCCAAAACAAAAAAAGCCCCGAACCAGAGAACGGGGCTAATTAAACGTTTAATTTCTTTTTTTAGGCAATTGCGTTGACAAACTTGGTCAATTTAGACTTTTTGTTTGCAGCATTGTTTTTATGAATGATGTTCTTTTTGGCAAGTTTATCAATCATAGAGGTTACTGTTTTCAAAAGCTCTTGCGCTTCAGCTTTATCAGTGGAAGACTTCAACCTTTTGATGAAGGTTCTGGTAGTCTTGTGCTGATATCTGTTTCTCAAACGCTTGGCTTCGTTTGCACGGATTCTTTTTAGTGCTGATTTGTGATTTGCCATATCCTTTATTTTACTTAATTTC
>NZ_JBGTCA010000173.1:0-36809 GCF_041749095.1 Aquiflexum sp. | reverse complement strand
TTGCTTCAAAATAGATCACCTGAAACACCCTTTAATGCCGAAGGTTTTTCTTTTGAACTGCAGAATTTTGAAATCTTACTTTCGGATAGCGTACACACCATACAGTCATCTGAAATTAAAGTTTCTTCCTTAGATCAGTATATCAAAGCAAAAAAGGTAAATATCACCCCTAATTTTAGCAAAGCATCTGCTTCTTACTTTCAGGTGGACTTGGAGGATTTGCTCCTAAGTGATGCTGATATCAATAAGGTTTTTTACACTGCTGAAGTGGAGGTAGGTGAACTCAAATTACAAAAACCATCATTCAACCTTTTTTCAGGTATCAGGCCTGAAAGAAAGGAACTCAATATGGAAGCATTTGACCTGTATAATTTGATAGAGGGAATATTGGAATCCATCAACATCAAACATCTTAAAATTGAGGAAGGGAAATTCACACAAAGGGCGACATCCGACCCTGACAACTTCAGGATAAAGGCAGAGAGGATAGATTTCAATATGGAGGATTTTTATGTGGGTCCAAATGAATCGAAAAAAACCAATCAGTTTTTTTATGCCAATCAGGCCTCTGTCGAATTATTTCAGGTTGATTTGGCCCTAGGAGATAGCCTTCACTGGATTCATGGAGAATATGTGCTGCTTTCCTCTTTTGATGATGAAATAAAAATCAATGGATTTAGACTTTTCCCCATAAATGATGATCAAAAGATTGATGAAAAAACACTTTTAAAGATAGAAGTCCCGGAATTGATGATCAACGATGCCAATCTCAAAAAAACATATAACCAGGGCATAATAGATATCAATGAAATTGTCATCAACAATCCCGATATCCTGCTGAGAGATGTCCAAGGTGGAAATAATCAGAAAGGTGCTTTTGATATAAGAAAAATATCCAGGGATTACCTTGAGGCCATATATGTAAACCGCTTGGTCATCAAAGAGGGTTCACTTGTGGTGGATAACAATATCAGGATCAGACAGGACAGTCTTTCATTTGGCAAAATAAGCATTGAATTGGAAAACTTTGCGCTGGACCAGGAAACCGGTGAGTCTGAAAGTAAAGGGATATTTTGGGCAGACCACCTGCAGCTTGAATTAGAAGACTATGCCTTAAAATTGGCGGATAACCTTCATGTCTTCAAAGCCGATAGGGTATTCATCGATACCAAAAGCAATCAGATAAGGGTCAACGGTTTTGCCCTACAACCATTCAACAAAAGTCAGATACAATCATCTGTGGACAGGTATGGGGTAAGTACCACAATGGACATCTTCGTCCCCCAATTTCAGGCGACAGGTGTGGATATCCGAAGAGCTTATTTTGAAGGAATACTTAATGTAAAACAGATCCGTGTCCCTTCTCCCAAAATAAATATTTACAGATACCGATCCAAGGTTGAAAATGATTCGGAAAAAATGGACAGTGGGGAAATGTTGGATTTATTGACCAATTACTTTTCGGAAGTACGGGTAGATTCCCTTATCATACAACGGGCAACCTTGAATTATGAAAACTTGTTCGGAGACCGGACAAGGACATTCTCTGAAGACAATGTTTCTGTAGCGGTTAAAAACTTTCACATCTATGAAGGAATCAACCCAGATGGGATCAATTCACTTTTTTCAGAAGAAGTGGATCTAAGTCTCAACAATTATGTGTTCAACCTCGCAGATGGAAAATACAACATTCTGGCAGACAGGATCAATTTCAATACCGCAAAAGAGGAAATCATCACAAGGAACGTCAGGCTTAATCCAAGCACCGGGTTTTCGGACAAAACAAGGATTACGGCAAGGATACCCTCGCTCTCATTCAAGGGAGTTGACCTGGAAGCCTTTTTATTTGACAATACATTGAATCTCGAAACAGTCAACCTTTCAGGCTCGACAGTTGAAATTATGGTCAACAATGACTGGGAGGAAACCGAAGCACAGTCAGAAAGAAGGAGAGGAAGAGACAGGACCCTTCCAAAAAACATTGAAATCGTTATGATTGACACGATTCAGGCCAGCAATGCCCAGTTCAGTCTTTCTTTTAGGGATAAGGGGGTACAACAGGAATTGATCAATACCGGAATTAATTTAACCGTTTTTGATTTTCTTTTGGATTCAGCAAAAATAGCTAGAGGTGAAATTGCCGGCTTTTTTGGAGGACTGTCTTTGGGTATTGATGAGTTTTGGTTAACCCTGAATGACAGTATCCATCGGGTGACTTTCTCCAAGGTGGAGTTTGATACCAGGTATGAGGGGTTTTTGATAAATAATTTTAGGATTATTCCCAGAAACCTTTCCGGTAAACCGGGAGTACCTGTGTTTTCAGGCCATATCCCGGCAGCCCTGATCAGAACAAATTCTCTGGCTGAATTACAGACCAGTAAAGACCTTTGGATCAAAGAACTCAGGCTTTACCGGCCTGACATTGAATTCTTCATTGACCAGGAAAAACCGGATAATTCAGGAAGAGGGGAAAAATCAAATGAAAAAGGGATTCTGGAAAGTTTAAGAATTGATGAATTTGAAATCGTTGAAGGGGACATAGGTATATTCGATAAAAACTCTTCCAAAGCTCCGCAAGAATTTAAATCCATCAATTTTGGCCTTGAAAATCTTCAATTTGATCTGACGGATCTAAGTGGATTGGACAGAAATGCGTTACTCAAAAAAGATTTTCAACTGACCCTCCCAAACTATGAAATCCTCCTTAAAGACAGCTTGAATAAAATAAAAATCGGTCAGATTTCAGTCAGTAACAAAGAAATAAAACTTACGGATGTGGAGTTCATCCCAAGGTACGGCAGGTTCCAATATACCAGAATGGTAGGATTACAGTCTGATGTAGCCAATATCCACATTCCTGTACTGATCATCAATGGTGCTGATCTTGCCGGTTATCTGGAAAATAAAAACTTTGCCGCCAAATCAATAAAAATCAGTGATGTCAGAGCTGATCTTTTCAGAGATAAAAGATTTCCAAGAAAAGAGGAGGTTTACAAGGCCCTGCCTCAGGAATTGATGAAAAAGGCAGGAGTTCAGGTTTCCCTGGATTCTTTATTCATTGATAATGCCACCATAAAATATTCTGAGTTTCCTGAGATTGGTTTGGTTCCCGGAAATATTTTCTTCGACAAAGTGAACTTGGCCATTTACCCTTTTCATCTGAGCAAAGAAAATGAAAGCTTTCCTGTCGAAGAAATCACTCTATTGGCCAGTGCAAAACTCAATGGCCAGGCAGATCTGAATCTTCAGGGACATTTGTTTTTTGAAAAACCATACCCTATGGAAATAAGTGCTCAAATGGGTGAATTTGATCTGGAATATTTAAATTCAATCCTCCGATCCAACGTCTTTGTAAAAGTCAAGCAGGGTAAGATCCATGGGGCAGATTGGTCATTTACGGCTGATGACCGTGAAGCCGTGGGAAGTATGGTTTTGTTGTATTCGGATTTAAAACTGGAATTATTGGATGAAAGAACCCTTGAAAGAGGTACCGGTCGAAAAGCCATCCTCACTTTTGTCCTCAACACTTTTGCCGTCAGGAGCAATAATCCAAGGAGATATCTCAGAAAACCCATTAGCTCCAAAATGTATGAATCCCGGGATACCACACGCTTTGTTTTTAACTATTGGTGGAGCACAACCCTTAGCGGCTTAAAAGGAAGTCTTGGCCTAGGTCAACCTACTGTACCAAAAAGGAAAAGACAGGAAGCCTTGGAAAGAAGACGGAAAAAGGAAGAAGAGTAAACTGTTAATAGAAACAAAGCCTGCCCCGATGCTTTTATCGGGGAGCCAAGAAACAAGAGATGGGAAGCGAGATGCGAGATTTTGGGATACTAATGAAAGCGGGCTATAGGTAAAAATTATTGAACTTTAGCAAAAAAAATCGGCATAAACGCCGCTTATATTAAAGGTTGAAAGTTCTTTTCAAGGCATCAACATAATCGAGCTTTTCCCAGGTAAACAACTCTACCTCAAAAGTCAACTTCTTGCCATCAGGGGTCTTGAAGGTTTTGGTGACTACTTCATTTTCCCTTCCCATATGACCATACGCAGCAGTTTCTTCATATATCGGGCTTCTAAGCTTAAGTCTTTGCTCTATAGCATATGGGCGCATATCGAAAAGCTGTTCCACTTTTTTGGCAATCTCTCCGTCGCTAAACTGTACTTTGGAGGTGCCATAAGTATTGACATAAATACCCATAGGTTTGGCAACACCAATGGCATACGAAACCTGAACCAATACTTCATCAGCAATTCCTGCTGCAACCATATTTTTGGCTATATGCCTGGTAGCATAAGCAGCAGAACGGTCCACTTTGGACGGGTCTTTTCCGGAGAATGCACCTCCACCATGAGCGCCTTTTCCTCCATAAGTATCTACGATGATTTTTCTACCGGTCAGACCGGTATCACCATGTGGACCACCGATTACAAATTTTCCGGTAGGGTTGATATGATAAGTGATTTTATCCGTGAACAGCTTCCGGATTTCCGGCTTCAGTTGGTCCATTACCCTGGGAATCAGAATATTGATCATATCACTTTTGATCTTGGCCAACATGACGGGTTCATCATCAAAGTCATCATGTTGGGTAGATACAACTACTGCATCAATTCTTTGAGGGGCGTTTTCATCAGAATACTCAATTGTGACCTGCGCCTTCGCATCCGGTCGGAGGTAAGTAATTTCCTTGTTTTCTCTTCTCAATGCGGCAAGTTCTTTCAAAATCCTGTGTGAAAGGTCCAAAGCCAAGGGCATGTAATTATCAGTTTCCCTTGTCGCATAACCAAACATCATGCCTTGGTCACCTGCACCTTGTTCTTCAGGATTGGATCTGTCCACACCTTGATTGATATCAGGTGACTGTTCATGAATGGCAGACAGGACTCCACAGGAGTTCCCATCAAACATGTAGTCCCCTTTGGTATATCCTATCCGGTTGATTACATCCCTGGCGATTTTCTGAACATCCAAATAGGTCTCAGACTTCACCTCTCCGGCAAGAATTACCTGCCCGGTGGTGACAAGTGTTTCACAAGCAACTTTTGAACTGGGATCAAAGGCCAAAAAATTGTCAATCAATGCATCTGAAATCTGGTCGGCGATTTTATCGGGATGACCTTCAGATACTGATTCTGAAGTAAATAAATATGGCATATAAATAATGGATTTTGGAGCATTTTCTATTGGTGCGTAAAAATAAGGTTTCAAAGGGAAATAAAAAATTGAATTGGAAAGATGGAAGGAGTATATCCACAAATACGGTCTTAAAATGGATAATCTTTTTTTGCAGAGGAGAGTTGGACCCGAAAGCTAAAAAATGACTATGGGATAATTGGTATTCCGCATTCTGTCCTTATAGACCGGAATGGCAATATCGTGGAAAACAGGACAAAAACTGCAAGTAAAGGGATTGATAGTCTGATTGATGAGTTGTTGGATAAAATGAAGTCCGAAGAGTTTAATTTTTAATAATCTTTTTGCCAGATTCGGTGGTGGTATATTTTTGGTTCCTATGCCTGGGGTTTTCAGGATGAGTTAATTCTAACAAGCCTTTCTCCAATAAGGGTACGATATGTTTCTGATGGTTTTTAGAGTGATTTGTTATCCCAAGGCTTTTAAGTAATTCTGCTCTGGATTTAGGTTGGAGACAATAAGTAAGCAATTTAAGTATTTGGTTACTTTCTTGGACACTTTCTTGGACACTTTCTTGGACACTTACTTGGACACTTACTTGATCAGATATTTTCTCATTTTTAATAAATTGCAAATTAATCGGTAGGATAGTTAGGAAGTAAAAACATTGTTCATCGGTTTCAAAAATAGGTGGTGGAGATTGGTTATTTTCAAGACTAAGTTTAATAGTAGGAATTCCAGTCCCACGGCCCTCCGTCAAATGAAGTTCTTTTAAAAAATCGCCTACTCTCCGGTTTCGATAATCACGTGCAACAATTCGTTGGTTTTGTGCCAAAATATGGGCGGTTATTGGAGGAACCGGACCTGGAAAACTAAGTATTTCAATTTTGTCAGGCCAAACCTGAACTTCTATAGGTTTTCCGATTTCATAACTCTTATGATAAACCGCATTGGCCAAACTCTCCTCTACTGCCTCAAAAGGATAGTTAAAGAACCTTGCTGACTCAGCTTGCCCTTGAATTTTTCTTACCTTTTCCAATATAATTTGGTTTTTAATAAAACTCAAGGCGTCCTTCAACTGAAGATGAAGTGGTCCCTTAAAATATTTTTCAGTAAAATTTTTCCCAGATTCATCTATTCTGATAACTACTTCAATCCATGCACGGTCAAAAAAACGATGGGGTTCCGTACTGAAAAATAGCAAACCTACATTTAAAGGCCTCAAAGCCTCTTCAGGGCCTCTGACAAGATGCATTTGCCGACACAGATCTGCAAATGGCAAAGTTGTACTTTCCTCCTTTAAATCACTTTTTATCTCATGGAGGAAATCCCTTATTATACCCAAGTTCAAGTCATTGAGCTGTGCCTGTTGGTTGATCCTGTCATCAAAAGGAATACGTGCCGTTAGCTCATGTAGTCTTCTTAGGTTTTCCCCCTGTGCTTTAATTGTCCTGGAACCACTACGGATATAACTGAACCTGTTTTGCAGACCACGGTCCCCTAATCCCTCTGGAGACGTATAAGGGCGCATATCACCTGCGGGAGCATAAATCAAAAAAATATGACGTTGCTGAAAAACATATGGTTGGGTTATTGGCATATAGTTAGGCTGCAAGCGATGGCAAAGATTCGTCAAATCCCCTTGTATTCGATCCATTTGATCCGGATTTAGACCTTTAGGTGGAAGTACGGGTCTGCCGTTACTTTCAGCAATGCCAATAATAATATACCCCCCTCCCCAATTATTGATATCATTGGCAAAGGCACATAAAGTATGCAATATATCCTCAGGGTTCCAGCCGAGTTTAAATTCAAGCCGCTCCCATTCTATCACTTTGCCGTGAATAAGTTCGTCTATATTTACTGCCAATGCCATGGTTACAAAAGTATTTAGTTTTTAATACTTCTTCAATTAGCTAATATAGTTTAAGTCATTACTGATTGTCGTTTTTAATGGAAATTTTTGTTATTAAATAGTTCAAAGTTCTCAATTATTTCAAAAATGGTCAAATTGAATGTGGCAACGTGTTATCCTTCTTCATTGCTAGTCTGAAGAATTGAACACAAAGAATTCCTCAAGCTTTTAAGTATTTGAAGCATCATCATATTTTCTTCCAATCACCCTTTTAATCCTTACCTTTGTCTTCCATATAACCAATCCCAAAACCCGTATGAACGAAAGGTATATGCAAAGGGGTGTATCTGCCTCCAAAGAAGATGTACATCAAGCAATTTCGAAATTAGATAAAGGACTTTTTCCAAAAGCATTCTGCAAAGTTGTTGAAGATACTTTGGGCAATGACCCCGAATTCTGCAATATTATGCATGCGGATGGGGCCGGTACCAAATCGTCCCTGGCTTATATGTACTGGAGGGAAACAGGTGACTTAAGTGTATGGAAAGGTATCGCCCAAGATGCCATCATCATGAATATCGATGACCTCCTTTGTGTCGGTGCTATCAACAATATCCTCGTCTCTTCCACCATCGGACGAAACAAAAACCTCATCCCGGGAGAAGTCATCTCAGCCATTATCAACGGCACAGAAGAAGTACTTCAAATGCTGAGAGACCATGGGGTCAATGCAGTGCTTACAGGTGGGGAAACCGCCGATGTTGGGGACCTTGTCCGGACGGTGATTGTAGACAGCACCGTTACCTGCCGGATGAGAAGGGATGAGGTGATATCGAATGATAAAATAAGGCCCGGGGATGTGGTAGTTGGGCTGTCCTCATCCGGTCAGGCAACCTATGAGGATTTTTACAATGGGGGAATGGGCAGCAACGGCCTGACCTCAGCCAGACATGATGTTTTCAACAAATTGCTCAAAACGAAATATCCCGAAAGCTATGACCCGGCAGTACTGGATGAGTTGGTATATTCTGGCAAGTATAATCTGACAGATCCTGCACCCGGACTACCGGTAGATATGGGCAAACTGGTACTTTCTCCAACAAGAACTTATGCCCCGATTATGGTGGATGTATTGAAATATCTACGCCCAAAAATCAATGGTATTGTGCATTGCAGCGGAGGGGCACAGACCAAAGTGCTCCATTTTGTGGACAATGTACATGTGGTAAAAGATAACCTTTTTGATACTCCGGTTCTTTTCAGAACCATTCAGGAAGAGAGCGGAACCGATTGGAAGGAAATGTACAAGGTATTCAATATGGGACACCGTATGGAAATTTACCTGGAAGAAAGATATGCCGAAGAAATCATTGATATAGCCGAAACCTTGGGTGTAGAAGCCAAAATCATCGGTAGAGTTCTCCCTTATGAAGGTAAAAAAGTAACCGTACAGGGAATCCACGGCACATTTGAATATGAATAATTTTCAGACAATAAAATCAAAACCCTGATCTTAAATCAGTTTTACAAGGGAGAATTGAATAGAAAATTCTTCCTTAATTCCTGCCTCATTCAATTTTGAATATTCAAAAATTAAATCATAATGCCCAAATCCATTGCTCATCGAATTTTCAGATTATTTGCGTGGATCTTGGGAATCATTGTTTTTTTGGCTTTGGCTACCTTGACCAGGGTCGATTGGATGGACTATAAAGAGATGGATTATTACTATGAAACCATGGCCCATTTGGATACCCTCCCGATACAATCTTCTGAAGGTGCCACATGGTTGGCCGGTTGGTCATCTGTAAATGCAACTCCTGATAGCCCGGCAAAATTGGTGGGATACAAGCCACGGGGAAAATATCAATTTGTCCAGGACAGCAGCTTTGTTAAAACCTTGGTGGTTGGAAACGGCATATCCAATGTCGCATTTTTAAACTATGAACTGATGATTGTTCATCCCTTCCTTCATCAAAAGATCCAGGAAGCAATAGAAAAAGAAAATTTACCTCTCGATTATATTTATTTTACAGCTACCCATACCCATAGTGGCATGGGCGGTTATATTCCCGGATTAGTCGGGAAGTTGGCATTGGGGGGAAAAGATGATAAATTAATCAATCTTATGACTTCAAAAACTATTGAGAGCCTGAAAAATGCACTCAACAGTCAGGATTCGGTAAACATATTTTTCCAAAAGTCAAGGGCAGATTCATTGGTTGCAAACAGGCTTATCGCAGAAGATCCAGTAGATCCGTATATCCGACAAATGATAATTGAAAAAAGGAACGGCCAAAAGGCAGCCTTACTCACTTTCAGTGCTCACTCTACTATCTTGAATTCAAAATTTATGGGTTTGTCAGGTGATTATCCCCACTACCTAACAAAACTAATGGAAGTTTCGGGTTATGAGTTTGCACTATTTGCAGCGGGAACTGTTGGAAGTCATAGACCGGTGGCAAGTGGGAATCTTGCAGAAAATGTGTTGGAATATGCCGAAGTCCTTCAAGAAAACATGGAAGGCAACATTGTATTGACCGAAATAAACAGCGAATACAATATACACACTTCAGAAATTCCAATAGCCCTTCGAAAAGCACATTATCGGATAAGAGAAAAAACCCGCTTAAGACCTTGGATATTCAATCTTGTATTTGGTGATACCAATCCACATTTCGATATGGTACAAATCGGCAACACACTATTCATAAGTTCCAGCGGGGAGATCTCAGGTGTATTTATGGCCGAATGGGAATCCATTGCCAATGAAAAGGGTCTTAACCTGATCATTACCTGCTTCAATGGGGGTTATATCGGATACATTACTCCGGACCAATATTATAATTATAAACTTTATGAGGTTAGGGATATGAATTGGTATGGGCCCTATAATGGAGCATATTTTGATGAAATCATCAAAAAACTAATAGAAAAAGCTGAGTGAGATAACTACTTTTAAATCAACAACAAAACAAGGGGCAATATAAAAACAGCCTCCATTTTTTGACGGACCGTTTCCACATTTTTACCAATTGAAGCAAACTGAATAAGATGAAACAAAAGCATCAACAAAAGCAGACAGATGTGAATCCTGAAATAGGAAGGTTGCCAGAAAAGGATGACCAACAAGAAAAAAACGCCTGAAAGCCCCAAAAACCATATGAAATTGTATAACTGGGATTTGGATAACAAGACCAAAATTGATCCGAATCTATCCCTTTCGTCACCCTCTTGATCCATATAGGAGAGTATAAGTAGATTTAAATACGCAACAATCAAATAGCCTACTAATAACAAACAGTAAATTTTGGTATTGTAGTCAGGATTTTTTAATAACCAAGGAACCAAATTGATCCCTAGAAGATAAAAGCCGGCGGTAGAAATTTCCTTCAGCCATGATACTTTTTCACCTATCCATTTCAGACAGCCCATCCAAATTATCATCATAAATGCTAAAATAAAACCTGGAATAATCACAAAATGGATTTCCTCAAAGAGAATAAAAAATGAAAACCCGATCCCTGCCACAAATAACCAAGCTACTGAGATCAGCTTAAAATACTTTTGATGAAATTGGTGTCTTGAAGAATAGGCTTTCGTTTTTGCCATTTTAGCATCTGCCAAGTGATCTAAAGTGTAGATTCCCCAAACAGCGAATCCCAGTAAGAAATAAGACAGAAGGGGGCAGGAAGTTTCAAGAATTCCCGAAAAGAAATACATCCCGGCCATCGAGCCCAGTACCACATCAAGTGACAAAAGATTGAACAAGCTCAAAATCCTTGTAAGTGCTTTCATAAAGCCTAAAGATATATCCAAAAAAAAATTAAATGCTAAAAACGGTACCAACTTCCATTATTCTGGTAAATTGACCTCATAAAATTCAAAACCTATGAAAAAATATCTATTGACATCACTGCTCTTTTTGACGCTGATTACTTTGGCTTTTCCACAAGTCAAAATCAAAGTCGCCTGTGTGGGGAACAGTATCACACAAGGACCGGGAAGGGAAAATCCTGACAGTTATCCACTTAAAATGCAGAAAATCCTTGGAGAAGAATATCAAGTCAAGAACTTCGGAGTAAGTGGCAGAACATTACTGAAAAAAGGGGACTATCCCTACTGGAACGAGCCTCAATTTACGGAAGTAAAGGATTTTCAGCCCGATATCCTTATAATCAAATTGGGGACTAATGATTCCAAATCCCAAAATTGGAAATATAAAAATGAGTTTGTTCAGGATTATCTTGACCTGATAAGCAAATATAAAAAATCCATGCCCAAAAAAGGTGAAGTCTACATCTGTATTCCCGTTCCGGTTTTCAAGACAAACTTTGGTATCACTGAAGATATTCTGGTAAATGAAATGCGCCCGATGCTTTTGGAAATAGCCAAAAAATCTAAATCAAAGGTCATCAACCTCTATGACCCTTTGCTGGAACATTCCGGATTATTTCCGGATGGCATTCACCCGAATACCGAAGGATTGGCCATCATGGCAGCTGAAGTTTCCAAAGCCATAAAGTAAAAAAGCTGCCTTCTGGGCAGCTTTTCGGGTTTGATTGTTATCTATATATTTTAATTTCCTTCAAGGGCATTGGCACCTGCCACAATCTCAAGGATTTCATTTGTAATGGCAGCTTGCCGTGACCTATTGTAAAGCAATTTCAAATCTTTCAACAAATCTCCGGCATTCTCTGTTGCTTTATCCATTGAAGTCATCCTAGCTCCATGTTCAGAAGCATTGCTTTCCAATACTGCTTTGAAGAACTGGGTTTTCAATGCAGTTGGCACTAGTTCCTGGACCACGTATTCTTTGGAAGGTTCAAGGATATAATCTGTATTGCTCACCGAGATAGCCTCCTCTGGATTTACACCCATCGGAAGAAATTGCTCAATTGTCAGGTCCTGTACTGCCACATTTCTGAAATGATTATACACCAACATTACCCGATCAAACTTCTTTGAAGCAAAGCTATCCATGGCATATAGGGCAATCTCCCGGACATCATCGTAGTTCACATCAGAAAAAATTCCATAATAACCGGAATTTACCTGATATTTTTTTTTCGAGAAATACTCAAAGGCTTTTTTCCCCAATGGAAGAATGGTCACATTTGAATCTTTGAATTCTTTTTCCACCAATTGAACCCCTGCCTTGATGGCATTTGAATTAAAAGCACCACAAAGCCCTTTGTCAGAAGTCATGACTACTACAAGAACATTTTGAACCGGTCTTTGCTCAGCATATACCACCTCCAATTCATCTCCCATACCTGAAATGACATCATTCAGGATGAGGGTAAGCTTTTGGGAATAGGGACGCATTTTCAGGATTCTATCCTGTGCTCTACGAAGTTTGGCAGCCGCAACCATTTTCATGGCCCGGGTGATTTGCTGCGTAGAAGTCACCGATGTGATCCTTTGTTTTACTTCCTTAAGGTTTGCCATAAGATGCTAAAGTCAGAAAATAAATATTTTGAAAACAGGTCTTGAAAAGCTTGATCTTCTCAAGACCTGATTATTAATTGATTATTGTTTGGCATATTTTAAAGACAAATCCTTAGCTGCCTGCTCAAGGATTTTTCCTGCTGCATCGATATCACCTTTCAGAATCAATTTCAATGCCTCGGGATAACTGCTCTTCAAAAGATTGAAAAACTCTTTTTCGAATTGTCTCGCCTTTTCAACAGGAATACTATCCATAAATCCTCTGGTAGAAACATAAATAATGGCAACTTGATATTCAACAGGAACAGGTGAATATTGGGCCTGCTTTAGGATTTCCTGGTTTCTCCTACCTCTTTCGATGGTTCTTTTGGTAGTTGGATCCAAATCAGATCCGAATTTGGAAAATGCCTCCAATTCACGGAACTGGGCCTGATCAAGTTTCAGCGTACCTGCAACTTTCTTCATTGCTTTGATCTGTGCATTACCACCAACCCGGGATACCGAAATACCAACATTGATCGCGGGGCGAATACCTGCATTGAACAGGTTGGTCTCCAGGAAAATCTGTCCATCGGTAATGGAAATCACATTGGTAGGAATATAGGCTGAAACGTCACCGCCTTGGGTTTCAATTATCGGCAATGCTGTCAATGACCCGCCACCTTTTACCAAATGCCTGATAGATTCCGGCAAATCGTTCATTTGTTTTGCGATATCATCAGAATCATTGATTTTAGCGGCTCTTTCCAATAACCTGGAGTGAAGGTAAAATACATCGCCCGGGTAAGCTTCACGTCCCGGAGGTCTTCTTAAAAGCAAAGATACTTCCCTATAAGCAACAGCCTGCTTGGAAAGATCATCAAATATAATCAATGCGGGACGACCTGTATCTCTTACGAACTCTCCGATACATGCTCCGGTAAATGGTGCAAAAAACTGCATTGGAGCCGGATCTGAAGCAGCAGCAGATACTACCACAGAATAAGGCAACGCTCCACCTTTTTCGAGAGCCGCTACGATACTCGCAACAGTAGAAGCTTTTTGACCAATGGCAACATATATACAGAATACGGGTTCACCTTTATCGTAAAATTCTCTTTGGTTTAGAATTGTGTCTATAGCAACAGCAGTTTTACCTGTCTGACGGTCACCAATGATCAATTCACGCTGACCTCTTCCGATCGGAATCATTGAGTCAATCGCTTTGATACCTGTCTGAAGTGGTTCAGTCACCGGCTGCCTGTAAATTACACCTGGTGCTTTTCGCTCCAAAGGCATTTCATAAAGTTCACCTTCTATTGGACCTTTTCCGTCTATTGGATTTCCTAGGGTATCCACAACTCTTCCCAACATTCCGTCACCCACCTTGATAGAAGCAATTCTCTTGGTTCTTTTGACATTATCACCTTCCCTGACCAATTTGGAATCGCCAAAGAGTACGGCACCGACATTGTCTTCCTCCAAGTTAAGCACCATTGCTTTAAGACCGTTGTCAAACTCCAACAATTCACCGGCCTGGGCTTTGGTAAGTCCATATATACGGGCTACACCGTCCCCAACCTGGAGTACAGTTCCCACTTCTTCAAGTTCAGCTTCAGTTTTGACATTGGAAAGCTGTTCTCTCAATATCGCTGAAACTTCATCAGGTCTAATTTGTGCCATTATATTTTTATTAAAATGTTATTCAAATGATTTTAGTATGTTTTGACGAAATATCTCTGGGCAAATTTGAGTCTTAGGATCCTCAATTTTCTGCTGATTGAATCGTCAAGTAATTTATCGTTGACTTTAAGTACAAATCCGCCGATAAGGTCTTTATTAATCTTTTCAACCAATTCTACTTTTTCAAGGCCGGAAATTTCTTTTACGATTTCCACAAAACTTTCCCTGAGGTCAGCTGTAAGTGGGAAAGTTGTCGTCACCTCGGCTACCTGAATTCCCATGTGGAGATTGTATTGCCTCTGAAATTCCCTGGCAGTGGACAATAGCACTTCGGATCGGTTTTTTCTCGTTACAATTTCAAAAAAGGTAATTGTAATTTTATTGGCTGTTTTTTCAAAAAGTAATTTGAGAATTTTCAGCTTTTTATCAGTAGATACAATCGGACTGGCCAACATGAGCTCAAAATCCCTGTTCTCTGATGCAATGGACAATAATTTACTGACATCCCCCATGACGGCTTCAAGTTGATTTTTCTCAACGGAAAGCCCCAATAAAGCCTTAGCGTACCGGGATGCTACTTTTATATCTGACATATTTAATTCAGCTTGATATCTTTGACCAATCTTTCCACCAAAGCCTGCTGTGCGGCAACTTCAGAAAAGTTTTTCTTCAATATTTTTTCTGCTATTTCCAATGCCAAGACACCTACCTGAACTTTCACTTCTTCGAGGGCGGCAAATTTTTCGGTTTCGATTGCAGCTTTTGCGTTCTCAATCATTTTCGCTCCCTCAATGGAGGCTGTATTTTTTGCTTCTTCGATCATCTGCTTTACAGTCTCACTGGCTTTAAGCAACATTTCGTCCCTTTCGATTTTGGCCTCCTGAATGATTCTTTCATTTTCCGCTTTGAGGTTGGCCATTTCATTTCTGGCCACTTCGGCTGCTTTAAGGGAATCTTCAATGCTTGATTCTCTACTCTCTAATGCGGCCAAAATAGGCTTCCAGGCAAACTTGGCCAGGATGTAAAAGAAAATCGAAAATCCGATGATTTGCCAGATCACCAATCCTGATCCAGGTACGATTAAATCCATAACGAATTGATTTTATAGTTTTTTTAAAATTTGTCCAATTAAAATAAAGAAAGGGATTGGCCTATTGCCAATCCCGATTTTCTTTAGAAAGTGTAGTCACCCAAAGCAATTAGCAGACAAACTACCACTGCAAACAGAGCAATCACCTCGATAAGGGCTGCAATAATCAACATGGCAACCTGGATTTTTCCAGCTGCTGCAGGCTGACGTGCAATACCCTCCATGGCTTGACCACCGATTCTACCAATACCCAGACCTGCGCCTATTGCGGCAATTCCGGCACCGATACCTGCACCCATAAGTGCGAAGCCGGCAGATAACAAGATTGAAGTTAACATACGTGTTTATTATTTATAAATTGAACAAAGAAATTCAAGATTAATGATGCTCATGTTCTGCTACTGCCTGACCAATATACATGGCAGAAAACAGTGTGAAAACATAAGCCTGTATAGTAGCCACAAGCAATTCGATCATGTTGATAAACACAACCATCACTGTACTGGCCAATCCAACTGCATAAGATTCAAAGACGAATATTAATCCTATAAAACTCAGAATCACTATGTGACCTGCAGTAATGGCCACAAAGAGCCTGACCATTAAGGAGAAAGGTTTGGTAAACAAACCGATGATTTCCACCGGAACGATGATAAGCAATAAAGGCACAGGAACTCCGGGTGTGGCAAAAACATGTTTCCAATATTGCCTGTTGCCGTTAAGGTTGGTGATAAAAAACGTGAATATTGCCAATGTAGCAGTGATTGCTATATTCCCTGTCAGGTTGGCTGCACCGGGTATCAAGCCCATGAGGTTTCCACAGAAAATAAAAAAGAATATCGTCAGTAAATAGGGTGTGAATTTTTGGTGTTTGGATCCTATATTGGGCAAAGCGATTTCATCCCTGATAAATATCACAATCGGTTCAATAAATGAAGCGATTCCTTTGGGCGCCATGTTGGGATTCTTTTTGTAATAAGCGGCTGTGGATAATATCAGATATAACAGTACACCTAGGACAATAAATAGCATCATCACGTTTTTTGTGATGGAAAGCTCAATAAAGGACCGATTTTCATCCACTGCCTTCAAATGGTCATGCTCATCAATATAAAATCCGTCCTTACCGTATTCTTTGCCAAATGCATGGGTCTCGGGGTTTTGAAAATCCGATGATATGTAAAAATCAAGTCCACACTCAGCACTATAAATGATGACCGGAAGTGAAATGGTAATATGGGTATGCCCAAAAGTTGCAAAATGCCACTCATGTGAATCCTTCACGTGGTGCATGATAAAACCTGTCTTATCCTCTTCATCCGAGGCAGCGATTGCCCTAATTGATGGTATCGTCAAAAGCACTGAAAATAAAACGGTTAAGCAAAGAAACTTACGAATCATCAAATGAATTTTTAGGACTTATTTCGAATTCGGGCGCAAATTAGTTATAAGAGCGAAGATATCAAACAATAAGTAAAAGAAATAAACAGCAAAGAAATTGACCACAAACAAAATTAAATTCTCAGTCCCAAGTAAAAGTATGATGGCAATAAAACAAATACTTGCCAAAAATCGGATGGCTATTGCACCCAAAAGAATATTCACGGAATTATCTTTGCTCAACTCCAAAAGGTAATGGGAGAACATTCCTGTAAGCCATGTCAACAAAACAAAAAATGACAGGATTTTCCACATGGTTTCATGCACCCAGTCAGGTTTGATATATTCTTGCATAAGGTAAATGATACCAGCAATTATCAGTGAAAAAAAAAGTAATTTAATGGTCAGTTTTTTTATAGCCTTCATTTGTAATACTTACAGGCCGCAAAACTATACTTTTTTATTATCATCCTCTGATTTTTCATCATTTTTCATACTGATGAACAGTTGATAAAAGGCGATTACAATAGAAAGAAAACAAAATAACAAAAGCCAGACGGGAAATCTCATCTGGCTTTTTTGTTGGACAAACCATCCAAACCAAGTTCCTAGTCCAATAATGGCAAAAAGTTGGAAAGAAAGCCCAATGTATTTGAGATAGGTATTAGTTTGAGGCAATCTGTTTTTTGGGGGCTTCGTCACTTTGATTTGATTTGGAGACAACCATGGGTTGGGAGGAGGATGCCATTTGACATTTTCCATTGAATACCGCACCGTTTTCCACTACAAGTTTTTGGGTTGTGATGTTGCCGGTTACAATTGCAGTTTTGTTAAGGTACAGGGTTCCTGAACAGTGAACTTCACCTTCTACCTTACCTGATATTTCTGCGTCAGGAGAGGAAATATTCCCTTTGATGATGGCAGAATCTCCGATCACAATCTTGGTTTTGGATTGTACTATACCTTCGAGATGTCCTTCGATACGGATGTTACCAGCGGCATTTATATCACCTACAATATTTGTCTCTTTCGAAATTACATTTGTGGAGTTGACCATTTCTACGGCTGATTTTTTTTCGATTGTTTTGTTGTTGTTGTTGAACATAGCTAATCAAATGTTATGAATTCTTGGGGATTAAGAGGGGTACCTTTGTACCAAATTTCAAAATGAAGATGTTGTCCCGAGGTAAGTTCTCCTGTATTTCCAATGATAGAAATAATTTCCCCTCCTCTGACCACATCTCCAATCTTCTTCAATAATACCGAATTATGTTTATAAATTGAAATCAATTCGTTGGAATGTTGGATGTTGATCACATATCCGGTTTCCAAAGTCCAGGAAGAAAAAATTACCGTACCATCAGCAATCGCTTTAACAGGCTCATTCTCTTTGGCAACTATATCTACTCCAAAGTGGTCATGTTGTGGCGCAAATACAGATGTGAGCACACCTTTGATAGGAGAAAAGAAAAATGTCTCTATAAAAGTGTTTTTTGAGACCTCCATCTGACCTGTAAAATCCAAGGGCACACCTTTGAATTCTTCAAGGATACTTTTGGTGGCATCACTTGGTTCGAAGGATTCCAGCTTCCTTGCTTCACTGAGTGCTGAAGTGTCCTCCAACAAAAAAGGATCAAAATCACTCTCCCCATCTATCACCCTTTGAATATTTGACAAATAATTGTCTTTTTGTCGGACAGTATTGGAAAGGGAATCCACTAAATCTGATAAGGCAATTATTTTAGCTGCGTTTTCGGATTCCATATAAACCGGATCAAACCACTGTCTAAGGATGGTCTTGGAAATTAAAAGTGAGAAACCAAACACCATCAAAACCATAAAGGAGAACAATATGATGATCCTGCCGAATGAGATATTGAATGAACCTAAAACGGAAAAATCTTTTTCTTTTCTGATAACCAGCAGGTACTTTGCAGTCAGCCGGTTTGCTATTTTTTTCTTAAGACTCAATCTTTTACAATTTGATTTGGGGATTCAAAAATATAATAATAATTCAAAGCGTTTACTAAATTACATCATTTACAGTAATTTGGGACAATTATGGCAAAGGCATTAACATGAACCGATTCAAATATCTCTTTCTTTTTCTCATTACCCTTCTGGTATTGTCCTGTTCCTCAGAGCGCAATACCTTTACCAATAGGATGTACCACAATATAACGGCAAAGTATAATGCTTATTTTTATGCCAATGCCAAAATTGAAGAACTTGAAACAGGCATCCAAAAAAACCACCGGGAAGACTTCAGTCAGGTATTGCCTGTTTTTTACACCATAGACAGTGCTTTTATTGACCAAAACGAGGAGTTGTTGACAGAAGTACGGGAGTTTGCTTCCCGCGCTGTGGATTGGCATAGAATTTCCAAATGGAAAGATCCGAGCTATTTTTTGATAGGCATGGCCGATTACTACAATGCAGAGTTTGACGATGCTGCCAATACATTCAGATACCTCAATGTCAATAGCAAAAAAAAGAAAATCCGGCACCAGAGTCTTATCCAATTGATGAGACTTTATACCGATCAGAAAAATTTTGAAGATGCAACGTTTGTCATAGATTTCCTGACCAAGGAAACAGGCATAAGCAAAGAAAATAAATTCCACCTATACAAAACATTGGCCTATTTTTATGACAAGAGAGGGGACGTCAACGGAAAAGTCGGTTCACTTGATAAAGCCCTGGGATTTACCAAAGACAAAAAGGAAAAATCAAGGATTAACTTTATCATGGCCCAATTATATCAAAGAGAGGGTCTTGACGCATTGGCCTACTCCTATTATCAGGAAGCCGTGAAAGGAAATCCTCCCTATGAGAGAAGTTTCTTTGCACTTTTATATGCACAACAGGTGGCTGAACTCAATAAAAGTAAAGATGTCAAAAGGGTAAGGAGTTACTTTGATGACCTTTATAAGGACAGTAAAAACAGGGATCTGAAAGATGTCATCCTTTATGAAAAAGCACTTTTTGAATTAAAGCAGGAAGAATTGGAAGAAGCCGAAAACCTCCTGATAAGAGCTGCTAAGGAAGAGGGCAGTAACCCTATTCAGAAAGGATACATCTATGAAAAACTCGCAGAATTAAGCTTTACTATCAAGAATGACTTCAGGGCAGCAAAGTATTATCTAGACAGTGCACTCACCCATTTCAGGCCGACTGATTCTTCTTATGATTTTATAGAGGCAAGAAAAGAAATCCTTGACCGGTATGTTGCCAATTATAACATAGTAGAAAAATATGACAGCCTTATCCAACTCAGCGGATTAAGCAGGGAGGAACAGGAATTGATTGCCGAGGCCTTTATTAAAAGCGAAGAGGAAAGACTGATACGGGAAGCAGAATTAAAAGACCAACCCAAGTCTGCGGGTATTTTTGATAATCTCCTTGCTTTCGGTGGAAGAGGTGGGGGTGAATCCTTTTACTTTGACAATGCCGTAGCCTTGCAGCAAGGTTCCATAGATTTCAATAGAAATTGGGGCAATAGACCTTTGCAGGATAATTGGAGGAGAAATGTACAGAGTTTACAATCCACTGCAACAAGCACAACCACCACTGATTTTGATGACCTGACAAATTTAGATGCAGAAGCAGACACAGAGGAAAATTCCGCTTTCTCCCAGATTCCCGATGTAGAAACCTTATTGGCTCAAATTCCCAGTGATCCTGAACAAATTCAAACCATGAAATTGGATTTGGAAAAATCTTATTTTGAATTGGGCAAGATTTTGTTTTTTGATCTGAAGGTACCGGAGATAAGCATAGAATACCTCGAAAACTTGATTACCAATTATCCTAACACCATCAAAAAGCCGGAGGCCTATTACATATTATATTTGGCCAAAAAGGAAATCGGTAGCGATTTCAAGGCTTATGCACAGCGATTGAACAGGGAATTTCCTGACTCCCCTTATACCCTTTCGGTAAATAACCCAGAAGGTAGTGTAGGAAACCTGGCTTACATGGAATCTTCCAAAAACTATAAGCAAGCCTATGAAATGTATTATAACAGGCAATATCAGACTTCAAGGCAACTGATACGTAATACTCTTGAGGCCTATCCATTGACCAGAAACACCGATCGGTTATTGCTTTTGGATATTATGGTTTCAGGCAAAATCGATGAAACTGATCGCTATAGGCAGCGCCTTGAAAATTATATCCAAACCACAGAAAACGATGAATTGACAAATATGGCAAGAATTATGCTTGCTGCATTGACAGGTGAGAATGATCGTTTAAAGGCAGATGAGCCTGAGGAAGACCTGGATGAAAATATTACTGATGAGGACCAGTTAGATATAGAAGATGAAGATGATAATGAGGCGGAAGAAAGTCCGTACAATGAAAATCCTAATCAAACCCATATATTTGTGATCGTCCTTCCAGCAGACCAATCCAAAGAATCCAAAAACCTATTGGCAGACCTTGAAGTGTTCCATTCCCAGAATTTTACCAGTTCAAGACTCCGGACTGGCAATATGAACCTTAGCCGTGAAAATGTGATTTTCATAGTAAGTCCTTTCAATAACGCAGAGAAAGGAATGGACTACAGGGACAAATTCCTGAACAATTTCCAAACCTCTGCGATTAAAGATGAAGACAAGGCCAATACTTTCCTGATTTCAATTGAAAATTTCCAGGAACTGAACAAAAGAAAAAATCTGGATGAATACAGATCATTCTATAAAAAGACATACCAATAACATTCCCCCATCATTAATTTCAGAATTTAAATGATCCCAAGAGTAATTAGAGTAATTTGGATAACCTTTGCAGCAGGACTGGTAGGGTTTATTTTATTTGTCTGGGCAGTGAGTGGCAATTTTTTAGGCCTCTTTGGTGAGTTGCCGGATTTCAAAGAATTGGAAAATCCTCAAAGTGAAGTTGCATCAGAATTATATTCCTCTGACGGCATGCTAATGGGCAATTACTTCAGAGAAAACAGGAGTCCTGTTTCTTATCATGAACTTTCACCCAATTTAGTCAATGCCCTTATAGCAACAGAAGATGTTCGTTTTGAAAAACATTCCGGAATTGATTTACATAGTATGGGCAGGGTTTTGTTCAAATCCCTGATTCTCAGACAATCTGCCGGAGGAGGCAGTACTTTAAGTCAGCAAACAGCCAAAAACCTTTTCAAAACCCGTAATCTGGAATCACAGGGAATTCTTAGCAGGGTACCAGGATTCAAAATGTTGATCATCAAAACCAAGGAATGGATAGTTGCAGCCAAGTTGGAAAAATCATATACCAAAGATGAAATTCTTACACTTTACCTCAATACCTCCGAATTTGGCAGCAACGCCTATGGCATCAAGACTGCCTCCAAGACTTTCTTCAACAAAGAACCTTCAGAACTTAATGTTCAGGAATCCGCAGTTCTTGTAGGATTATTCAAAGCACCATCTTATTACAGTCCTGTTTTTAATCCTGACAACTCCCTGAGAAGAAGAAATACTGTGCTGAATCAAATGGAAAAATACGGGATGCTGAGTGAGGTGGAATATGATTCATTGACAAAATTGCCCATTGAACTTGATTATAAAGTGGAAAACCAAAATCAGGGTATGGCCACCTATTTCCGTGAAGTGATCAAATCCGATCTGATCAAATGGACAAAAGAAAACCTCAAGCCCGATGGGACACTTTACGATCTTTTCGGAGACGGACTCAAGATTTATACTACCATCGACAGTAGGATGCAACGCTATGCGGAAGAAGCGGTGAATGAACATATGCAGGAGCTGCAAAAAAAGTTTGAAAAAGAAATGGGCAATAGAGAACCATGGATAGACAATACCGGTAAAGTCATTCCCGATTTCATTGAAACTCAGGTAAAGCGTACAGAAGCATACCGTAATTTGGTAAAAAGATACGGTGCCAACTCAGACTCCATCAATATCAAACTCAATGAGAAAAAAAGAATGAAAGTTTTCTCATGGGATTTGGGTGAAATTGATACTCTTTTGAGCACCATGGATTCCATGAGGCATTACAAAAAATTCCTTCAAACCGGATTTGTTTCCATGGATCCTAAAACAGGACATATCAAGGCCTGGGTCGGGGGCATCAATTACAAACATTTCAAGTTTGACCACGTGCGTCAGGGAAAAAGGCAACCTGGTTCTACCTTCAAGGCATTTGTATATGCTGCGGCTATTGAGAACGGATATAGTCCATGCTACACTGTTGTTGACCAGCCCATCGAAATCAATATCCCCGGTCAGCCTACATGGACTCCAAAAAATGCCGATGGTAAATTTTCCTATCAGAATATGTCCATCCGATTGGCAATGGCCCAATCTGTAAACTCTGTCTCAGCATACATGATGAAAAAACTAGGGCCTAGGATTATAGTGGAAACCGCCCACCGATTGGGTATCACAAGTGATTTGGAAGAGGTTCCTGCCTTGGCATTGGGTACAAGTGATGTCTCTGTAATGGAAATGGTGGGAGCAATGGGGACTTTTGTTAATCAGGGCGAGCATATTGTTCCATTCTATATTGACCGGATAGAGGATAAAAACGGTAATTTATTACAGCAATTTACCCCAAAGAAAAAACCTGCGATGAGTGAGGAACATGCTTACCTGATGCTGCACATGCTGAGGGGTGGCTTTGAGGAATCAAGGGGAACCAGTCAAGGTGTCCCATGGTCATTAAGGGATGAAGGGAACGAACTTGGCGGAAAAACAGGTACAACCCAAAATGCTTCTGATGGTTGGTACATAGGATTGAGCAAAGATTTGGTTTCCGGCGCTTGGGTAGGTGGCGATGACCGTGCCATTCACTTCAGGAGTTGGGTAAGTGGACAGGGCGGACAGACAGCAAGACCTCTCTGGGTAAAATATATGTCTAAGGTTTATGCTGACAAATCTTTGGGAATCACCAAAGGTCCATTCCCTAGACCTGAAAGGCCACTCAGCATTGAAATCAATTGTGGAAAATATCATCTTGAAAACAGTAGATTTTCTGATTTTGATTATGACGCCAAAAGGAACGATTTTTAATTAAGGTTCCGATCTCATTGTCAAATGTTTCAACTGCATCTAAGCTTAAATTAATACCAATGCCTGTAACGATACAGGCATTGGTATTTTAACAGGAAATAAACTCTTTTTTATATTTGTATATGATGCAAGCCTCGTCTTATTCTATTGAAGAGCACCACAATCTCCCTGATTTACCTGGAGTTTATAAATATTACAATACAGAAAATGAACTGATCTACGTAGGAAAGGCCAAGAGCCTCAAAAAAAGAGTCAGCAGTTATTTTTTGAAAAATACCGGGGTCAACTACAAGACCAAAAGGATGGTCAGGGAAATCCGAAAAATTGAAATTACCATTGTTGACAATGAATTTGATGCACTCCTGCTAGAAAATAACCTGATCAAAAAAACCCAGCCTAAGTACAATATACTGTTGAAGGATGACAAGACTTACCCTTATTTAATGTTGACAAATGAGCCGTTTCCCAGAATCTATCCGACCAGAAAACTGATTCCCGGAAGAGGGACTTTTTATGGACCATTTGCCAGTGTAAAGGCTATGAAAAATGTATTGGAGCTTATCCGAAGCATATTTACGGTACGTACTTGCAGGCTGGACCTAAGTCCCATAAAGATCAGAGAACAGAAGTATAAAGTCTGCCTGGAATACCATCTCGGCAACTGTCTTGGTCCATGTGAAGGCCTCCAATCAGAACCGGATTATCTCAAAGATATTGAGCAGGCCAAAAACATCCTGAAAGGAAACCTGGGTATAGCCAAGGCCTATTTCAAAAAAAACATGCAGGAAGCTTCTGAAAATCTTGCATTCGAACGTGCCCAGTATTTCAAAAACAAACTGGAACTTCTGGAAAAATACCATGCCAAATCCCTCATTGCCAATCCTTCCATCAGTAACGTGGATGTATTTGGGATTGAAACGGATGAAAAAACAGCTTATGTCAATTACCTGAAAATTATAAATGGAGCAGTGATCATCACCAAGACTGTAGAGCTGCGGAAAAAATTGGATGAAACAGAAGCAGAATTATTGTTAACGGCAATTGTTAGACTTAGAGATCAGTTCAACAGTGACGCACAGGAAATCATAGCCAATATTCCATTGGATGAAGAATTTGAAGGCTTCAATTTTTCAGTACCTAAAATCGGCGACAAAAAGAAACTGATCGAACTATCGCTGAAGAATGCCAAATATTATAAAAAAGAAAAATTACTGGCCTCAGGTGATGTAAGTGACAAAAAATTCAGAGTATTGAAACAGCTTCAATCTGACCTTTCCCTAAAAGAAATGCCCGACCATATCGAATGTTTTGACAACTCCAATATTCAGGGCACCAATCCTGTTGCCAGCATGGTCTGCTTTCTGAACGGTAAGCCCGCTGTCAAAGAATATCGACATTACCACATCAAGTCAGTAATCGGTGCAAATGACTTTGCCAGTATGACAGAAGTCGTAGGAAGAAGGTATAGGAGGTTGATGGAAGAAGAAAAGCCACTCCCAAAGCTTATCGTGATCGATGGGGGAAAAGGGCAGCTTTCATCGGCAGTAGAGGCACTTAAGAATCTGGGCATCTATGGCCAGATTCCTATTATCGGTATAGCCAAGCGATTGGAGGAAATATATTTTCCCGAAGACCAGTTTCCGATCCATATAGACAAAAAATCAGAATCCCTGAGGTTGATCCAGAGGATAAGGGATGAGGCCCATAGATTTGCGATCACATTTCATAGACAGATCAGAAGCAAAAATGCCATTGGGTCCAAATTGACTGATATCGAAGGAATAGGTGGGAATACAGCAGAAAAACTGCTGAGCAAATTCAAATCTCTCAAGAAACTCCGCGAAGCCACAATGGAGGAAATATCGAATATAGTTGGAAAAGATAAAGCTGAAAAAGTTTATGAAGCTTTGAAAGAAAAAAAGAGCGGTTAAAACCGCTCTTTTAATTTTTTACCATTCCCAAAGTCCGTTTTCGAAATCGAGAAGCTTATATTCAAATTCAAGTGAATTCAAATATGCCTGCAATTCAGGATTGGGATGATCAGACTTAACCAAATCTGCTATGTAAGCATTATCAGGATTGGTATATCTTCTGACTATTGATCTAAATAATCTTTGATCAAATACCTGGTCATAAGTCAATACTTTCGCTGTGTTCTGGAAAATCAACCATTTTGCCTCAGGATGGTCCATAAAGTGGTTATAAAAATCCTTAAATCTTATATATCCAATTGTCTTTTGCCCGGCATTGGCGTTGGTCTGTGAAGGCATCACCAACTCAATGTATTTCACATCAAATTTGATTTGAGAATGGTGCTTGTCAAACACAAAATCTTCCATGAAATCCAGGAAATACAATTGCTTTACAAAGATACTGTCTCCATTTGCAGCGATCCAGAAATTTTCCTGAAACTCAGCGATGGACAAAGGTCTTGTAAACTTATCGTCTGCAAATACTTCCAAAGCATTATCTTCAACTATAGCTTTGTAGATATGGTTTACAATACCATCATTTTTGGTATCACCGGATCCATAAAGCGGCTGATTATACTTTTCTCGAAGGTCAATCCTTCTCCAGACAGCCAATTGATACATTTTATCATCCTCCCTGATAGGATGGGCTGAAAAAATGGTGTCTTTTTTAAACTGTCTATCTCCAACACTAGATGGATTGACACTGGTGGCACCCTGCCCTTTGGCGTCAAGGCCAAGCATTATCACGCAAAGTGATAATAGACCAATGAATTTTTTATGAAGTTTCATATTCATTTTATTTAGAGACAATACCCAAAGGCATTGACCAATTATTTAATTGCCATTCTGTATATTTCAGGATTGGCCAAGTTATTCTTTATCTTATTCTGACGGAAATTGGTTCTTGTCACTTCCGTTACCCTTATTATCAGATCATCACCGCTTCTAGCGGAAGCCAAAAGATTTCTGATGGCTACATTTTTACCTGAAATATTGACCCTTTCACGCGGCACATCATTTCTCAAAAGAATCACTTCACCACCGGTAACCTCAAAATTGGCATCTCTCGCCATAGTCCTTCCGAAAGTAGGCTCAGGAATTGCCTCTACAATTAGGGTTGAGGGCCCAGGAGCTGGGTAAGCCACACTGAGGTCAATCGGACCCCGACCATCAAAGAGCCTGATGGTCGGTGCAGGAACAGGCTTAATATCATACGAAACATCTCCGATTTTATTGCCTCCACTGCTTACGCCAATATTTACTTTACCAGAACTTCCCGGAATCACAGTCAATTGACCGGGCCTACTACCCTGAATAGAGGTACCGTTGGACACTGTGAAACTTGGAGCATATGAATTGCCCAAAGCAGGCACATCTATCAAAAGGTCATTGGCACAATCAGCGTATAATTGGTTGACGACTTCAGAGGTAACCTTGATTATAGGCTGTGCCACATAATATTCATACTCAACCGGAAGTACTTTAGTTTCCCCACCCACGCTGGTGGTGATTTCACCTTTTAGGATTCTTTTGGCCAAACCTCTATCATCATATTGACCAGCAGGTTGTGCTGTAAATTCTATTTTACCAAACCCGTTTTCTACAGGTACAGTTCTTCCATCAATAGTCATATCCGGAGCGTCCGAAGAAGACGATGAGGCAATAAACATATCTCCTTGGAATTTGGTGCCTGCTGCCACTACATTGGACAGGGCGGCTATCCTTGCTTCAACAATATCTGCTTTGAAGTAAAAGGAACCGATTGAAGAAGTAATTGCTGACAAAGCTTCGCTCTCGATATTCAATACTTCATTTTGGTATTGTGAAATCAGAGCCATAACTGCACCTACCGGAGACTTTACAAAATTAAGATTCACAAAATTTTTGTTTCTTGCTTCAGTATCATTTTGGAAAATCTCGATATCCTTGGCATCCTTGGCGATATCATCAAAGGACATTTCAATTCCGAGGTCATTCAGTATTTTCGAAATTTCAACAGGATAGGTATTTAGCCTTTCCTGCATTTCAAATCCCTTTCTATTGTTATTGAAAATGTTTCCAGGAACATCGGTGTTTTTCAAAGAAGAATTTCTGAATTGACCTTTTTCGTCTCTTGCATTGGAAGTTTCAATCAATTCCTGCTTTAAGCTTTCCAGGTAAGTGAAAATTTCAGCAGTTTTACTCCTGACTTCTTGCGAAGCAGATACCTTAGGAACATCTTTTGGATTGTTTCCTTGCTGTTCAACAGTATTCTCGATAGTAGATACCATAAACATATTCTTACTGACGTAGTTTTTTGAGGTCCTCTCCAAACCGTCATTCAATAGCACAAACTTCTGAAGGATCTGATTACTTACCTGTAAAGCCAGCAAAGCTGTCAGTACAAGGTACATCATTCCTATCATCCGTTGCCTTGGTGTTTCTTTTACTCCAGCCATATTATTTCACAAACAGATTAAACATTGTTTTAACTAGGCTTAACCTTTCATGGCTGTTAGCATTCCACCATAAATTTTATTGAGTGAGCTCACGTTTTGGTTGAGTTTGGCCAATTCATTTTTGAAATGCTCAGTTTCTTTTCCGGCCTCAGTAAGACCTTCCATTGCAGTGGAAACATTGGCATAGAACTTATTCAATGTTTTCAAATGGGTCTGGGTATCCAACAATTCCATTTCATAGACATTGTTGAGTGCTGAGAGATTTTTTGTAACCGTGATCACTTGACTGTGATATTCTTTTGCATCAGTAGAAGCATTTGAAAGCTCAGAAAGCGCCATGGCAGTTTTACCATAAGACTGATTGATATCCACCAATGTCTTGGAGGCTGTTTTTACATTAGTAGCATATTCATTTGTCACTACAGCTGCATCGGCAAGGTTCCCCATTTTTTCTGCTGAGGTTGCAAGATTCTGCATTCCTTTGCCTAGGCTATCCAACAAATCAGGACCGATTTTGGCGTTGGAAAGCATGTCATCAAACTTCTGGGTGATGTTTTCTTTTGGCTCATTTTTGGATAATTTAGCAGCTTCAAGTTCTTCGCCTGCCAATTCAGGATATACCTTTGACCAATCTATTTCCTCGTGTTTGGGTTCGAAAGCAGATAGGAAAAAAATCAGTGCCTCAGTAGTAAGACCGACACCGATCATTAAACTGGCGCCCTGCCAGTCTAGGATTTTAAACATTGCACCAAGGATTACGATGGATGCACCTATACCGTATATCATGGGCATGATATCACCGTAGAATTTGTGTTTAAAGGAATTGTTTTTCTTTGCCATAATAAATAAAAGTAAAGAGTTTAGAGTGATTAAGTTAGAGTTGTTTATTTTACCTTTTCCTTCTTCTATTGTTGTTCACATTCATAGAGCCGGATCTTCCCAGGTAGGTCATTGTAGTTCTGAATCCAATATGTGCAGTTTTTACATCCTGGAATTCATAAGTTCTTGTACTAGTTTCCAAGTAGTGAGCGATGTCTTTCCAAGATCCGCCTCTTACTACTTTTCTTTTCTCATTCGGGTTATCATACTTAGGATCCAAATCCCAAGTCAATGCCCCTCCAACTGGACTGTAAGCGTCCAATACCCATTCGGCTACATTGCCTGACATGTTGTACAATCCAAATCCATTTGGAGCAAATACATCAACCGGCGCAGTATATGCGAATCCATCATCAATATAATTTCCTCTACCTGGTTTGAAGTTGGCCATGAGACAACCTCTTTTGTTTTTCAGATAAGGACCGCCCCAAGGATACTTGGCAACTTCCTTACCGCCTTTTGCAGCGTACTCCCATTCTGCCTCTGTAGGTAACCTGAATTCCGGATAATCGAAATCAGATTTGTCATTGGCATTTAAATGATAAGTTCTCCACTGACAGTACATGTGTGCCTGCTCCCAGCTAACACCAACTACGGGATAGTTGTCAAAAGCCGGATGGTCAAAATAGAACTCCATCAAGGGATCTCCATAATGGAAAGTAAAGCTGGTGTTCCAAACCGTAGAATCAGGAAGTACCTCATCCAGATTGAACTGGGGAGGATCTTTCAATGTAGTAGGAGTACTGTAGGTATATTCACCTAACCTGACTGCTTCTACAAACTGCCTGTACTTGTTGTTGGATACCTCGTACTTATCCATGTAAAATTCCGAGATGGTAATCTGTTTGTTTAAAGAAGACTGGGAGAATGCAATATCCTCATCAGCCTGACCCATCCAAAAAGTCCCTGCCTTTACGGGCACCATGTCCTTGGGCAAAACTTGCTGCCAAATGACTCTCTTCGGAACACCAGTTACTTCACCCCGTCTGTTGTCTTTTTCACTGGCTGAACCCTTCTTGCCTAAAAGTCCACAACTCGGTAGAACTGCTACTACCAAAAGGGCTAAAATCAAGGTGAAAATGCGTGAATTCATTTTTCTAGACATAAATTACATATAATGAGTTGTTAAATAACTTGTCCATTTTTTAATAAGAACAAGAGCGAAAAGTAAAGTAAATTCTTAGAAATACACAAATTTAATTTACCAATTTCTATATTTTTTTTTAGAACCTGAATCTTGGAGTTCTTTGAATTGTCCTTTGGAACTCCTTTGTCACGTCCGGCAAGACATAAGACAACATGAACTCATGACTGGTTGGAGATTTGGCTTCTATACCACTGATCACCAAGTCAAATGCATATCCTATTCTCAGTGAATTGTCCCTAAGTAGACTATAACCTGTGATCAAGGAAACCGATTCTTCTCCCCTAAACGCAAGACCGGCACTTATCTTTTGATTATATGTCGCTATAACGCTGACATCATAGGAAAAATTATTGAACGATACTGTTTTCAATAAAATACTTGGCTCAAAATCCCAAAGCGCAAATGTTCTAATCCTATAACCTACCATCAGGTAAGAATGATTCTTTAATTGATTTTCCAAAGCACCTTCTCCAAAATCAAATCCAGGTTCATTGATATGCCGACTGCTCAATGCCATATAATACTTACCCCTATCATAAATAACTCCCGCACCATAATTGATGTTCATCTGAGTCTCGGAACCTGTCTGGGGAAGACGTGGGTCAGGATTGACAGTATTTATGTCTCCATAATTTAAGTTACTCGAATATATCCCCCCCATGGCACCGAAGCTGAGGGTACCCATCCTCAACCTTTTGTGATATGCCAAAGAAAGATTCACTTCCTGATTGGTAGTAGGTCCTATGTTGTCATTAACAAAATTAAGGCCAACTCCCAATTTCAATTTTTCAATAGCTGCTTGAGCGGATACTAATTGGGTTATCGGGGGATTACCATTGCCCGTATAATTCAACCATTGGGACCGGTGAAGAGCAGAAAACCTATAGCCGCCTTCTTTGCCTGCAAAGGCTGGATTAAAATAAGTACTATTATACATGTACTGTGTAAATTGGGCATCTTGCTGCCCCTCTGCCTCCAAAAACAAAAAACAACTTGATACAAATATCAAGAGATACTTTATGAAATTGAACTGAAGCTTAACCATGCATAAATAAAATAATCTTTTAAAACCCTATTCTACACAATTAAACTGATTTTCACCATAAAAGATTGTAAGAATCACAAATTATTTGCCTTTTTTATATAAAGCTCCAAAGCACCTGTCATACTTGGAGCATTTGGCATTGGTGCTTCAATATCCAAAATAAGCCCCTGATCTCTCACTTCCTGAGCTGTAGTTGGACCAAAAGCTGCTATTCTCGTGTTGTTCTGCTGAAAATCCGGAAAGTTGTGTTTGAGAGACTTTATACCTGAAGGGCTGAAAAATGCAAGAATATCATATTTGATATCTCTCAAATCATTCAAATCCGCTGCAACAGTATGATATATGATGGCTTCTGTGTAGGCAATGTTCATTTTGGTCATATAATCCGGTATCTCTGCCTTTCTGATGTCAGAGCATGGGAAAAGATATTTTTCGGATTTATGTTTTTTGAAATAATCAAACAAATCACTGGCTGTCTTCTGTCCTACAAATAGTTTTCTTTTTCTTATAACGATGTATTTTTGCAGATAATGGGCCGTCTGATCTGAAATACAAAAATACTTCATGTCAGCAGGCATCTCAATTTTCAGTTCCTTGCAGATGGTAAAAAAATGATCTATCGCATTTCTGCTTGTAAAAATGACAGCTGTATGTTTTAAGATGTCAATTTTTTGCCTTCGGAAATCTTTGATCGATACAGGTTCTACCTGGATGAAGGGTCTAAAATCTATTTTTAAATTATATTTCTGGGCCAACTGGAAATAGGGGGATCTTTCATCTGCCGGTTTTGGCTGGGAAACTAATATACTCCTTACCGGATTGAATCTGTCTTTTGTAGATTTAGTCATCGTCTTACTCTTCTCCTTTTGATTACTGTTCTCTATCCTTTCACCCAATGATAACTTTGGTAAGTATCAAAAAAGGGACTATTTCGGCGCTGCAAATGTAAACAAATAAATGGTAATTTTTAAAGGGAAGTCTATTCGACATGATTATAAATAGCATCGCTACTCCTAATAAGTATGTCCAAAAAAAGCTATATAACAGATATTTTATGGTCACTTCAAGTTCAAAAAAGCCATTCAATAATACGAAACTCACTATAAATGCTACACTAAAAGTGGAAATTGATATAATCCTGAACAGGTAAAAAAAATGTGCATTGACGATTTTTCCAAGCTCAAAGAAAAATGCCAATATCCTAAGAAACACAAATTTCAGAACTGCCAACAATATCAAAAATCCCGATCCGAACAGCCAATTCAGGAACAACTGATTGAGGTCCCCATTCACAAGCACCATCAAATTCTCCCTGTCCAAAACTTTGATAAACATCATTCCCAATAAAAATGCCAGCATATTGACTATTAAAAGATAAAAGATCACATCCAATGAAAAGAATTTCTGAAGTGAGTTGGATTCCGAAAAATCTTCTGCTGAAAAAACCGCTGTTGGCATGATGATCAGCCTGAGGACAAGCGGATAAATCATTTTATAGATCGCCAATAAAAACAGGACTGCCAAAAGGGCAAAAAAGAAAAAATCATAGAATTCTGTTTTTTCCCTTTTCTCAGGTATTGAACTATACAAAATCTCTTCCCCAACAGTATCAATTGTTTTATCAAAAAATCCTTTTTGAACTACCACTTCCTCAACGTTGATATCTTTCTTTATAATACTCAAAGTCACTTCTCCTTCCGCTGATGAACCCTCCAAAACATTTTCAAGTTCTGCTAAGGGCACAATCAATGTGGTATCCTTAGCCGCATAAAACCAAAGCTTCCCATCCAAAAACAAGGTTGATTCTTTAGGAAAACTTAATCTGAAACTGCTTTTGGGAAATGATTGAATTTCAATCTTGATGTTCAATGCCGAATATGAACGTGCCTTTCTTTGAGGATACAGTTCCTCAATCCTATTGTCGTAATTTTCCAGTATTTGTGAAAATCCATCTACAGCTAAGAAGAGAAAACAAAAACCTAAAACCAACTTATAAAAATTTCCTTTCATAATCAGAATCTACCGGTGTATCCAAAATGAACTTTTGAAAGGTTGAATGCAAAGTCCTGCACATTAGACCTGCCCATGCCATAAATAAAATTGAAAATCCCGTTGCCCGTTTCGAGACTGAAACCCATTCCTGCCGAAATGGTATTGTCTATAGGTAATCCCTGTACATTATTCTCTAACCTTCCCATGTCGGCAAAAATCATAAAATAAGAGTAGGTATCAAAATAAAATCTTGGCTCCACATTGAGATATATATAATTGTTGGCAAAAAAGAAATTCTCATTGAAGCCCCTGATACTTTGAAGCCCCCCTAATCTGAACAGGTCATTGAGCAAAAGATTTTCGTTTTGGACCAGTCCTCCCAATAACCTTGAAAACAATCCCCACCGTTGGTTGAAGTAGAAATGCTTTTCAAATCTTCCCTGCACATAATACTGCAAGCTTCTAAGGGCCACTCCTTCATATAAAATAGGAGGGATGGCCGTATTCTGAATCAGGTTCTTGTTCCCTATTGCAAATTCCATTTCTGCAAAAGCCCCCCTTCTCGGGAAAAATACATCATCCAACCAAAAATGGGCATAATTCACACCATAATTATTGAACCTAAAATCCCCTGCCTCAGGCAAGGCCGTGATTTCGCTAAGTCCTGCTGATGTCAGCAAATCACCTGCCTGTCTGCGCGTAAAGAATTTCAGGTAGCCGTCCGAATTGAATCTGTAACCAAAACTCAGCCGGAAATCCCTGTTCAAAAAAGTCGTGTCCTCTTTCAACAATGAAAATGAAACTCCCATATCAATCATTGATCCCAATAGCATTGGTTCGAATGCCTCCACTTTCAAATTCTGGGAAAACTGATTGAACCTTTGCCAATGAAGTTCATAATTCCGGCCACTTCCACCCAAGTTGTAAAGCATAATATCAAATTGACCCGTAACCAACAACCTCCCGCCTTCGAGTTCATTTGGCAAAAAACCAATAATACCATCAATGGAATTGATATTTCTATCATTGATCGGCAAATAGAGCGTGGCTTCCTCGTTTTGAAAACTCAGTTCAGGTTCATCTGACCATCTGATATAAGGTAAGTTTCTGATCTGCTGAATTCCATCCTGTACTTTCTTTTGTGAGAATGGCTCACCGGGTCTAATCTGTAGAAAGTTGGTAAGAAACTTTGGTTTTGTTTTTGAATCACCGGTGACTTTCAAGGTATCAAAAACAATGAATGGGCCAAGATCCATGTTCAATGCGCCTGAAAATCCATTTCCTTCCCTTTCGAGACTGTCCAATTTTACGGATGCAAAAGGATAGCCTTTGTTTTCGGATTCTTTGATAATGGTTTCAAACAATCTATAAACTTGCCTGTAATCAAAAGGTCTTTGATTGAACCTTTTCAGGTCAGCACCCGCTTTGACCAGTACCACAGATTCTACATTTCCCTGCCTTAGCGTTACCCACTCAAACTTTTTGCCTGTATCCACACTCAGCCAAAGGGAATCTTTGGATTGGAGCAACACACTTTGAATTGGATCTAAGTATCCCAATTGGTACAGTTCCTGCAACCTTGTCCTGATAAATGTTGCCTTGGACAGGGAATCACTGAATACCTGCTCTTCCACCATATTGATGCCCCCTTTGGTTTCCAACTTCAACCATTTTCCGTCTTGGGAAAAAGATTGAAAGCAAACCAGGAAAAATAAAAGTAGGAGGAATAGTAGGGTGCTTTTCAATTTGGAGCAATTGGTTTAACTATCTTTGAAGGCTAAAAGTAAACAAATTGTCCGGTATCTACATCCATATTCCTTTTTGCAGGCAGGCTTGCCAATATTGTGATTTCCATTTCAGTACCGGCACCAATCGCACGGATGAAATGGTTGAAATGATATGCGAAGAATTGGAACTGAGAAGGGATTATCTTCCCAATGGAAAACCTGTCAATACCATATATTTTGGAGGAGGAACGCCATCGTTGCTTAACGCTGCGCAGATCGGTAAAATCCTTGAGCAAATCCAACTTTATTACCAACTGGATTTGAAGGAACTTACGCTTGAAGCCAATCCCGATGATTTGCATCTAAAAAAACTAGAAGACTGGAAAGCTTTGGGACTGGATAGATTAAGTATCGGTATTCAGACCTTTGATGCAGAAATCCTTCGGTTCTACAATCGGGCACATACTTCGGAAGATTCCTTCAATGCCATCAAACTGGCAAAAGCCGCAGGTTTCCAAAAACTTTCCATTGATCTGATTTATGGATTTCCTTCCAATGATCATAAAATCTGGGAAAATGATCTCCAAATAGCTTTGGGCCAAGACCCTGGTCATATCAGCAGTTATTGCCTGACTGTAGAACCAAAAACAGCTTTGGGAAACTGGGAGAAAAGGGGAATTTACACCCATTCTTCTGAAGACTTCGCCGCCGTGCAATTTGAGATGCTAATGGAGTCTATGGACAAAGCCGGATATGTCCAATACGAGATTTCCAATTTTGGAAAACCCGGACAGTTTGCTGTGCACAATACCAATTATTGGACAGGAGTTCCATACCTGGGAATTGGGCCCAGCGCACATTCATTTGATGGCAAAATAAGAGGCTTCAATATCGCAAATAATCCAAAATACATTGATAAACTTAAAAAAGGAGAGCTTGCCTTTACAGAAGAGCAATCCACAACCATCAATATTGCAAATGACAGGATTTTGACCTCTTTGAGGACAATCTGGGGCTTAGACCTGAATGCACTTAAAACTGATCTTAGATTTGACCTGCTTGATTTAAAAAACAAACAGATTGATCTGTTACAAAATGAACAACTGCTCATCTTGGAAAATAACCATCTGACACTAACCACCCAAGGTAAACTTTTGGCAGATAGCATTGCCGCATCCTTATTTTTGGATTAAATGGCCTAACTTTGACAATGCATGGAACACAATAGATACAACTCAGGAAGAAAAAAAGATGCCGCCCCACTTCAGGAGGCTTTTGAAGAACTCTTGAAGGCTTATCGGTTAAAAGATAAATTTGATGAGAAGATACTGATGAATGCATGGCCCGAACTGATGGGCAAAACAGTCGCTTCCAGGACTTCAGGATTGTATATCAAGGATAAAAAACTTTTTGTAAAAATAACCTCCGGTCCTGTCAAGTCCGAGCTGAACATGAACAGGACCAAGGTTTTGGATTTGATAGCTTCTAAATTCGGTAAGGGTATTATCGAAGATATAGTTATACTTTAAATCTAGTCCTGCGCCGCAAAAACCCTTCTCATCAATGCAGAAGTTCTTTGCAGGGGATTTTCACGAATATTCTTCTCCTCCTCAGCTATAAGGGTGAACAAACCATCGATCGCCCTATTGGTCACATAAGCATTCAGGTCAGGATCGATTTTCCTGGTGGTAAGCGGAATGGTATTATAGGCATTTGCCAGATCACCGTAATATTTTGTAGCTCCGACTTCATTGAGGGATTCCTGAATTCTGGGCTGGAACAAGGCTACCAATTGGCTTTCGGTTGTCCTTCTCAAATAGTCAGTAGCTGCGTTTGGTTCTCCTTTGAGAATCTGGAAGGCATCCTGAATGGTCATCTGCCTAATTGCACTGATAAAAATCGGCTTTGCTTCAATAGCTGCCTTTTCGGCACCTCTGTTGATGGCAAGCATTGCCCTGTCCACTTCGCTTCCAAGTCCGATTTGTCTTAGTGTATTTTCCACCCT
>NZ_JBGTCA010000172.1:0-4465 GCF_041749095.1 Aquiflexum sp. | reverse complement strand
AAGAAAAAAATGTCACCGTTGATTTTTATGGAAAGGTATAGGTCATGGATTTTTGTAGGTTTCCCAATCCATTCCCATGGTTTCTGCGGATGCCTGAAATGCATAAAACCTGCTTCGGGCATGGGGTTGACAATAATAATTTTACCACCATTTTTCTTTAACTGCTCAAGGGACAATAACATCCTCGGTGAATTTGTCCCGGCATTTTGTCCAATATTGATTAGCACATCAGCCTCGGCAATGTCATCCAAGGTCACGGATGCTTTGCCAATCCCCAATGTTTCTTTTAAGGCTTTTCCACTTGCCTCATGGCACATGTTAGAACAGTCAGGGAGGTTGTTGGTGCCAAACTGTCTTACAAAAGATTGGTACAAAAAAGCTGCCTCATTGCTGGCCCTGCCTGAGGTATAAAATACGGCTTCATCAGGAGAGTCAAGTCCATTCAGTTTTTCAGCGATGAATTCAAAGGCCTCATCCCATGAGATTGGTTCATAATGTTCGGAACCCTCCCTTAAAATCATGGGCTGGGTCAATCTCCCTTGTTTTTCCAGCCAATGATCGGATTTTTCCAAAAGTGCATCTATGGAATTTTCTTTAAAAAAATCAGCTTCAATCTTGCGTTTGGTGGATTCCCAAGCAACGGCTTTGACTCCATTTTCACAGTATTCCGCTATTTGACTGACCTTGTCTGCATCCGGGTCAGGCCATGCGCAACTAGGGCAATCAAAGCCTTTGGGCTGGTTGAGTTTAAACAAAGTACTGACTCCCCTTCCAACATAGGTTTCTTCCCAAAGGTAATAACCAACAGATTTGATGGCGGGGAACCCAACTGAAGTCCCGGGCATTGGAGAGATTTTGACTTTATTTTCTTTTTTCATTTAAAACTTCCTAAAAGATATTTACCAATGATGTAATCGGAGCGGCTCGTCACCTCTGAAGGAAGGGTCTCAATAGGATCAGTAAATGATAGTTATAAACATAAATAGAACCTTTGGGGATTCCTCGTGCTCGGAATGACGCCTGCCTGCCTTAGGTAGGGGTAACCTGATGTCATTACCTTTTCTGAACATTATCAGAATATTGGAAACTCAGAAGGACGGTTGCTCTTGCATCTGACATCTGTCATCGGACAATTTTCAAGGAAATCACTGTATCTACCCCGACAACCATATTATCTATTCATCAATTCCTCGATCTCCTCTGCCTCTATCGGAATATTTCTCATTAAATCGAAATAACTATCTTTCATGATGACAATGTTATTTTCCAACCTTACTCCCAAGCCTTCTTCCTGAATGTAAATCCCAGGTTCAACGGTAAAAACCATACCCGGTGTGATGGGTTCGTGCATGGTACCCACATCGTGGACATCTAATCCCAAATGATGCGAAGTGCCGTGCATAAAGTATTTTTTGTAGGCGGGGGTCTTCGGATCCTGATTTTTGATGTCATTTTGATCAATTAAGCCCAATTCAAGTAATTCTGACTGCATCATCAAACCCACCTCTTTGTGGTAATCCTGTATATTGATCCCCGGTCTGAGAATATCCATGGCACCTCTTTGCACCCGCAATACAGCATTATATACCTCCTTTTGCCTTTTTGTAAACCTTCCATTGACAGGGATGATCCTGGTCATATCCGCATTATAATTACCATATTCCGCCCCCACGTCCATAAGGATCAAGTCCCCGTCTTTGCAGACTTCCTTGTTTTCAATATAGTGCAATACACATGCATTGGCACCACTGGCAATGATGGGTTCATAGGCGAAACCTCTACTGCGATTGCGGACAAACTCGTGGATCAACTCCGCTTCTATTTCATATTCCGTCACTCCGGGTTTTGTAAAGGAAAGGATTCTTCTGAAACCTTTTTCTGTAATGTCACAGGCGATCTGCATTTGATCTAATTCTTCTTTTTCTTTTACTGCCCTCAAAGCATGCATTATCGGAGCCACCCGGTGATAATGGTGCAGCGGATACCTTTTTTTACAGGTTTTAATAAACCGGGCATCCCTTGTTTCTACCACTACAGCGGCACGTAGATGTTCATTGGTATTCAAAAAAACATTTTCGCTTAGGGCCATCAATGAATTCAATACACCATCAAAATTGGAAACCCACTGGATATTTTCAATCCCCGATGTGGCCAAAGCTTCCTCTTTGGTATATTTTTGACCTTCCCAAATGGCAATATGCTCGCTGGTTTCCCGCAAGAACAGCACTTCTTTCAGGTTCGTATCAGGAAAGTCAGGGCATACCACAAGAATAGATTCTTCTTGGTCAATCCCTGTGAGATAAAAAATGTCATTATTCTGTCGGAAACGTACTGTTCCATCTGCATTGGTCGGCGAAATATCATTTGAATGAAATACTGCCAGGGATTTTGGAG
Source organism: Aquiflexum sp. (assembly GCF_041749095.1). Lineage (GTDB taxonomy): Bacteria > Bacteroidota > Bacteroidia > Cytophagales > Cyclobacteriaceae > Aquiflexum. The sequence continues at coordinate 2,071 of NZ_JBGTCA010000172.1, read as the reverse complement.
GAAGTTTTTCTTTGAGTTTTTGACGGTTTTTGATATAAAAGACTTGAGATAATGGATTGTATTTCATAAGGTGTTCTGATATTTGGGAATAGAAATGACCTGAAATTAGATAATAGATATTGAACCAAAAATACCATTTATCAATTGGGTAAAAAAACACATCAATAAGTCTTTTAACTTTGTACTTTGAGGCAAGGAAAAAATAGCATGCAATATAATTTAAAGGAACTTCCAAATGGGATCCGAATAGTCCATCAGGAAGTCAGCCATACCCGGATGGTACATTGTGGTTTTGTACTGAATATAGGAAGTAGGGATGAGTCCAAAGAACAGGAAGGATTGGCGCATTTTTGGGAACACATGGCTTTCAAAGGCACCAAAAAAAGGAAAGCTTATCATATCATCAACCGCTTGGAGTGCCTCGGTGGTGAATTGAACGCCTACACTACCAAGGAAAAAATCTGTTTTTATTCAAGTACCCTAAAAGAACACTTCTCAAAAGCTGCCGAGCTTTTATGCGACATTACTTTCGACAGTACCTTCCCAAGAAAACAAATTGACAAGGAAAGACAGGTCATATTGGAAGAAATGGCCATGTACCGCGATTCACCGGATGATTCCATACAGGATGATTTTGATGAGCTGATTTTTGAGGGACATGCTTTGGGCAGAAATATCCTTGGCACAGAACAAACTGTAACCAATTTTACCCAGGAAGACTTTTTTGAGTTCATTTCTTCCAGGCTTGATACCACGCAGATTGTTTTCTCGGTAATCGGAAATATATCCTTCAAAAAAGTTTTGCAACAGATCGAAACTTTTTTGGCCGAAATCCCTGTGAAAAGAAGTTTGTATGTCAGAAGCAGTTTCACCAATTATCAACCTAAGGTAAAAACCGTTGAAAAGGAAATTACGCAGGCCCATTGTGCCATTGGGAAACCAGCATTTTCATTGTATGATACCAGGAGATTTCAACTTTACCTGCTCAATAATATCCTTGGTGGCCCAAGTATGAATTCCCGTTTGAATCTTTCTTTAAGGGAAAAACATGGGTATGTCTATAGTGTGGAATCACATTATCAAGCATTTTCCGACACCGGTTTTGTAGGGGTTTATTTTGGTACAGAACCCAAGACTGCAAACCGTGCCAAGAAAGTAGTGCTAAAGGAAATGGAAAAGTTGAGGCTCAAAAAACTGGGAACCATGCAACTGCACATGGCCAAAGAACAGGCCATCGGGCAAATGGCGATGGCGGAAGAAAATTATGCTGCCTTAATGTTGGTTTTTGGTAAAAACTTGCTGGACAAAGGTAAAATTGACTCTTTGGATACTATCTTTGGCCTCATCAGGGAAACGACAGCGGAGGATTTGATGGATATTGCCAATGAAGTCTATAGCCCTGACAAATTGAGTTACCTAAATTATATACCTGCCTGAAATGGATTTTATTTCACCCGAACTATTGGCATATTGTGAAGACCACAGCAGCGGTGAAGATGAACTGCTCCGGCACATTTCCCGGGAAACCCACGCCAAGATATTGATACCCAGGATGCTCTCCGGTCATTTACAGGGAAAAGTCCTTGAATTTTTGGTAAAAATGCTCCATCCCCAAGTTATTTTGGAGATAGGAACTTTCACGGGTTATTCCGGCATCTGTATGGCAAGAGGATTAGGTGAAAATGGCAAGCTCATCACCTTGGACATCAATGAGGAACTGGAAGATATGGTCAAAGGGTTTTTTGAAAAATCCGGTTTGGCTTCCAAAATAGATTACCGGATAGGAAACGCCATGGATATCATTCCTACCATTGATGAGAAATTTGACATGGTCTTTATAGATGCGGACAAAGCAAACTATATCAATTACTATAACCTTGTCGTTGAAAAAATGAATCAAGGTGGCATCATATTGGCAGACAATGTATTGTGGTCCGGAAAAGTGATTGCCGAAGGTGGAAAGAAATTTGACAAAGACACACAAATCATTCTGGACTACAATAAAATGGTGCAAAATGATCCCCGAGTCGAAAATGTCCTTCTTCCTATCAGAGACGGATTAATGCTTGCA
>NZ_JBGTCA010000171.1:0-53164 GCF_041749095.1 Aquiflexum sp. | reverse complement strand
TTGTGCCAAAAAGCATTTCTGTCATAGAAAAACGCCATATCTCCGATAATCAAAGTAACCGGTTCTTTGGTCGTAAAAGTGCAACCTACCGCTGCGCTGTTACTCCCATCAATGCCACTCGTGCCCCTGTTACAGATGATTTCCTGTTTTCTTGCTCCAAGAAAATTCAGATACCTCACAGCCATGCTATTGGCAACATGCAATTTGGACTGGTCCGGAATGTATTCCAGGCATTTGGCCATTGCGCTATATTCTCCGAATTTAACCTTTTTAAGTAAGTGGGGGAGTAGTTCAGCTATTTTTTGATCCTGTTTTTTCCAGCTTTCTAGAAAGGAAGGATTGGAGGCTCTATCTTCTTTCAATAATAACTGAAGAAAAGAATCAGGTTCACAAGGAATAGTTTTCGTCAGACTTTGATAGGGATCAGGTGTATAACCATTTGGTTGTATATGCCAATGCGTTGCCTTCGAATTTCTGAGGAATAGTTTGAGGCTTTTTGAAATAATTGATTTCCCAAAAGAAATGATCAGATCAGGATTTTGTTCTGGATTTGAATAAGCAACAAAATGGTCATGAAAAACAACTGTATGCTTTGACTGCATATTGGATATGGTATCGGAAACCACCACAGCCTTTCCTTTAGCAGAAATATCATCCAGGAGTTTTTGAATATCCTGATCAGGTCTTTGCTGACCTGGTACAATCAATATTTTTTCAAACTTTTCCAATGAAACAGACAGTATGCTCCTGGCTTCATTCGAAAGGGATTTTTCAAAATCAATTGCCTCAATAGATCTTACATCCGTAAAACTGAATTCTTCATTTGATTCGGGATAAAAAGGCTCACGCAGGGGAATATTGATATGCACCGGTCCTTGGGGAAACTGCATTGCCAGGTTAATAGCCTCATTTGCCAACCTATTGGCATGCCAGACCTTATCAGGATGACCGTATTCATCTGGAAAATGAAAAGAACCTTTAACATGTTGCCCGTATATATTCGTTTGCCGTATGGTCTGCCCGTCCCATTGATCTATCCATTCCGGAGGTCGGTCTGCCGTAATTACCAAAAGTGGAACCTGCTGAAAAAACGCTTCCGCAACTGCAGGGGCATAATTATAGGCCGCCGAACCCGAGGTACATACAATGACTACCGGATGAGACAGTTGTTGGGCCATCCCAAGGGCAATAAAAGCCGCTGACCTTTCATCAGAGATGATCCTGCAATGAAAACCCTTGTGGCGGGTAAATGCCAATGTAATGGGCGCACATCTCGAACCCGGAGATAACACAGCATTGGATATGCCTTTTTGGTGGCAAAGAGAAACCAGATCAATGATGGGTTGTAAGATCAAAATCAGGTATTCAGGTTAAGGTGCTGACCAATAATATCACATTTCATTTCAGTTTCCTCCCATTCTTTCTCCGGAATAGAGTCTTCTGTCACCCCTGCCCCGGCATAAAGAATGGCCTGATTGCCTATTAGGCGTGCAGTTCGGAGATTCACATAAATGGAAGTTTCCTCTTCAATATTGACCGGCCCGATGTATCCTGCAAACAGTGACCTGTCGAACTTTTCATTTTCCCTGAGAAAGTCAAATGCCTCTTTTCTGGGCATCCCACAAACAGCAGAAGTCGGATGAAGTAATTCAAGCATGACCGAACCTAGTTGGGGAAAGTTGGTCGCTTTCATATCCACTTTAAAATCTGATCTCAGATGCAATAGGTTACCGGCCAATACTGTCTTGGGACCATGTTCATCATATTCCCGTAACCGGATTTTTTTAAAACAATCCACGATATACCGGCTTACCAAAGCCTGTTCTTCAATTTCTTTCTGTGTCCATGCCACAGATTTAAGGGGATTGTCTCCTTGGGCTTTTTGGGTTCCTGCTAGGGACATGGTATAAAATTCATCCCCACGGGTCTGGATAAGAATTTCCGGGGAAGCCCCGATCCAAGTTCCTAAATCAGGAATATGAAAAAAATTGATAAATGCATTCGGATAGGCTTGAATCAAGCTTTTTAAAGAAGATATCAGGTCAAAATCATGGTTTAATTTTATCTTTTTTATCCGGGCAGGTACGATTTTGCTCAGTTGACCTGAATCGACCGCTTTTATTCCTTTTTCTACCAATTCGGCAAATTCAATTTTACTGCATTCTTCAGAAACCTTTTTCTCTTGTGTTTTGTCATCTTCTGCAAAGTTCCTTTTGATGTTATCGGCAAATACTCCTTTTGGTTTGAAATGAATAATTGGCTCCAAATCATCCTTTTGATTTGCGACATTGATATTGAGGTCTATTTTAAAATATGTATTGGCCTCTAGGAAAATTGCCTTTTTATCCACTTGGTCTTCAAAAGGATGTACAATAAATCCGGATGGCAGTTCTTCAATATTTGGAGTTACTCTTTTTAAAAGTCCTGTCTTGTCAATCAATACCTGCAAAAATCCGGATTTCGGTTTTCTCCAAACCGCAATCTGATGACCTTCAAGCATGTGCCGGGATATCAGGTTGCCAAGGTAATCTTCGAGTGATATTTGATTGATATCTGTAGTAGTCTGCATATTACTTTTTATCAATTACGGCTATTGTAATTCTGCTGATACAGATCAAGTCACCTTCTTCATTGAATATCTTTGTTTCCCATACCTGGGTTTTTTTACCTAGATGGATTGGTTTTGTGACACCCCTTACAACTCCCTGCTTTACTGATTTGAGGTGATTGGCATTGATTTCCAAACCCACACAGTATTGCACTTTTTGGTCGACAGTCATGGTTGCTGCCACAGAACCTAAGGTTTCGGCAAGAACTACATTAGCTCCTCCATGTAACAGTCCAAGTGGCTGTTTGGTTTTGGAATTGACGGGCATTGTTGCTTCCAAAAAGTCTTCACCGATCTCTGTAAACCTGATGTCCAAAAAATCCGTCATGGTATTTTTTCCCATATTATTAAGAGTTTCTAGACTAAGGTTTTGAGGAAATATCATGGATTGTTATATAAAAGTTTTTTCTTTGGTACCTGAAAACAAAAATAGAGAAACTTGCTAACTAAAAAAATCTACTTGATAAGACATGGTCAAACTGATTACAATCTCCGGGGAGTTGTACAGGGCAGTGGGATTGATGCACCTTTAAACCTGAACGGTCGGAAACAGTCCGCTTCTTTTTTTGAGCATTATAAGGATGTCCCTTTTGGGAAAGTTTACTACTCAGGTCTTCAGCGTACCAAACAGTCAGTCCAGGGATTTATTGAGCTTGGACTGCCACATGAGGGGGTTCCTGAATTGAATGAGATTTCCTGGGGCAGATATGAAGGGTTGCCGATGACCCACGAGGAAAATAAATATTATGAATCTATGTTGGAAAGATGGAGTTCGGGTGACCTTGACTATGCAATAGAAGGTGGAGAAAGTCCCGTGATGGTAGCAAAAAGGTTACAAAAGGGAATCAATTACATTCTTTCGCAGCAAGTTGAAACGATTTTGATCTGTATGCATGGAAGGGCAATGAGGATTTTACTTGCAGTAATGTTAGGATATGACCTGAAATATATGGATGTATTTTCACATCAAAATCTTGGCCTATACCTTTTGCAGCAAAATAAATCAGGGAATTTTATAGTAGAAAAATTTAATTGTGGCGATCACCTCAAGGGCTTGGAACTACTTTGACTGCTTTCCCGGATTTTTTGTTTTTTTGTATTTTATCTTCCAAGGAAGCCACTAGGTATTGATATTTGTTTTTGGATTCGTCCATGTCAATGATCTGAAAAGCTAATTCACCCAATGAAGATACCTTGTTGGCGTTTACCCTAATAAAAAAATCAGCTAACTGACATTCGTTTATGTTGTCATAAGGGACTTTGACAATGATAGCTGCATCAGAATTACCTGCATAGGATTTTGTTTTGAATACATTGCTCAAGCTCAATTCAATATAAGTTGTACTGGTCTTGTTGGCTTTCAGTTCTGCTTTGTCAAAAAGAATCAAAAAGGTTTTTTCTCCTGGATCTTTTGCAAATCCCAAAGAAACAATACTGATAAAAAAGACGGATAGAAATATTCTTTTCATAAGTGCAAACTATAAAAAGAAAACGGGTTAAACAAAAAATGGTTTGAATTCAATTAAATAATCCGAAAAAAAGAAAAAGCCCGATTATCTCGGGCTTTTAAAATTATGGATTAAGCTCTGCTTCTCTTCTTCTTGGTTACCTCTTCCTCGATTTCGTCTTCAACACCGGCAAAAATCCTACCGCAGTGTTCACAGACGATGAGTTTCTTTTTCTCTCTGATGTCTGCCTGTCTTTGTGGTGGCACCACATTAAAGCAGCCTCCACAGGCACCTCTTTTGACCATTACCACAGCAAGACCGTTTTTGGCATTGGTCCTGATTTTGGTATAAGATTTGGAAAGCCTTTCTTCTATTTTTTTCAGGGCCTTGTCTCTATCAGTTTTAAGTTTGGATTCATCGTTCTCGCTTTCAGAGACGATGGTATCCAACTCAGACTTTTTATTGTCAAGATCTTTTTTCCTTTCTGAAAGGATGCCTTTCAGTTCATCAACTTCTAGGTTTTTTGTTTCTATTCTAGCTTGTGATTCCCCTATTTTCTTTTTGGATACCTGAATTTCCAAATCCTGCAATTCCAGTTCTTTAGTAATGGCGTCGTACTCCCTGTTGTTTCTGACATTCATCTGCTGTTCTTGGTATTTTTTGATGAGCTTCTCAGATTCTTTAATATTATCTTTGAATCTTTTGATGTCATCTTCCAATGTAACCAAATCCGTATTGAATTTATCCAATCTGGTTTCGTACCCAATAATCTCATCTTCAAGGTCTTGGACTTCTTCTGGGAGTGCTCCTCTTACTTTAAAAATCGCGTCGAGTCTGGAATCTATTTTCTGAAGGTTTAATAAGGCTTCAAGCTTTTGTGCAACTGTACTTTCCATGTACTATATGTAAGTTATGGGATTCGTAACTATTTTCGTCAAATAGAGTGCAATATTAGTAAAATTTTGCGACAATAAATCCCTGATTAATTCTTTTGTGTAAATTTCACTTTCATAATGTCCTATATCGCAAACAATCAGTTGATTATCAGCATTAAAGAATTCATGGTATTTGATGTCTGAAGTAATGAAAATATCAGCACCTGATTTTTTAGCATCAGATAAAAGAAAAATACCTGCTCCACCACAAACAGCAACAGTTTTTATTGGCTTATTTAATAAAGAGGTATGTTTTACTATTTGCAGGTTCATCTTGGATTTTAAGTAATCCATGAAGGCGATCGCTTTCATCGGCTCTTTAAGTTCACCGATCATTCCTGCACCGACCTCCTGGTTTTCGTTTTCTAGTTGTTGGAGAAAATAGGCCACTTCCTCATAGGGATGTGCTGCTTTGAGACTTTGAAGAACTCTTTGTTCAAAATGTTTTGGTAGAAGGACCTCAATTCTGGTTTCAGGTTCTTTATGCGGCTTCTCCTTAGAACCCTTATGCGGGTTTGATTTATCAGATGGAGTATAAGTCCCTGTCCCTTCTGACATAAAACTACAACCTGAATATTCCCCGATCTTTCCTGCACCTGCTGCAAAAAGGGCTTGAAGGACTACTTCTGCCGCTTCATGAGGAGCAAAAGTGGTAAGCTTTGATAGTAGTTCTTTTTTGGGTTGAAGAATCCTGGTTTTTGTCAATTCCAGCTTGTCACATATTTTTTTATTGACACCATGGGATACATGGTCCAGATTGGTATGAATGGCATAAATCGCAATATCATTTTTAATGGCTTTTATCACAGTCCTTTCGACATAGTTTTTGCCGGTAAGGCTTTTTAGTCCTCTAAACACGATAGGATGATGGGAGACGATCAAATTGCAGCCTAAGTTGATAGCTTCTTCAACCACCTCCTCTACTGTATCCAAAGTGCAAAGTATGCCTGTGACTTTGTCATTGGGATTGCCCGAGATCAATTGTGCATTGTCATAGGATTCCTGATAGGAAGGCGGTGCTATTTTTTCGAGGTAAGAAACTATTTCCCGAATCGTGTAATCCATAATTTTTATTTTACTTTGTCCAAAATTAAGGAAAAATAGCCAATGCGCTGGTACGACCCCTTGCTTTATCCTTTTGCTGCAATCTATGATGGTATCACATATTATAGAAACAGGATGTTTGAAACAGGGAAAAAGAAATCCATATCATTTTTGATCCCAACCGTTGTTGTGGGTAACCTTAACCTTGGAGGTTCAGGGAAAACACCAATGGTGGAATTTTTGATTGAATTATTTCTCCCTCATTTAAAACTTGCAACTTTGAGCCGAGGTTATGGTAGAAAAACCAAGGGTTTTTTGATAGCAAACGATGATTTGGGCCCATTTGAAATCGGAGATGAGCCTTTTCAGATTTTTGAAAAATACGGAAAAGAGGTGTCAGTAACAGTAGGTGAAAAAAGGACACTTGCCATCCCTGAAATTATTTCTCAAAAACCACAAACTGAATTAATTCTGCTTGACGATGCCTTTCAACATAGGTATGTCAAAGGGGATTATTATATCCTTTTAACGACTTTTCAGAAACCATTTTTCAGTGATAGAATTCTTCCCCTCGGTACATTGAGGGAAAATAGAAGTGGTGCAAATAGAGCCGATGTGATTGTCGTAACCAAATGCCCTGATCAGATATCAGAAAGTGAAAAAGAATTATACATTGAAAAAATACATAATATTGTCGAAGTTCCAGTGCTATTTTCGGGAATTGAGTACGGTGATCCCTTTCCTGTTTTCAATCAGCATCTCGAGCTTTTAAAGAAGGTAATTCTGGTTTCTGGTATCGCCGACAATCAGTTGTTTGTTTCAGAAGCAAAAAGTAGATATGAGGTGGTTGAAACCATAACCTTTGAAGACCATCATAGGTATAAAGAGGCAGACTTGATGAAACTATCAAGTTTGGTAAAAGAGCATCATAATTGTTTGGTTTTGACTACTGAAAAGGATGCTGTCAAACTTAAAAATAAAGCCTTTAATAAATATTTGGCAGAAATTCCGATTTTTGCCCTACCGATAAAAATCAAGTTGGCTGAAAAGGATAAAGAATTCCTTTTCGGACAGATCACCAAAATTGTCAAGGACAAATCGTATATCCGTGAGATTTAGCCCCATTATTATTCTTTTTTTACTCTTCTGTTTTTGGGCAGTTCAGTCACAGGCTCAAATCAGGCCTACAGGCCCTCCGACTCGAATGCCCCAACAAGGCAATACCAATCTGCAGCAAGGTGACCCTGACCAAGAAATAACACAACAGTCAGGTGAGCGGAAAAAACTGATTGATGACAGTACCAAAATGGTATTCGGGCCCAAGACCACACTTTATTTTTTGGAAAAGGATATCAAAAGGAATTTGACAAAAAAGTATGAGGTGGATACTGTGCTGACCGGTTTTCATTATTATGAACCTGTGGCCAATTCAGGTTGGATGTATCAGGATTTGGGCAATGTGGGAAGTGCGGCTAAGCCCATTTTTTATCATATTCCCCAAATGATCGGGACTACCTCCGGATTTCATGTATATGATCTGTACCATCATTCGGCGGACAGTATGCGTTATTTTGATACCAAATCCCCTTATACTCAGATGGATGCTTTTTTTGGTGGAGGCAACAGAAATATGCTGGACCTTTCCTTCGCCAGAAATATCAACCCAAGATGGAATGTTGGGCTCAATTTTCATACCATCAAAGCAAGAAAAACCCTCAATCCAAATGCAAGGGATGATAACTTGACTGAAAACACCTCATACTCTTTTCATACCAATTATAAGTCTGAAGACGGGAAGTATTTATTGTTGGCAAACCTTACACGGACGAGGCATTTGGTCAATGAACAAGGAGGAATCATCTCACCTGATATTGATACAACTTCTTTGTTCTTTGCTTATGAAGATGCTAAAGTCTGGCTGAGGAATTCCCGTGCTACAGACCTTCGGGTTGATTATCATTTATATCATGAATATGAAATAGTAAAGGGTTGGCAGGTTTACCATGTCTTTGATAAAAGAAAACAAGATGTGCTTTTCAGATCCAATCTCAATAGTTCTGATTCTTTGTTTTTCAATAGATTCAACCCTGAAAGGTTGGTGTCCCGGGACAGCACGTATAATCGGGGCCATTTTTCGGAATGGAGGAATGAGGTAGGATTCAAAGGTGATATCGGGCCATTGTATTACAATGCTTTTGCAAAGTTCAGGTCAGGAAGAATGCATTTATATGATACCTTAATGAGAAGAAACAATTTCAACGAGCTCTTTTTGGGTGGGGCATTAAGGGGTGATATCAATGAAAAATGGAGGTTTGAAGCTGAAGGGGAATATTTGTTGCCCGGTGCCTTTAGAATTCAGGGTTTATTCGTTTCCCCCTTTTTAGAAGCATCATATATCAAAGCTTTGTATAAACCCACCTCTGTTCAGGATTTTTACTCGGGCAACCACCATAGTTGGGATAATTCTTTTTCCAATATTGGCGTAGATCAAATTAAAGGAGTTCTGAAAGCGGATTTCCCAAGCTGGAATTTCAGACCAAATATTACCTTGAACAGGGTGAGCAATTATGTCTATTTCAATGAAGATCAACAGGCCACACAAGCTGAAGGAGGGGCCTTCATGGTGATTCCAGGTCTGACTTATTCCTTCCATATCAAAAAGAAATTTTTCTGGGAATCAGAATTGTATTACAACATCATCACAGGGGATGGAAAGGAAAATTTCAGGATACCGGAAATCGTGGCCAACTCCAGGATTTACTTTGATAGTCCGATGTTTGATGAAAACCTTTTTATTCAGATTGGCCTGGAAGGGAGATTTAGAAGCGATAATTTTGCCGAGGCATATAATCCCGCCCTTCAACAATTCCATTTACAGAATGATTTCAATGTTTTTGCTTACCCTGTTTTGGATTTCTTTATGAATTTAAGGATCAACAGAACCAGGGTATTGGTGAGGATGAACCATATCAATATCAATATAATGAACGAACCAGGGTATTTCGTGACTCCTAATTTCACAGGATTAAGAAGGACACTGGACCTTGGTATTAGCTGGCCTTTGTTTGATTAATGTAGATGAATTGGGAAGAAAGTACAAAAAACAAGATGTTGAACTTGCATTTGCCCACGGATCCCCGTTGGGTGAATATCGCAGAAATGAACCTTGAAGAGATTCTAGTGGACCATGCTTACTGTGAACAAAAGGCAGCTTCTTCCTGTATTTCCTTAATTGTGAATTTTCATGAATTCGACGAATTGGTAGAAATGTTGGCCCCGGTGGTAGCTGAAGAATGGAGTCATTTTGAAAGGGTATTGGATCAGATCAAAAAGAGGGGATACAAATTCGGAAAACCTAGAAAGGACGAGTATGTGATCAAGTTGGTAGAATTCGTCAGAAAAGGTGGAAGCAGGTCTGACCAATTGGTAGAGCATTTATTGATGAATGCGCTGATTGAAGCAAGGAGTTGTGAAAGGTTCAAGCTTCTTTCAAAAAACATTTCCGATGAGGAACTCAAAAAATTCTATTACGAATTAATGGTCTCCGAAGCGGGTCATTACGTGAACTTTATCGAATTGGCAAGAAGATACAAGGATCAGGAAAAGGTCAATGAGAGATGGAAACAATGGTTAGCTTATGAGGCAGATGTGATTGGCAATCTTGAATTAAGGGGGGACAGGATACATTGACCTCCGATAGTACGTCTTAAGGCTGTAAAAACATTTTTTACATCGATGGGAGGATTTTTTTCCGGATTATACTTAATATTAAAATTGGATCGGGCTTAATAAATTTATTTGTGTCCCATTTTGTACAGAATATGAATTTGATCGAAAATATTAAAGAAGCACTCAAGTCGGTTAAAGTTAACCTGCTTAGGACCATTTTGACCGGAACTATTATTGCGATTGGGATAATGTCGCTTGTTGGAATGCTGACCGCCATTGATGGAATCAAGGCTCAGATAGCTGATAGTTTTTCCGGTTTGGGAGCCAACAATTTTGACATCAGGTCAAAAGGATTTTCAGGAGGAAGGGGTGTGCAGCAGGGCGTTGCAGAAAAGACATATCCGATTGTAAGGTTTAAAGAGGTGCTCAGCTTCCAGGAGCAATTCAGTTCAATAGGCCCTTCTACTATATTCACAACTGTTTCAGGTGCGGCTGAAGTAAAAAGGGGGTCCAAAAAAACCAATCCCAATGTCAGAGTCACGGGTATCGATGATCAATATTTTAAGATTAAAGGTCTTAAGGTAGAGCAGGGGAGAAACTTCAGTATTACAGAAATACGATATGGTACCAATGTCTGCGTGATAGGATTGGATATCGTCGAAACATTATTCGGAAAAGAGGAAGATCCATTGAATGACTACGTTAATTTTTATGGCAAACGCTACACCATAATTGGTATTTTGGAAAAACAGGGCAGTGTCGGTGGGGGTTCAGGTGCCGACAGGGCTATATTCATACCTGTGGAGAATGCCAGTAGGTTGGATCAAAGAGGGACGTTTAGGTACTCTCTTACAGCAAGTGGTTCTGATCCATTAAAGTTGGAATACGAGATGGGACAGGCCACAGGTATCATGAGGAAAATCCGTCAGGACAGGATAACCGAAGAAGATTCATTTGAAATCGTCAAAAGTCAATCCGTTGCAGAAAGCTTGGAGGAAGTAGCCGGCTACCTGAGGATTGGTGGATTTGGTATTGGATTTATAACGCTTTTGGGGGCTGCTATTGGATTGATGAATATCATGTTGGTCTCTGTGACAGAGCGGACACGGGAGATCGGAATAAGGAAGGCACTTGGTGCAACACCCTTGAGAATCAGGCAGCAATTTTTGATAGAGGCAATCGTAATCTGTATTATGGGAGGCATCCTGGGAGTAATCATTGGGATTGCAATAGGAAACATAGTAGCAAATATCATCGGTCCCGGAGGTTTTTTGGTTCCATGGCTTTGGATTTTTGTGGGCCTTGCCATATGTATATTTGTTGGTTTGGCTTCGGGCTATTTTCCAGCGAGAAAAGCCAGTAGGCTTGATCCAATCGAATCACTCAGATACGAATAAGTATGAAGAAAGAAAATGAATTTGACGCCATCGTAATCGGTTCTGGCATCAGTGGAGGCTGGGCTGCAAAGGAATTATGTGAAAAAGGGCTTAAAACGCTTGTGTTGGAAAGAGGAAGAAATGTAGAGCATAAAAAGGATTATCCTACTATGACTGCTTCCATATGGGAAATGCCTCATCGCAATAGAATGCCGCTAGAGGATAAATTGGAAAACCCGGTCGTCAACCGATGCTATGCCTATGCAGAAGATACAGAGCATTTTTTTGTGAAGGACACAGACCACCCTTACGTACAGGATAAGCCTTTTGATTGGGTGAGAGGCTATCAGGTAGGTGGAAAGTCTTTGCTTTGGGCAAGGCAGACCCAACGATGGAGCAAATATGATTTTGAAGCTCCGGGAAGGGATGGTTTTGCTGTCGATTGGCCTATCCGATACAATGAGATTGATCCCTGGTACAGTTATGTGGAACGTTTTGTTGGAATCAGTGGCAGCAAAGAAGGAGTTGAAACTTTACCTGATGGGGAATTTCTTCCTCCATGGGAAATGAACTGTGTAGAAAAAGTGATCAGGGATAGGATTGTAGAGGCCTACAAAGACCGGTATGTCATGATAGGAAGGTGTGCCCATTTGACTGAACCTCAACCCCATCATTTGCAACAGGGCAGAGGTCAGTGTATGGCAAGAAATCAATGTCAAAGAGGATGTCCCTTTGGTGCATATTTCAGTTCCAACTCATCGACTTTGCCTGCCGCTGCAGCTACGGGTAATTTGACACTCAGGCCTGACTCGGTAGTTCATTCCATTATATATGACGATGCAAAAGAAAAAGTGACCGGTGTCAAGGTAATTGACAGCATCACGAAAACTTCCACAGAATATTTTGCTGATGTAATTTTTTTAAATGCCTCAGCACTCAATTCGAACCTTATTCTACTCAATAGTAACTCAAATAGGTTCCCAAACGGTCTGGGCAATGACAGTGGGCTATTAGGTCAGTATATTGCTTTCCACAATTATCGGGGAAATATCAGCGCTGCATTTGAAGGATATGAGGATAAATATTATTTTGGAAGAAGACCATGTGCTGTAATGATGCCCAACTTTCGGAATGTTGAAAAACAGGAAATGGATTTCCTTAGAGGCTACATGACTTTTTACAGTGCAGGTAGAGGAGGATGGGGAGGCAAACCTAATTCACCGTTTGGGTCAGAATTCAAAGATCAGAATTCCACTCCCGGGCCTTGGCATGTTTCTATGATGATGCAAGGGGAAACTATTCCCAAAGAGCATTCTAAAGTTTCCCTAAGTCTGGATAAAGTAGATGAATGGGGAATGCCATTATTGAATATAGATGTGGATTACGATGACAATGATATCCAATCCATGAATGACTTCTTTGAACAGGGAACAGAGATGTTGGAAAAGGCCAGCTGTTTCAATATTAGAACAAGAGATACGAAACAAGCGCCTGGTCTGGATATACATGAGATGGGCGGAGTCCGAATGGGGAGAGATCCCAAGTCTTCATTATTGAATGGCTGGAACCAAATGCACCATTGTAAAAATGTTTTCGTCACCGATGGAGCGTGTATGACCTCTACAGGTTCACAGAACCCTTCCATTACCTATATGGCATTGACTGCAAGAGCGGTAGATTATGCAGTAAAGGAGATGAAAAAAGGAAATATTTGATCTAAACCAAATCCGTTTTCCGGGGATCTGGGCCAAATTTATTTTCACCATCCTGACCTTCCTCCCAGGCCAACCAAACAAATCCAAAGAAATTGACAGGAGGCGGAATTAAGAGATATAAAGAATATTTCCAATTGTAACCTAAATCATGCAATCTTCGGATAGCCTGGATCATTAACAAAACAATAGAACCGATAAGTAAAATGCCAAATACCCAAAATGTGATCCATTCCTTGGATCGATATGATTCGAAAATCATAATTAAACTCAAAACATTGATAGAATAAAAAGTTAAAAATAAGGTCAAGTATTTTCTTCTGGAAATTCTTCCTTCTGGATTAAGTATAGGTATCATAAAAAATTAACCTGTAAAAAAATATATTGTTTGGTTTTTAGAGTGTTTTATGTACAAAACTCAATGTTTTTCCAGGATCATCTCCGGTTCCAATACATCAACATTTCCTTTATCATTAATTTCACTTAGAGTTACCTGTTTCAGCTCGTTGATAAGTAAAGGGTCATATTTTGCCGAAACCCTAATGTAGTTTTCGGTGAATCCATGCATCTGACCATCTTCGATATCCTCCTCAAAAAGAACTGTAAAGGTTCTACCTAGATTTTCTTCATAAAATTTCCTTCGTTTTTTCTCCGAAAGTATTCTGAGCATTTTGGAGCGTTCGTTTCTTTTTTTAATGGGGACCACTCCGTCCATTTCTGCCGCTCTGGTATTGGCACGTTCTGAATAGGTGAAAACATGCAGGTAAGAAATATCCAAATCATTCAGGAAATTGTAAGTTTCCAGAAACAGTTCGTCCGTCTCTCCAGGAAATCCTACTATGATATCTACGCCAATACAGCAAGGTGGCATCAAGGTTTTGATTTTTGATATCCGATCCTCATACAATTCCCTTAGATATCTCCTACCCATACTTCTCAATATGGAATTACTGCCTGATTGCAATGGGATATGGAAATGTGGGACAAACCTTTCTGACTGGGAAACAAATTCAATGATTTCATTGGTCAATAAATTGGGCTCGATGGAAGAAATCCTAAACCTTTCTACCCCGTGCACAGCATCAAGGGCCATCACCAAATCGGCAAAGCGTTCTTTTCTTTTACCCTCATGAATCCCAAAATCACCAATATTAACTCCTGTAAGTACCACTTCTTTGACATCAGTACGGGCAATTTCTTCAGCAGAGGCAAGGATATTCTCTATGCTGTCACTTCTGCTTTTACCTCGGGCAAGGGGAATGGTACAAAAAGCGCAACCATAATTACATCCATCCTGAACTTTTAAGAAGGTCCTTGTTCTGTCATGAATAGAATAGGCATTATTGAAAATAGTTGCCTCTTGGATTTCTGATGCAAGTACTTTGGTTTCCTGTGCTTTGGCAAACCCATCAAGCAACTCTATCAGTCTGAATTTCTCGGCAGCACCCAAAACAGCATCAACACCTTCAATTTCGGAGATTTCCTTTGGTTTTAGCTGTGCATAGCAGCCTATGATTGTGACGTAAGAGTTTGGAGATATTTTTTTGGCCTCTTTGACTATCTTTTTACACTTTTTGTCTGCGTTCTCTGTGACCGAACAGGTGTTGATGATAAAAATGTCAGGATTTTGCTGAAAATCCACTTTTTCATAACCCTTCGCCTCAAACATTCTACTAATCGTAGATGTCTCCGAATAATTCAATTTACACCCTAATGTATAAAACGCGACTTTTTTCACCTATCTCCAAACTTTACAGGCGACAAAGTTAAATATTATCCTGAAGTTTTCAATTTTCTATTTTTTAGGGTAAAACAATGTTTTTTTTCAGTAAACTAATTAAAATCTACCCTTATTTTTTAAAAATAATGTAAAAATTTAAAATATTGGCTTCAAAAACGGGTAGTTGTCTTTGAAATTCATATTATTTCCTATTTTTGTGGGTATAAAATCAAACCACTTATTGTAGAAAATGGCAACTTTAAGACAAAGTGCGCTCCTAATAGCGCAAGGCAGACAAAGAACGTTTGTCAATCCTCCCTCTCCAAAAATTTCTGACTTCTTCGGAAGCAATGTTTTTGGAATTAAGCAGATGAAAGAATCATTGGCTCCATCTGTATTTAAAAAAGTAATGGAAGCCATAGATAAAGGCAGTAAAATTGACCCCGCCACTGCTGAAGAAGTAGCGTCCGCGGTGAGAGTTTGGGCCTTATCCAAATCCGTCACACATTACACACACTGGTTTCAGCCCTTGACGGGCTCCACAGCTGAGAAGCATGATGCGTTTTTTGATGCACATGCAGGAATTGAAAAGTTTAAGGGTTCTGCTCTCGTTCAGCAGGAACCTGATGCTTCTTCTTTTCCCCATGGCGGGATTCGTTCTACTTTCGAGGCAAGGGGATATACTGCTTGGGATCCTTCATCGCCGATTTTTATTTTTGATAAAACACTTTGTATTCCCACCATATTCGTTTCTTATACAGGAGAGGCGCTAGACTATAAGACTCCTTTGCTCAAATCCATGGAGGCGATCAATGCAGCAGCGGTTGAGGTGTGTCAATTGTTTGACCGGAACGTAAAAAAAGTAACGCCATCATTGGGTGTAGAACAGGAATATTTTGTGATAGACAAAGCGCTTTTTGCAACAAGACCGGATCTTGTTATGGCGGGAAGAACGGTTTTTGGTCATAACCCGGCACGAGGTCAGCAGCTCGAAGATCATTATTTTGGATCTATCCCAACAAGGGTAAAAGACTTTATGGTGGATTTCGAAATTGAAGCCCTCAAACTTGGAATTCCTGTTTCAACCCGTCATAATGAAGTTGCCCCTGGACAATTTGAGGTTGCCCCTTTATTTGAAGAAATCAACAAAGCTGTTGACCATAATCAATTGTTGATGGACCTGATGGACAAAATTGCTGAAAAGCATGACCTTAAGGTTCTGTTTCACGAAAAGCCATTTGCAGGCGTAAACGGAAGCGGTAAGCATAACAATTGGTCCCTGATTACAGATACCGGAGTAAACCTATTCCAACCAAGCAATTCCGCAAGGGAAAATCTACAGTTCCTTACTTTTGTGATAGCTACTGTAAAGGCAGTATATGACCATGCTGATTTATTGCGGGCAAGTATCGCTTCAGCCAGCAATGACTTTAGATTGGGAGCAAATGAGGCCCCACCGGCCATTATGTCTGTATTCCTTGGCTCCACCTTGACCTCTGTATTGGATGAGTTGGAAAAGAACGGTAATGTGAAAATCGAAAAAGGTGATAACATGTATATGAAATTGGGTATTTCAAAAATACCTGAAATCATTTTGGACAATACGGATAGAAACAGAACTTCTCCTTTTGCCTTTACAGGCAATAAATTTGAATTCAGAGCAGTTGGTTCAAGTGCCAATTCTGCAGGCCCAATGACCGTATTGAATGTGATTGTTGCTGAAGTATTAAAGTCTCTGATTAAGGATATTGAAAAAGAAATCAGTTCAGGCAAGGAGAAAAAAATTGCGATTGTCAATGTTCTTAGAAAATATATCAAAGACAGTAAAAAAGTAAGATTTGAAGGGGATGGTTATTCAGATGAATGGGCAACGGAAGCGGAGAAGCGTGGATTGTCCAATCTAAAAAGCACTCCATTTGCTTTGGATGTTTACCGTGACAAAAAGACTATTGACCTTTTCAACAAACATGGCGTACTGAATGCCATTGAAGTCCATGCCAGACACGAAATCATGCTGGAGAGTTACATTAAGAAAGTTCAGATCGAATCCAGGGTAATGGGCGACTTGGCTTTAAACCATGTGATTCCAACAGCCATATTGTATCAGAATAAACTGATTGAAAATGCAAATGGATTGAAAGGTCTTGGACTTGACAATACTGCGGCAATTGAAACTGTCAAGGAAATCAGCAAACATCTTGAATCACTAAAACAAGGTGTCTATGATATGATAGATGCAAGAAAGAAACTTAATAAAGAGGATGATTTAGTGAAACGGGCAAAGGGTTACGGTACAGAGGTCAAGGAAGCATATTTTGAGAAAATCAGATATGCTGTGGATAAACTTGAGTTGGTGGTCGATGATGAATTTTGGCCATTGGTGAAGTATCGGGAAATGTTATTTATCAAATAAAGATTAAGAACCGCTTCGGCGGTTTTTTTTTTGACCTGCCCGTAAAGTTTTTCGTGCAGGTATTTTTTTTTGAAAGTACCGGAGACTTAATTTATAATTTGGATTTTTTAAATAAAAAGAAGTCTAATAAATATAAAAATTAAGACGCCTGGTAGATAAGTTTTTTAATTAAATAACTTTTATCTAAAAAACTTCATCTAAAATATTAAAAAGACGATCCAATTTGAATATCATTATTAAATTTATTAGCTAAACCGATTTATTAAATATAATAAATAATGAAAGTCAGATAACTTTTTTAAAAAAAAAGATTAAATAATTTTAACAATAATATTTTTTTAATATTTTTACATATCCCTTAATTCTTTGTAATATAGATTTTACGATATAAAATTCTTAATAACATGTTTATTGTAAACAAACATTCTAAAATCATAAATGAAATGCATTTAAAATGAAATATTACTGAACTATATTCTATAAATAACCAATGATTAAATGAAGTAACCTTAAATTAAATTCTATGAACAAAGTTGTACTATTAATGTTAGCAATGGTCATGATATTTGCCTCTGGTATTGAGGCATATGGCCAGACGCGGGTTCTCACCGGTAGAGTGGTAGATCCTTCCGGAGAACCTATTCCAGGAGTTAACGTCCTGGACAAGCAAGCGAATACCGGTACTACCTCCGATTTGGATGGGAAGTATTCTATAACTGTGACCAATACTACCTCATTGGTGTTTTCTTTTATAGGTTTCGAATCCCAAGAAATTGTTGTAGGGAATAGGTCTGAGTTAAGCATAACTTTACTGGAAAGCGACACTGCTTTAGGTGAAGTGGTAGTTACCGCCCTTGGATTGACAAAGGACAAGGAAAGGATTGGTTATGCCGTAACCACTGTTGGTGGTGATCAAATGGATTTGGCACGGGAACCCAATGTGGCCAACTCCCTTACAGGTAGGGTAGCTGGTCTAGTAGTAAGAGGAACAAATAGCGGGCCGCAAGGAACCTCAAATATTGTTCTTCGGGGCCTTCCGAGTATCTCTGGCACTGGTTCCCCATTGTTTGTAATCAATGGGGTACCCATGGACAATTCTCAGCTTGGTTCCTCTGGTCAGTGGGGCGGAGCTGATAATGGGGATGGCATTGGTAACTTAAGTCCTGATGATATTGAATCTATGACGGTTCTGAAAGGACAGGCAGCTTCTGCACTATATGGTGCAAGAGCCTCCAATGGTGTGATTATGATTACAACAAGAGGTGCTAAAAGAGGAGGCGATTGGATGCTTACCTACAATGTTAACGTAATGACGGAGCAGGCTATGGATTTTACCAATTTCCAGAAAGAATACGGTCAGGGTACTGGAGGTCGCCGACCGCAAACTGCCACAGAGGCACAGACAACCGGCCGATTTGCTTGGGGAGAAAGAATGGGCGGTAATGTTATCGGCTTTGATGGAAACCAATATCCATATCAACCATCAAGTGAAAATTGGATGGATTTTTACAGGACAGGAACTAACTTGACCAATACAATTGCTGTTTCCAAAGGACTTGGAGAGGATGGTTCTTTTAGGCTGTCTGTTTCTGATGTAAGGTCAAAATCGATCGTTCCCAATAGTGATGTGGACAGGTTAAGTATCAATTTAAATGTGGATCAAAATATCACTGATAAGTTAAATATATCTGCAATGATCAATTACCTAGATCAACAAAGCACAAATATTCCCTTTTTAAGTGACGGGCCAAAAAATCCTAACAACTTTTTATTTCTAGCCCCAAATATCCGTCCGAGTATTTTTGCTCCCGGAATTAACGAAAATGGGAGAGAAGTGGTCTTTAGTGACGATATATTCGTAACCAATCCTTACTTCATTACTTCACGCGGGATCAATGACAGAGGTAGAAAAAGAACGATTTCTGCAATCGCTGCGAGGTATAATTTCGCTCCCAAGACTTATGCTTTGTTCAGGGTTGGTAATGATGTATCCAATGATGACTTCTTTTCAGTTGATCCTACAGGATTAGCTTACACACAAGAACAGAGAGGGAACCTTGGTGGGAGAGGATTGTCCACAAGGTCAGAAACGAATGTTGATGCGATTTTTGGATCTGAATTCTCAATTACCGATGATATAATTTTTGATGGTTTATTAGGAGGAACGTTCCGAAACAATAGGTTTGAACAAGTGAGTGTCGGAGGTTCCCGTTTTGTAATTCCGGGATTGTACTCTCCATTCAATGTTGATGTATTTAATAGGGGTTATGCTTTCAATGAGCGAGAAGTACTTTCGGCTTTTTATTCTTTCGGGTTTGGTTATAAAGATTTCCTGACCTTGACGACTACCGGGCGATATGATGTATACAGTACCTTGCCTATTGATAATAACAGAATCTTCTCCCCATCAATCACAGGTGCATTCTTGTTTGATAAATTCCTTAACTTACCAGCATTGGATTTCGGTAAGATTAGGGCGAGCTATGCAGTTACTAGTGGCGAACCATTCAATGCTTATCAAACTCAGTTTTATTTCAGTTCTGCAAATACCTTTAATGGAGTTGCAGCAGGAGCATCTCCCCTTACTTTGCCAAACCTTTTCTTAAAACCATTTACGACAGATGAAATAGAATTAGGTTTTGATCTGGTTTTCTTCAAAAACCGCTTAAGCATTGACGTTGCTTATTTTACCAAAACCACGAATAATGAGATCATGCCTGCTACTACCAGTATCTCTTCAGGTTTCTCAAGTGCTGTGGTGGCAACCGGGTCTGTTAATAACAGAGGTTTGGAGTTGATGATTTCGGGAACTCCGATTCAGACCAATGACTTTACTTGGAAGTCTATGTTTAATTTCACTAATGTTAGAAATGAAGTTTTGAATACAAACTTAGATAATACTCCAATAAATCTCGGTCAAAATAGACAGACGCTTGGTAATGCAGTGACAGCCTATGTTCCGGGACTTCCCGGTCCTCAAATAAGAGCTTTTGATTATCAATATGATGCCAACGGAAATGTCGTGGTGAACGATGCAGGTCTTCCTGTTCGTGGTGAACTTAAAAATTGGGGTTCAGTACTTCCCACTCATTATGGTGGTTGGAATAACGAATTCATTTATAAAGGCGTTTCTTTTTCCTTCTTGATGGATTACAACTTTGGGAATAAAGTGTTGTCCGCAACTGAGTTTAATGCACATTTCCGTGGATTGCATCAAAATACCCTAGTTGGAAGAGAAGGTGGTGTGACAACTAATGAAATTACAGCTCCTGCAGAAAACTACTATCAGACACTCGTTCAGAATGTGACAAAAACCAGTGTGGTCGATGGAGACTTTATCAAGCTTCGACAGTTGACACTGGGATATACCTTCCCCGCAGCCATGTTTAATTCGGTTCCAATATTTAAAGGCCTGACAGCTTCGATCGTTGCGAGAAATTTGGCCATCTTATGGAGGAAAGCGGAAAATATAGATCCTGAAGCTCAATTTGGATCAAATATCAACTTTTTGGGTATAGAAGGTACTGCTTTGCCACCTACACGTTCTATTGGATTTAACCTAAACTTCAAATTGAACTAATTATGAAAAAATATATAAGTTTATTTCTACTAAGCAGCTTTTTAATAGTCACATCCTGTGACGAGAGATTTGAAGAGCTAAATACGGATCCAAATAGGCCAGGTGGTTCAGTTTTTGACCCGAACCTGTTACTTCCTACTATTAGTTATCAGCATGGTAACCTGCTTACGGGTTATTCAGGTCCGATTTTATTTCAAAGCATGTGGATTCAGGCCATGGCATCCACTTCAACAGGAGGGGCCATTTACTATTCCAATGCAGATAAATATGTGATATCCTCAAGTACACCTAGCTACATTGAAGGTAACTGGAACAATGGATTTCAACTTTCTTCAAGAGTGAATCAGATGCAAATATTGGCACAAGCTAGAGGTTTGACCAATCTAAATGCTGTAGGAGAGATTTTGAAGGTAAGTGCTTTGTCAGTCGTTTCGGATACCTATGGTGATATTCCATATTCAGAGGCGCTTAAAGCTCAGGAAGGAATTTCGCAACCTGGGTATGATAGTCAGATGGAAGTATATAATAAGTTGCTTACCGACCTAGAAACAGCATTAAGCTCAATTAGTCCTTCAGCAGACCCGATAAGAAATGATGTCATATACAGTGGGGATATTGCCAAATGGAGAAGATTTGGATATTCTCTCATGCTAAAGCTAGGTTTGCGTCTGACCAATGCAAATCCTTCCTCAGCACAGTCCTGGGTCCAAAAAGCAGTTGCAGGTGGAGTCTTTTCATCACCTGGTGATGATGCTTTGGTTCCATCTGATGAAGCAAACGGGTATTCTAATACAAGTGCCAATGCTTTGAATGTTCCAGATGATATATATGAGGTGCGTTGGTCTAAAGTTATGATTGATTACCTGAAAGCTACCAATGATCCTCGTTTGAGTATAGTGGCTGAGGTACCCCCTCCGGGGCTTGCTGCTAATAGAAATGGATTGGTAGTAGGGAATAATAACCCTGCTGCTCAAATTGGCTTGCCAAATGGGTATGACCTCAGAGGTGGTGAATTTGATATTACAACTCATCCTAATTTCCCCGGTGCAACTGGTTCCGGAGGTGACGAAGCTGTCATTGGAGCCTACTCAAGACCAACTGCTATTTACAGAAGAAGGAACGCCCCCATTTTTATTTTGACTTATGCAGAGGTTCAATTGTTATTGGCTGATGCGACTGTCCGGGGATTCACTACTGGTTCACCAACTGATTTTTACAGAAATGGTGTATTGGCTGCTTTTACGACTATGGGTAAATTTGGTGGAGCAACAGTATCCAATGCAGATGCAATTGCTTATGTGAATGCCAATCCGCTAGACCTGAGTGTTCCAAATGCTTCCTTGAGAATGATCAATGAACAGATTTGGGCAACAACTAGCCTTTTTGTAAATTTTTTGGAAGCATGGAACAATTGGAAACGTACAGGATTTCCTGAATTGACACCTGTTAATTTCCCCGGGAATTTTAGTTCAGGACAAATTCCAAGAAGACAGCCTTACCCTGCCGGAGAATCCGCCACAAATCAGGAGTCATTGATGGCAGCAATTTCTCGCATGGGAGGAGATAACTGGATCACAAGGACTTGGTGGGATGGCGGGAATTAATTTTCCAAATAATCCACTTATATAAAAAAGGTGCCCGCGGGCACCTTTTTTATTATATTCAAATCTATGAACAAGATATTATTTACTTCAATGTTGCTTTTGGTTTGGATATGTTTTTCATGCCAGACACAAAAAGAATCGCAAAAACCTGAAACTTCCGATTCGGCTTCTTACAAGATCATAGGCTATATAGCAGGATGGAAAGGCGTAGATCTGGAAAAAATACATGCCGATAAGCTGACCCATATCAATTATGCATTTGCGAATGTGGTAGATGGTGTGGTTATCGAAGGTGAAGGTAGGGCAGAACAGGATAAGGAGAATCTGTCAAAGCTAAAGTCTTTAAAGTCCATCAATCCTGACCTGAAAATCTTAATTTCCATTGGTGGCTGGACTTGGTCCGGTGGATTCTCTGATGCAGTACTTACAGATGAATCCCGTAAAAAATTTACAGATTCGGCCATTGATTACCTAATTAGACATGAGCTGGATGGATTGGATTTTGATTGGGAATATCCCGGATTACCGGGTGACAACAATACCTACAGGACAGAAGATAAAGAAAATTTCGTGTTTATGTTGAAATCCGTGAGGGAAGCCTTGGACAGTCTTGGTGCATTGAACAATACCCATTATCTGAGTACAATTGCATCCGCCGGATTCAAAGAATATCTTGATGTCAATGATATGGCTGAGGCCCAAAAGTATCTTGATTTCATTAATATCATGACCTATGATTTTATTGTCCAAGGTAATAAACCTACCGGTCACCATACCAATTTATTTGCAGGGGATCAAGAAAAGAGATCTGCAGAAAATGCGGTAATGGACCATGTCGATGCTGGTATTCCTATCGAAAAACTTGTGATGGGCATGGCGTTTTATGGTAGAAGTTGGCAGGAAGTCAATCCGGAAAACAATGGACTTTATCAGATGGGAAAGGGGTGGAAAGGCTTTCCTTATAGTGCGATTGAGGAGTTGATTGCCAGTGATGACTACGTAAGGTTTTGGGATGACGTGGCCAAGGCACCTTATTTATGGAATGCTACTGATAAAATTTTTGTAACCTACGAAGACCCTGAGTCGATTTTCAATAAAGTTCAATTTATCAAAAAGCACAACATGGGCGGGGCCATGTTCTGGGAGTACAACGAAGATTCAGATGAAAGAACATTGCTAAATGCAATTTATAACGGATTCAATAACCCCTAAATTCATTTAAGCCAATGCTTTAATAAAAAATATGTCCATATTGCTTTTCTTATTGTTATATAATCATAGAAAGATATGGCAAAAAAGAAAATATCCATAAAAGATATTGCCAAAACACTTGGCATTTCTATCACGACAGTTTCATTTATCCTTAATGGTAAAGCCAGGGAAAAAAGAATCAGTGAAGAATTGACCAAAAAGGTACAGCAATATATCAAGGAAGTAGGCTATACCCCAAGTCACCTTGCCCAAAGTCTTCGTCTTGGAAAATCCAAGGTGATTGTTTTTATGGTGGAGGATATTTCCAATCAGTTTTTTGCCTCCATAGCAAGGTTGATTGAAGAGAAGGCCTATAAAAACGGTTATAAAATCATCTATTGCAGTACCGAAAATGAAACTGCCAAAGCCAGAGAACTGATCAATACTTTTAAAGTCAGGAATGTGGACGGTTTCATCATTACTCCTACTCCTGACTTGGAAGAATCCGTAAAGGGACTTTTGGATGAAGGCTTTGGATTGGTATTGTTTGACAGGTACATGCCTTCTGTGGATTCCAGCTATGTCATTGTTGAAAATGAAAAAAGTGCCTTTGAAGCTACCCAGCATTTAATTGATACAGGATGCAAGAATGTAGCATTGATAACTGTTGAATCCGAACAGATACAAATGACCGATAGGTTAAAGGGTTATCAAAATGCAATGTTACAGAATCAACTTACTCCAAACATATTCCAAGTAAAATTCCACAATATCGCAGAAGAAGAAGCCTACAACCGAATATTTGATTATTTCTCCAATAACCCGGATTTTGACGGAGTGTTTTTTGCCACAAATTATCTTGCTTTCGAAGGACTTGAAGCTTTGGGAAACCTTGGTATGGATGTACCGGGTCAGGTCAAAGTGGTTTCCTTTGACGACCATTATTTTTTCAAGTTGTATAAGCCAAAGATAACAGCAATAGAGCAACCCCTGGAATTGATTGCTGAGAAGCTAATGGAGGCAATTTTACACCAACTCGATGAGGCTGAAATGAACAGTGAACCAAAACAATTCACCCTTCCAAATAAGCTAAATGCAAGAGATTCATCAATTATTTAGGTAAAAATCAAATTAAATAATTATTCCAGAGCTTGTTAGCAGGTTTTGGCCTTTTATGAAATCTGGGAAAAAATTTAAATATGATAAATCGTTTTAGTAAATTTGGTACTGTTGCTTTGAGATTTAGTGAGTTGATTGCTGATTAAATTATCGGAAGTTTTTGAGAATAATCTTAAACTCAGAATATGTCGAAAAATGTAATTTTAGCAGGTGATATAGGCGGTTCACATATTTCCATTGGGAGATTCGTTGAAAACTCTGATAGCTTTCTGTTGGATAATATCCAAAGAACGCAGATTGATTCGTATGCTTCAAAATCAAAAATTCTCGAAGAGTGGGCAGTGATTATCAGGAATATGGTTCATCAGAATGAAATTTTTTCATTGTCTCTTGCAATGCCTGCCCCCTTTGATTACGAACAGGGGATTTGCCTGATTCAAGAACAGGGGAAGTTCAAGCACTTGTACAATATAAACATTAGAAATGAACTGTCAGGATTATTGGGTATTTATCCATCAGATATCAAATTCATCAATGATGCCAAGGCTTTTCTTTTAGGAGAGACTTTTTTTGGACAAATGAATGGTGCAGAAACCGTTTTGGGCCTGACATTGGGTTCTGGGCTTGGTTCATCCATCAAAAAAGACCGGCAGGTCGTTGACGGGGAACTTTGGCAATCACCTTTTCGAGATGGTATTGCAGAGGATTATTTGGGGAGTACTTGGTTTGTCAATTGGGTAAAGAGGGAGACGGGTATTCAGGTAAATGGTGTCAAGGAAATAATTCAGAACCGGGAAATTCTAGACAAGGCAGGAAATGTATTTGATGTTTTTGCTGATAATCTGGCAGAATTT
Source organism: Aquiflexum sp. (assembly GCF_041749095.1). GTDB lineage: Bacteria > Bacteroidota > Bacteroidia > Cytophagales > Cyclobacteriaceae > Aquiflexum. The sequence continues at coordinate 27,891 of NZ_JBGTCA010000171.1, read as the reverse complement.
ATTTCACTGCATTATCCAAAAATACAAATGGAAAAGGTGGTTCTTGGCGGTAATATATCATTGTCATCCCCCTATTTTCTTAACAAGTTAATGGACAATTTAGCCAAGAAGGAAATAAATATACCAGTTGAAGTCAGTCAATTAGGAGAGAAAAGCGCTATTTATGGTGCGTTGACAGTTTTTTTTGAAAACAATAATTAGTTTGGAACCGGACCATTTATTTGTTGAATTTTTGACCTATCATCATCCGTAAATTTCAGTCTTCCATTGACTCTTTCAAGGATATATTTAGCAATCTGTTCCCCCTGTTTCACACCTTCTTCTATAGCATCTCTGAAATGGATGCCACCATATAGCCTTGATATTGCGGCCTCTTCAGCGGCAAGATTAAAGGATTTGAATTCCCTTTCTGGCAGTCCAAAGTACACTTCCGAATCGTCAATGAATTCAAAATTATCCCCAAAGTAATCTGTGAGCACCATTGAACTCGTTTTTGAAATCACACTGTGTCCACTGGTATATTCCGGAAAGGGTGGAGTCTGGAGTAACGGCCTCCAACTTTGGTCTATATATTTTTGAATGGCTGACTCTGGTCTTATCCTATCTGAGTCATATTTTTCCTCCCAGCAACTCACAAATGCATCATGCAGGGACATAGAAACCAAAGTGTGGATATAAATCGTTTCTTTCCAGGATAATCCTGCTTTTTTGCTGGCAATACCTGTAATACCTACCCAATGTCCACCAGGGGAAATCTTTTTCATCCCTATGGCCATATGACCGGAAAACTGTACCATAAAAGGGTTACAATCCCAAAAATTGGCTATAAGTTTCTGGTCGTCTGTCAAATTGGAAGTGATTTTAAATACTTCTGTCAATTGGTTTTTGAAAGAACTTCCTTCTTCAAGATTGAAAGGTGCCGGTTCTTTTGGCTTATAAGGCATTAAATCAGGGATGAAAAAAGTTTTTATGGTTCGCCATTCAGGTTCTACCGCGGCCATATAAGCCGGTGGAGTAGGGTACCAATGGCCTTCATTTCTTTTTGGAGTATATCGGGTCAATGTACTCAATTGGCTATAACCATCGTTTCCGGCTATATTCAATACTTCTGAAGCGACTTGCTGGGCATATCTAACATTTTCATCCAAAGCACTTTTTGAAATCCATTTTGATTTTGTAAATGATTTGATAAGCTCTTGTTGCTTTGCTTCCAAAAGTTTTCCGGAAGGCATTATTTTTTTGCCCACCTCCATCATGGCATAGGTAGATACAAATTCCGGAGATAATTTTTTTTCCGTTCCGTCTATGTTTCCGGGTTCCCGGAGGTTACTTTTTGAAAAAAGACAGGTTTCTTCGGTTTGACCTGTCAGTCTGTTCCAAGCCAAATGAGCACCAAGCATGGAGTAGGCATAGAATCTGGCAGCAGCGGGAGGGGAGGCTACGTCAGTAACCATCACCTCTGTCACAAAAAACAAGTTGTCAATCAAAACATCTATTTTGGGTTCATTTTTCTTTTGGCCATAAACCGGCTCACTGATTCCTAAAATCAGGGAAATCAGAAATAATGTTCCAATATTCAAAATTTTAAATTTTATCATTTTTTGTTAAGAAACCGGATATTCGGGTTTATGATTGATGAGAAAGTTAAAGCAGTACATCTTCAAATATTTTCTCATTGACTACTGCTACACCGCCCATTAGCCCGACTTCTTTCCCTAATTTATATAAGCTAATTTGGGTGTTTTCCCTTGCTTTAGCCATGCTGTAGATATTCAATGCCTGCATGATAGGTGTAATCAGGTACTGTTTGGCCTCTGCAACGGATCCTCCTATGATAATAAGTTCAGGATTGAGTAATTGGATCAAGATTGAAATCCCTCTTCCAAGATCAAGGCCTACTTCAGAAAGAATGGTGATGGCTCTCTGATCTCCGGCCAAAGCTGCATCTACCACCACATACGGTTCCAGCTCTCCTTGGTTTTCCCTTACTATTCTTGCCAAAATGGAATCTGAATCTGTCGAAATGGCCTCTTTGGCCATTCTGACAATGGCTGTACCTGATGCTACGGCTTCCAAACAGCCTTTTTTTCCGCATGAGCAGGTGATGTCCCTTGATTCAAAAATCGGAGAATGGCTAAATTCCCCGGCAAAACCGGATGCGCCCTGATAAATTTTCCCGTCTATGAGGATTCCAAGCCCAATGCCCCAACCGATAAATATCCCCAGGACATTTTTGAACTGATCATTCTGTCCAAACTTAAACTCAGCCAAAGTCATCGCTCTGGCGTCATTTTCCAGAAAAACTTTTCTTCCAAGTCTTGATTCAAAGTTTTCTACCAGACTTTTTTTACCAAATTTCAAATAAGTATGATTGATACCGTTGATGGAATCTATCAATCCAGGCATGGAAATACCTACGGCGATTATTTTTTCATCATCCAATCCGGACTTTTTCCGGTGTTCTATCAGAAATTCGCAGATTTGCTCAAAAGTTTCTTTTTCATTGTTCAATGTAAGTCTAATGGTTTCCGCTTCGGTAAGTGCTTCATTAGAACAGTCATAAATGGCCGTACGGACCCTGAATTTGTTGATGTCCACGCTTTGAATGCAAAAAGCTTCATTGGCCAATTGGTAAAGATCTGGCTTTCGACCTCCCTGGGATTCGGCACGACCATTTTTGATGACTTCTCCCGAATTCATCAAATCTCCAAGAAGCGAATTTACAGTAGGTAAGGAGATACCAACTTCAGTACAGATTTCACCTGCTGTATTGCTACCCTTGGTATAAAGGTTTTTTATTAATTTGAGTTTATTGGTGAAACTTTTTGTTTCGACCACACCGGCTATTTTTTCTAAAGATTTTTTGGGATCAATTAAGTTCATTTTTTAGGCTTTGGAAAAGCCAATTAAATTAATTTTTAAAGAATATCAAAAGGGCTTAATAGAAAAAATGTAAGATGCCTTATATGTTTGTTCAAATTAAACAAAGTTTTGCCTAAAATTCATCAAATCATTTAAAAGTTTTTTTTAATCAGGTAAATCTTCATTTACCTCAAACCTTTATTACATCATTTTTTATTTGATAACTTTGAATTTAATTGCGTAAAATGTAAAATTGAAAACCATTATGATTGATAAAAAATTTCTTGGGGCTGAGACCGACAAAGAAACTCTTTTTGAAAAGCTAGGAGAAATTCTTGATTTAAAAGGATTCAATATTGACAAACTAGATATGCAAAGACCTTGGGGAGGTTTTTTTGTAATTGATGAAAATAAGATTGAAGCATTTAGAGCCAGGTTTTTTCCCGAATTGGATTTGGATCAATTGCAGGCCAATAAAAAATTGAGCCCCAAGATCCTTTTGGTCGCTCCCCGAAAGAGGCTGTCCTGGCAATATCATTTTAGAAGGGCAGAGATTTGGAAACTCATCAGTGGAGATGCATCTATAATCAGGAGTGATACCGATGTGCAAAATGAACCAATTCAAATGGCAATTGGGGAGTTGGTCAGGTTAAATCAGGGCGAAAGGCATAGATTGGTGGGAAAAGATTCATGGGGTATCGTAGCGGAAATCTGGATGCATACTGATGAAAACAACCCGTCTGATGAAGAGGACATTGTAAGGTTGGAAGATGATTATGCCAGAAAATAAAAATGGCCCAATTTCATGGGCCATTTTTTATTATCAGTTTGATTTATTTAGTCGCCACCTCTACTGCCACCTCTTGTCCCGGAAGAAGATCTTGAATTGTTATTAGAACTGCCTCTCGAAACGGTACCTGAATTTGACCTACTACTGCCTGAGTTGCTTGGTGATCTCATGGCAGGTTGGCTTTGCCTGTTGCCGGAATTGCTCCTCATAGAGGGCTGACTTTGCCTGTTGCTGGAATTACTTCTCATAGCAGGCTGACTTCTTTGGTTGTTTTGAGGGCTGGCAGGCCTTGCCACTTGATTTGAGGCAGGCCTTGATTGCCTTGTTACCGTAGGATTGTTTGCAGCCCCCCTATTCACTTGGCTATTTTGATAACTTCTAGAGTTCACAGAGGGATTTCTGCTGGAATTCGAAGTTCTAGGTGCTGTTTGTCGCTGCTGTATTCTGTTCTGATTTCCAACCCGAGCCTCCCTGTTGGTATTTTGCCTATTTTGGACTTGAGCATTCCTGGAAGGTGTGGCAGCGGAGTTTCTTGATGGACTGGCCGCAGATTGGTTCCCAGGTCTGACTTGTCTTGTTTCCGCCCCACTTGATTGGGCATTCCGTCTTGGAGTTTGAACAGATCCATTTGCAGCGCTGTTCGACCGGTTTTGAGTCGCAGACCTTTGCTTGTACTCATCAGCAGAATACACTCTTGAGGGTCTCGACGCATTTCCGGCAGATCTATTTTCAGTTACTTGAGGTCTATAAACATTCAACCTGTTGTTTTGGACTACAGCTCTTCCCGGTCTGGAAGAATCATTCACCTGATATACCGGCACCCTTGATCTTGTAGCCCTTTCTATATCTCTTCTTGCAGGCCCGGTTAAGTAGGTATTATTGTTATGGACATAAGTTTTGTTGATAATTGTAGTGCTGTTATAAACATTCATAATATTGTAATGAGGTACAAAATACCTATGGAAATGTCTATGTCTAAATCTTCTCCGGGGAAGAAATACCCAATGAGAGGCAGGGGCATAGAAAGAGGCATTGATACCAAAACCGGGACCTAACGGAGCCCAACCATAATAACCACCCCCTGTTCTCCAACTAACCCAAGCAGGTCCCCAATCATATCCGGGAATCCAGGACCAGCCGTAGAAGTTACTAAAGAACCAACGGCCATAATGGAATGGTGCCCAACCCCAGGAATAATCTGAAACCCAAGTATTGCCGAAGTTTGTCATGGCCCAATAACCATTGGTGGCATACGGCTGAAAGCCCTGGTCAACATAGGGAACCCAAACATAACCATGGACAGGATCCATGACCCAATCCCCGAAAGGGCTAAGTTCATTGTAAAATACCTGAAAAGAAATACCTGCATGAGGTGACGCAGTCACATTTTGACTAAAAGCGATACCTATGCCTAGCATGAGTAAGAAGCTGTATCGGTAAATGGAGGACTTTTTCATAAGAGTATGGTTTTAAGCATTTGGGTAATTTTACGGGATCTGAAAGAATAATGTTTTAGAATAGTATTAAGAAAAATGTAAAATATTTAGTAAAAACGTTTTAGCAATTTTTTTAATTATATATAATATTGTAATAGTTTAAAAAAATTATTATTAATCCAAAAAATTTTGGTCACCTAATTTCCTTTACTTTTAGTAGGAAGTAGGAAGTTATGCAATCACAGAAAACAGTTTGCAGTAAGCGGGATCAATGTCGATAACAGAAATGCCACAGGTGGCATGAATCCAAATTTAACCAGCTCTAAAATAAAATTAACTTTTTTGGTGGTATGGAAACGGATAGCTTTTTAAGATTAAATTTATTTCCAATAAAAAATTCGGAAGTCAGTTTCCGGATTTATTTTTCAAGGCATCTATTTTTTTTGCGATTTCTTCGGCTTCAGCCATCAATTTATCGGCTTCGGTCCTGTTACTGTGGGAAACTTTGTGCGCTTTTGAAAGCATAGAGGAATAATCTTCCTGAAGTTTCTCTATTTCTGATTTTTTCTTGAATAACCCAAACATAATTTTATTTTTTAAAACAGCCTTGGGAAGAAAGTGTTTCAAAAAACAAATCAGTATCTGAACTGTATCACATTCTCCGGTTCATTTTCCTCTACAATCTCATCGTCCTTGAAGTTGATAATTTGTTCCAACCTTCCACTTAAATTATAGTATCTCCAGGGTCCTTCTTTTTTCCCATCAACCATGTTTCCTTCCGAGGCTTTTCTGCCATTCTCATGATAATAACTCCATGTCCCTTCTGGCTTACCACTTTTATAGTTTCCCTCAGACTCCTTAGAGCCATCCACATAATAGGTGATACGAACACCTTCACCGTCTTTCAATGTGCCTTTGTTCAACGTCTTTGAACCGTCATAAGAATAATAATCACTTACATTGATCAACCTTCCATTGCTCCAAAACTCCTCTTGGGTGAGCTGCTTGTTGTCGTAGAATAACCCCCAGGTTCCATCTTCAAAACCCAGAAAATAGCTTCCAACGGTTTTCAATTGGCCACCGTCATAATAATAAATCCATTGCCCATTCTCTGAACCCAGCGTGTATTCACCTTCAGCGATTAATATTCCAATTTTATTAAAATATTTCCAAAGTCCTGTTTTGAGGTCATTTTTATATTCCCCAATTGAATAAATCTTTCCTTCAGCAAAGAAACTCTTCCAAAGGCCATCTTTTACACCACCTTTATATTGACCTTGTACAGAGGGATTACCATTGGAATGAAATTCCACATACTCTCCAACCGGAAGGCCAAGTTCATAAGTCTTTCTTTTGGACAATGATCGGTTTGGGTAAAATTCCTCCCAAGTACCCACAGGAAGGTCATTTTCATACTTCTCTATCCTTGCTAGTCTTTTGTTTTCATAATAGTATTTCCACTCTCCTGTTTTATTTCCATTCTGAGTGTAATATTTTTCAGACTCCACTGTCCTGCTGCCGGGGAAGTAAGTGATCCATTGGCCCACTTTCCTGCCATTGGCAAATTCACCTTTTTCCTCCACCATGTTACCAAAGGTATATCTTGTAAAAGGCCCATGAGGTTGGTTGTTTTTATAATTGACCTGCACCAAAAGTTCACCACCAATGGCATATTCTACATAAGGCCCCTCAATGTTGCCCTTTTCATAATTCTGGACAACTGCCAAATCTCCATTATTGTAAAATGTAACCCATTTGCCGTGTTTTTTTCCGTTTGCATATTGCCCCTCTACTTTTGCCTGACGGGGATTGAAATATTCCGGCTGATTTACCCTGCCATAATATTCCTTGTAAGGACCTACCGGGATACTGTCGTTGAAGACCATTTCAATTTTCAGTGCACCTGCTTGGTCATATTCTCTGTAAATGCCGGTAAGTTTATTGTCTCTGTATTCAGCCTCTACATTGCGGTATTTATTGGCATGAAAGCTAACTGCCAATCCTTCCCTTTTGCCGTTGGAAAAGTTAATGGTCTGAACCAAGGAATTAGTCTGGGGATTTTGAAATCTCCAAAGACCTTCCATTACGCCATTTCTCATTACTCCTGTGCCTACAATGGTTGAATCGGCATTGTAGAGAGATACCATATTGGCATCTGTTTGGGCAATTGCAGCAAGATTTAGGAATACTATGAAGGTTAATCCAAAAATATATTTCATAAAGCGAGATTTCTGGTTTTTATTAATTAACGGTAAGCGATTAAGGTCGGTTCTAAATTAGTTTAAATTGTGAAATAAGGAAAGTTTTAATAATGATTATCAAAGATAAATGTAATTTCTTTTTTTAAAATAGCATAAGTTTTATCAAAGTCCGGGTCTATATCTATTCTTCTGTAAATCTGAAAGAAGTCCGATGATGTATTTCTTTGGATAATTTTTGTTGAAGGGTTTTTATTGATGATTTTTTTATAGTCCCAAGGAGATTTTTGGTCCGAAACAATATAAAATTTCAACAATCTCCTGATAGACTCCTCCATTTTGATTAAGGTATCCTTTCCATACAAAATGAAAACGAAAAGGCCATTTCCCCACCAATTTAAAATTCTGATGTTAAAAGCAGTGGCCGGATCAAAATCCCTAGCGATATCTAGAACCTGATAGGGACAATTGTCTAACCTGTAGCCATTTGTGACTTTGGTTCCTTTGGAAGTGGGATGTATCAGAGAGAGTTTCTGTTGTGGAAAATCGCCTGCCAACTGCTGAAAAAGTTGGATGTATAAATCTGTTTGTTCTTTGATTCTATGATAAAGGACAGGATCCAGGGTCAGGTCAAGGTCAAAATTTCTCTCTGACATCTCTTACCAATTCAATAAGGCAGATGCCCAGGCAAAACCGCTACCAAATGCAGCCAAACATATCAGATCACCTTCTTTCAATCGGCCTTGTTCCCAGGCCTGACTTAAAGCAATCGGAATGGTTCCCGCGGTGGTATTTCCCAAATACATGATGTTGTTGAACACTTTTTCGTCAGGAAGCCCCATTTTTTTTTGGATGTAATTGCTGATCCTCAGATTGGCCTGATGCGGTACCAATAGGTCTATTTCGGATTTGTCTTTTCCATTCGCCTTTAAAGCTTCTTCTATGACTTCCTGAAATCTGACAATGGCATGTTTGAAAACAGCGTTACCGTTCATTTTGAGAAAAAAGTCCCCCCTTTCTATCAGTTCGGCAGAAACTCTTACCTTACTGCTGCTGCTTGGTGCCAAACAATACAATTCTTCTGCGTGTGCACCGTCAGCATGAAGATGGGTGGATAGAATTCCCGGTTTTTCAGTCTCTACAGCACTTAAAACTGCCGCCCCGGCACCATCTGCAAATATTACAGCGCTTGACCTTCCTTCATCGCTCTTGTCCAAAGCAGATGATTGGATCTCTGCACCGACCACAAGTATATTTTTATACATGCCTGTTTTTATAAACTGATCTGCAACAGACAAAGCATAGATGAATCCCGAACAGGCATTTCTGATATCCAAAGCCCCAATACCGTTCATTCCCAATTCTCTTTGAAGAAGTACGCCATTGCCCGGTAAAAAATAATCAGCGGTTATGGTAGCGAAAACTATGAAATCAATGTCTTTTGCAGATAGGCCTGCCCTCTCCAATGCCATTTTGGAAGCGGTTACCGACATGCTTGTAACAGTATCTTTTCCCGGAGTAAACCACCTTCTTTCATGAATACCTGTCCGTTCTACGATCCAATCATCATTGGTGTCCATGATGGTAGATAGGTATTCATTGGTAATGATGTTTTCGGGTATATAATGTCCTGCACCGGTTATTCTGGATTTTTTCATAAAATTGAAGATATTTTGGGTTTGCCAAGATGGCTTTTTGCCTCAGGCTGTTCAAACAAATATCCTATATCCTATGGTGATTACCAAAATATCAATTTTTAAAGAGCAACTTATAAGAGTTGGCTGGTATTTTTGTTCATTATTTGGCTAGGAACATTAATTAATCCTCCCCTGACTCTTCAACCTCCAATATCTATACAATCCCGCCACTGACATCCAACTTGGATTGGCGTATTCATATACCTGGATCAAGTCCTCATCACAACCCTCACTTCTCAAGTGAATTTTAGTGTATTCCATAAATAAGGGAATGACTTCTTGTTGATCAGTGTTTGCATCGAAATGAGGTTTGATCCATTTGCTCCAATCGTGAAGAATATAACAAAGATTATCTAAATGCTCGTCCACATTATTGATGATCCCAAAATGTGTCAGAAACAAACATTCCGGTTTTTCTGCTTTCAATATTGCCATTGAGATTTCCCAATCCCTGATATTGATATCGGGAGGAGGGCAGGGCGGTACGGCTGGGCCACCTTTTATTTTTACACCGGCCACATCACCTGTGAAAATCACATTTTTCATTTTCCATGCAATATGATGTGTAGCATGCCCGGGAGTATGCAAGGCTTTGAATCTGATTTTGCCAAAAACAAGTTCTTCTTCATGCCCAACTTCAATAATCTGATCTTCGGGAATAGCTTGCATTTCTCCCCAAAGTCTTTCCATTTCATCACCATAAATCTGCTTGGCAGAATTCCAGAGCTTTTCCGGTGAAGCCAAGTGGGGAGCACCGACAGGATGGACATATATTTTGGCACCTGTTTCGGCAAGTTTCCAGGCAGCACCGGCATGGTCAAAATGAATATGGGTCAGCAGCACATGCTTGATCTCCTCCAGTTGATATCCGTTTCTTAATATCCCCTCTTTCAATTGCTCAAATGTGCTCTCAGGACCGGTTTCAACCAATACTGGACCATGAGATGTTTCAACCAAAAAACTGGCAATGGCTTCATTGGTGTCTAAAAAATTCAGGTCAATAATTGCAACGTTTTCCATTATCCAAATAAAGTATAATTTCCAAATTGGTCCATAGGTGATGTTTTTCGGATGATAGCAGGACTATCATTCACCACACTATTTACCAACGGAGAAACGGTATAACTGATCATTTCATTGGCAGAATAAGTTCCTAATAATTTGACCAGTTCTTCTTCTTTGCTGTATTTGTCCAGCCATTTTTTTTCATCTTCTTGTTTTAAAATGACAGGCATCCTATCATGGATTTCAGATACTAAGCTGTTTGGTGTAGTAGTAAGAATTAGGAAAGTATGCTTGTTTTCACCTTTTTCATTTTCATATTCTTCCCAGATGCCCGCAAAAGCAAAGGGTTCCTCATTGGCAAGGGTAAACCGATATGGTGTTTTGGTTTTTTTACCGATTTTTTTCCATTCGAAAAAGCCATCCGCAGGGATCAGGCAACGCCTTTTTTGGAATGAGGTTTTGAAAGAGATTTTTTCATTTACACTTTCTGCCTTGGCATTGATAAATTTTTGGGAGACAGGTTTGTTCTTCGCAAAATCAGGCGTGATTCCCCAATAAAAATAAGAAAATCCTTTTGGGCTGTCAGTAGTGATCACCGGGACCAATTGCGTTGGTGCGATATTGTATCTTGGTTTGAAGTCAGAAAGCATTTCTGCCTGAAATCTTTCTTCCAGTTCAATTTTACTTTTACTTAATGAATATCTTCCGCACATGGGATAATTAATGGTTTTTTTGAAAATTACAGATCTCCGGTGATAAATTCAAATGCTCTTTTTTCAGACCAATAGATATCCTCACTTTTTCTTGGACTGAATCCAACATGCCCACCGTATTTTGGGAATTCCATCCAGACAGTATCCAGTTGGCGTGCAAATTTAACCGGGAAACATTTATCACTTAGAAAAGGATCGTTTTGAGCATTCAATATCAAAGAAGGAACCTTGATGCCATCAAGAAAATAAAGAGCCGAATTTTGTTCATAATAATCATGGGCATCTTCAAACCCGTGCAATGGTCCTGTGAAGTGGTCATCAAAATCCTGTAAGGTCTTGATTTTACGTAATGTCCCCACTGGGATTTCATCAGGAAAAAAAACTGCTTTTTTGGCGACTTTTTCTTTCAATGTTTTGAGAAAACGATTGGCATAAAGGATGTTTTCCCTTTTGGATATCTGAATGGAAGAACTTTCCAGATGAAGGGGGACAGAGATAGCCACTCCTTTTCTGATTTTGGGATTTCTTTCTCTTTTTTCTCCAAGATATTTCAATGTCAGGTTTCCACCGAGGCTGAATCCTATCAAATAGATGGATTCATAATTATCAGCGGCATGATGAACCACAAAATCAAGATCATAAGTAGCTCCTGAATGGTAAAAAATAGCCTTTTTGTTCATTTCTTCTGAGCATCCCCTGAAGTTCCAATTGAGCACATCAAATCCATTGATGTAAAATTGTCTTGCCATGCCGGCCATATAGGGACGTTGGCTGTTGCCTTCCAGTCCGTGGCTGATGATCGCGAGGTTTTTGGAATGTTGCTTCAACCAATCCAAGTCCAAAAAGTCACCGTCCGGAGTGGTAACCCTTTCTCTTTCAAAAGGTAAACTAAATGGATTTCTAAAAATACCCGGGTAAATCGTCTGCAAATGGCCGTTAAAAAGCCATTTCGGGTGATCATAATCAGTTTTTTTAATCAAAGGCATTTTAATACAAAAAGGAACTTTAGGTACTTTACAATCCTGAAATTACTACTATTAAATTTGAATAAAGATATTTTAAGAACTATTTTTGACCTGCTTAAATTTTGAATAGGATATAAAAGCTTATGGCCGAAATAATACGAATGCCCAAAATGAGCGATACCATGGAAGAAGGGGTAATCGCAGCGTGGTTGAAGAAAGTGGGTGATGCTGTCAAACCCGGAGACATTCTTGCCGAGGTAGAGACGGATAAGGCCACCATGGAATTGGAGTCTTATGAGGAAGGGACTTTACTGCACATTGGAGTTGAAGAAAAAGGCGCAGTACCTGTAAATGGGGTGATTGCTATTATTGGAGAAAAGGGTGAAAATATTGATGACTTGCTCAAGGAGATAGAAGGTGGGGGTGCCTCGGAGTCTCAAGAAAAGGTAGAAAAGAAGGAGGAAGGAAAGACAGAAGAGAAGTCTACTAATAAGGAGGAACCTAAAAAGGAGGAATCCAAAAAAGAAGAACCTAAAAAAGAAGAATCTACTGGAGAGGAAGTGGACACATCAGATATTAATGCCACTTTAATCACCATGCCCAAAATGAGTGATACCATGGCAGAAGGTACCATCGCTTCTTGGCTCAAAAAGGTAGGTGATGAAATTAAATCAGGTGACATCATTGCAGAAGTGGAGACGGATAAGGCTACTATGGAATTGGAGTCTTATGAAGATGGTACTTTGCTGTACATCGGTGTAGAAGAGGGTGACTCTGTCGAAATTGATGGTGTGATTGCCATTATTGGTGAAAAAGGCGCTGATTATGAGAAATTGCTAAAAGCACAAAAATTAAAAGGAAGTAAATCTGAGACTCCTCAGGAAGAGGAGAAAAAGGAAGATAAGGTAGAAAAGACACCAGTTAAAGAAGAAAGCAAAACTGAAGAATCCAAAGCGCCTGAAAAAACAGCCTCTCCATCTTCTGAAAACGGAAGGTTAAAAGCTTCCCCATTAGCCAAAAAGATGGCGGAAGAAAAAGGCTTTGATATTTCATTGGTAAAAGGTTCAGGTGAGGGTGGGAGAATTGTAAAACGTGATGTGGAATCTTTTGATCCTGCAAGTGCTAAACCTGCTGCTCAGGCGAGTTCAGCCTCACCAGCTGCATCTGCACCTACAGTTGGACAGGAATCCTACAAGGAGGAGAAAGTATCCCAAATGCGTAAGATAATTGCCAAAAGGCTTGCTGAGAGTAAGTTTCAGGCACCGCATTTCTACCTGACCATGGAAATCAACATGGATAAAGCCATCGAGGCCAGAAACAGCATGAATGAAATTTCTCCAGTGAAAATCTCCTTCAATGACATGGTGATCAAAGCATCTGCTGCAGCACTACGTCAAAATCCCAAGGTAAACTCATCATGGTTGGGTGATAAAATCAGGTATAATGAGCATATCCATATTGGAATGGCAGTAGCAGTAGAGGAGGGACTTTTGGTTCCGGTGATCCGTTTTGCTGACAGCAAGTCATTGTCCCAGATTTCCAATGAAGCCAAAACTTTGGGTGGAAAAGCCAAAAACAAGGAATTGCAGCCAAAGGATTGGGAAGGCAATACCTTTACCATTTCTAACTTGGGAATGTTTGGAATAGATGAATTCACTGCCATCATCAATCCGCCTGATGCCTGTATTTTGGCTGTAGGAGGGATTAAGGAGACGGTCATCGTGAAAAACGGTCAGATGGTAATTGGCAATGTCATGAAAGTGACTTTGTCATGTGACCATAGGGTAGTTGACGGTGCAGTTGGTTCAGCCTTCCTAAAGACCCTAAAAGGTTTATTGGAAGATCCGGTCAGAATCTTGATCTGATCCTGAAAAAATAAAATATGCCAAAAAGTCCTGTTTACTCAGGACTTTTTTGGTTTTGTATGGTTATTGAATTAATTAAATGAAATAAATGGAAATATGCTTTAGGCGAAATAAAATAGAAATAGTTGAACGTCATTTTAATTTCATTAGATATTAATTGATATTGGAAATTAATAGATATTGTCCGTCGTGGCGTATTGAATCTGTTTCTATCCTTTTTACTACAATATTCTAACAAAGCATATTTATTCTCATTTAGGCCGGAGGACAGGTTGTCTGTCTCACGTCTCAAATCTAACGTCTCACGTCTATAAAAATATGGAAAAAATAAAATCAACTACCGTAGTCGCCATCAGGCATAATGGAGAAGTAGTCATTGGTGCCGATGGGCAGGCTACATTGGGCAATACCATTGCCAAAAGCACGGTCAATAAAATACGAAAATTGCAGGGGGGGAAAATCGTGACTGGTTTTGCAGGGTCTACTGCAGATGCCTTCACCTTGCTCGAGAAGTTTGAAGAAAAGATGGGTGCCTATGGTAATAACATGAAAAGGGCAGCGGTGGAGTTGGCCAAAGAATGGCGAACAGACCGGATGTTGAGCAAATTAGAGGCGATGATGATCGTGGCGGATAGCAATGATATCCTGATTATTTCAGGTACAGGGGATGTGATCGAACCGGATATGGAAATCGCCACCATTGGTTCAGGAAGCATGTATGCCCAATCAGCCGCTAGGGCATTGAAAAAGTATGCTCCCCAACTATCTGCCGAAGAAATGGTAAGGGAAAGTTTAGGTATTGCCGCAGATGTCTGTATATATACCAACCATAATTTGGTGGTGGAGAAGGTGGTGAAATAGGATAGGGATTTAAGACCTTCTGAATTGTGAAAATTCAGAAGATCTTTTTTGTTTTTCTTTTATGTAAAATGAAAATATTTTTTATGTTAATTGAAAATTTATCGTCATTAACAAATGATTTTCAGGGTTTTATAGAAAAGCTTTTGCGGTATAAAATTTCCAGAATCTGGGTGCAATTCACTATCAAGATGAAAAGAACTTTTATGAGAAAATAAAGCCTAGAATATCCATCTCTAATTTTGTGCAAATTCAATTAATGGTGAAATGTTTCCATTATCAGCTTCTCTTAAAGCGTTAATGTACTTTTTTCTAATTTCGCTAGCTTTAACCATTTTTGATTGATGCCACGAAAATATTTTATTTCCAAATATTGATTCCATCATTATATCAGCCATCATCCTGGAGTGTCTTCCATTTCCATTTGAAAAACAGTGAATAGATACTATCCGATGCTTGAATCTTATGGCTATTTCTTCAGGTGGAAAAGTTTTGTTTTCTATCCAATATTTTGTGTCATACAGTAAATTCTTTAATTCAATCCCAATTTGTGTCCATGATGTTCCAATATTTTTTTCGGTCCTCCTAAATTCTCCTGCCCATTTCCATACATCGCCATACATTTTTTTGTGTAAGTCTTTTATGAACTTTTCTGTCAAAATTTTTTCAAGTTTGAATTTAGTATGAATAGTCCATTCAACCGCTTTTTCAATGTTCAGTTGCTCGAATTCATCAAGTTCCCCTTGGGTAGTAATTGACTTAATTTTTAATCCCTCTTTTTCAGCAAAGTCTAAAGGTGTTTGCCCATCTTTATAATCGAATTCTAATCCCATAATGACTTTCTCATCTCTCGCTTTATTTCGGCAGCGAGTTCCTTTATGGTTTTTGCTATTTTTGCATCTCCAATTCCTTGGTCCTCTAATTTCATGTTTTGATTGGTCCTTAACACTATTTTTTGGGCTAGCCTTTCTGCTTTTATTTGTATCAAATTATCGATGGTCCCATCTTTTGGGACCAGTGCATATACTAACTTTAAGTCCATTGCATTGGCTACATCTTTTAAAGAATTAAGTGTTATCGTTCCATTAGACTCACTTTCTTCAATTCTTTTAACCCCCTGTCTTGTTATATTTAATTTGGTGCCAAGTTGAGCCATTGTCATATTCAGGGTGGTCCTGATTGCATTTATCCATCCGCGTTCTGGAACCAGACCCATTCTTGTTTGGGAAAATGGTTGAAGCTTTTGATCCAACTGTTTAATTAAAAGTTTTTGTTTATTTCTCATTTTTTGTAAATTTTTAAGTTTACATTTTATATAATATGTAAACATATGAATTTACAAATTTATAAAAAAGTCAATATATATGTGTACAAAAAGAAAAAAAAGTAAACAATTAAGTTTACTTACTACGGCTTTTTTAAAATAAAAATCAAGGATTCTGAGCTATGAGCAGTTGGGATCTTTACCCAAACCTGAACAAGTACAATAGGTTCAAAGGTAGCAATTCAAACTTGTTCTACCATTGGGAACTGGGATAGTAATTAGCCGAACTTAATAGCTTAATCTGAATGCATAGTAAGAGCTCCACCTTCTATTTCTGAGGATTTAAGTACATCAAGCGTTAAGGTGTCCAACAAGGCTTCATTTTTTAGGTCGAATCCTAAGGATTCCATTTTTCCAAGAAGTCTTCCTTGCAGATTTCTCGCCTCACTTAATAAATTAAGTATTTTATCAATATTCCATGTGAAATGAGGCCAATCGGCATGTTGATGAATAAAAGTTCCCATTCGTAGTATATTTTGCAACGAATATCCATATTATTCAACGCACCACAAAATTAATTCATTTTCTTTCCAGTTTATTTTGCTGCTTCTTTCGGCTCATAAAGCTTAAAGCTCTCCATGAATTCATTTATCTTCGATGTTTCCGGGATTCGCCGCAACGCTGCAAAAGCGACCGTATAAATCCTTGAACCCTTTTTTGCCAAACGGATGGAAACCATAGAGTTTGTATCTCTCGAAACAGGAAACAGCTTATAGCTCAGGCATTTTTGAAAACCCTGGAGTTGTTCAACCGACCTTTCATTAACAGAAAAATTTCCGAAAGTTGCCGCCAATGTCTTGACCGTCTGATCGAACATAGCTTCTACCTCCCATGAATCTAATATCGCTTGCGGCAGGTCAGAATAACTGACTATATAATGGTGTTCGTCCCCAAAAGAGGTGTTAAAAGTCACTGTTTCTATGGTTTCCGTACCCCAAATAGTTTTTTGAACACTAACACTCGGTTCCCTAGGAAATTTTGCAAGAAACCTTCCTTCAGTCGAGCCAAATAATCCTGATTTAGTCTGAATTATATCAGGCCTTTCATCTGAGCAGGATAGGAGATGTAAGGAAATCAGCAATAAGCATATATTGCTTTTCTTTAGTCGATCGCGCATACTTTTTATTTTTTGTATTTATTATTGTTGCTAACGTGTTGGTTTTGTGACGGCTGCGGTTTTCGAAGCTGCGTCCTGTTCCACGAAACGTAAACGAATTTAAGAAAACTAAACTTTATACCAACCTGTCACCCGCAGCTGGCACAAACCCGGTGTTGCGCTGGCGGCTTCGTCCACTCTTTTTAATTAGTCCCAAAACTCAGTCCTGTTTTTTAGACTTATAGCAAACCATCTAAAATACTTTGTGTTTGCTTTATCCTTTGTAGCTAGGTCAATCAACTCATTAATTTCATCAGGGGTAAATTGTGTCACGTAACATTTAGCCGCTTCAATCATCTTTTGTTCGTCTCCGTCAGAATAAACGACTTTTAGATTAATGTATTTTTTATGTACGTAACTTAATTCATTGTTATCAATCACATCTTCCTTGATGTCCACTGGGAAGTATAATGGATACTTGTCCACCCAACCCTCTCTTAGTAATAACTCGGTCACCATTGCACCAGTAACAATATGCTCAGGATGTCCGTATTCCCCATCCGGTCCAAATGTTAGTAAAACGTCTGGGTTAATTTTTTCGATATACTTTTTCAGTTCTTCCATTGCCTTCTTGCGACCATCCAGATATGGTCGAACTCCGAATTTTGTATCAAGTCTGTCAATATGTAAATAAATGGGCGGATTGATTTTAAATTTTCGTCACATGAGATTAATAGTCCTACGAGAATCACTGTCATTATAAATTTTATTAATTGATTCAAATTTCTCTCGATGTTACTTGTCTGACAATATTGTAAACGTTTTGCTATTGCTAATATTGATGATATACCTACTATAAAACTAAACCATTTTTCAATAATTCAACCCGATTTATTCCACTTTTCTAAACTTCATATCCCTTTTCTAGGTTATGCCTCTAGTAAACAATGCCAACATGGAAAAAGCAAAGCCAAATAAAACTACGAAAGTAGATCATAGGACAAAAATAATAGTCGGATACGTCGAACATGTATTGGAACATGGCAAACAGCCTGCCTCGGTTTTCAAGTTTGCTAAGGCACTTAAAATGAATGAGGAGGAATTTTATAACTATTTCACCTCTTTCGAAGCCATCAAATCAGCCGTTTGGTCCAAGCTTTTTGAGGATACCATCAATAACCTTGAGTCACAGGAAGTTTTCAAAGAATACAGTGCGAGAGAAAAGCTGCTTGGATTTCTTTTCACACTTGTTGAAGAACTAAAGAAAAACCGTTCTTATTTACTTTCTCTCTATGGAGAGAAGAAAAATATGAAAAGTCTGCTGCCTACAGAAGTGAAAGTGTTCAGAAGCAAATTCAAGGATTTTGCGAATGAGATCATTTTGGAAGGGAAGGAAACTGAGGAAATTGCCAGCAGACCGGTGATTTCAGACCGATACGATGAGGCACTTTGGCTGCAGGTGTGGTTTGTATTTCAATTTTGGTTGAAAGACACTTCCCCAGCCTTTGAGAAAACCGATGCGGCGATTGAAAAATCCGTCAACTTGGCCTTTGACCTGATGGGTAAAAGCGCTTTTGACACCTTTATCGATTTCGCCAAATTTTTGTACCAGAATAAATAGAATTAACCCATGAGTAATAAAGTAAAAGAGCAGCAGAGTATCCCTGTATCCAAAGTTCAGCGGGCTGCTAAATTCATCAGTACCGGTGCAAAAGTTGGGGGTAATTACATGAAGCATTACGCCAAAAAGGTTGTGAATCCTTCCATGACCAATGAACAGCTGCATACTGACAATGCATCTGACATTTACAATTCATTGAGTCAGATGAAGGGATCGGCTTTGAAAATAGCCCAAATGATGTCCATGGACAAAAACCTGCTGCCAAGAGCATACCAGGACAAGTTTACCATGGCACAATATTCTGCACCGCCTTTGTCCTATCCTTTGGTGGTCAAGACCTTTCAGAAGAGTTTTAAAAAATCACCGGACGAAATGTTTGACACATTTACTCGATCTGCTGTCAATGCGGCATCTATCGGTCAGGTACATCAGGCTACCAAAGACGGAAAGAAATTGGCTATAAAAATCCAGTATCCTGGGGTGGCAGATTCAGTAACTTCTGACCTGAGACTCGTGAGGCCTTTTGCACTTCGATTGCTCAATATGAATGAAATAGAGCTTGACCACTATATGGGTGAAGTTGAAGAGCGTTTGATTGAAGAGACAGATTATTTGTTGGAAGTGGAGCGGTCCAGAGAGATATCTGAGGCATGTGGACATATTCCAAATCTCAAATTTCCTGTATATTACGATGAACTGAGTGCGGATCGGATCATCACCATGGATTGGATTTCGGGAAAACACATCAAAGAATGGATGGATACCAATCCTTCGCAAGAGTCCCGAAACCAGATTGGTCAGGCACTTTGGGATTTTTACCACCATCAAGTACATAACTTAAAGCAAGTACATGCAGATCCCCATCCGGGCAATTTCATCATTCAGGAAGGAGATCAACTGGGTATTATCGATTTTGGCTGTGTGAAGGTGATCCCCGAGGATTTTTACCAGGGCTATTTCGCTTTGATCAAAAAAGAACTCTTGATCAATCAAAAGGATTTAGATCAAATTTTCTATGATTTGGAATTTATCTCTGATAAAGACACTGAGGTTGAAAAGTCCTTTTTCAAAGGCATTTTCACCGAAATGATATCACTTTTGGGTAAACCTTTTCATGTTGACAAATTTGACTTCGCCGATGATGATTTCTTCAATGAGATATTCCAATTGGGAGATAGAATTTCCAATGATAAAATGTTCCGAAAGTCTAGGCAGGCGAGGGGTTCCCGTCACGGACTTTATATCAATAGGACCTATTTTGGTTTGTATAATCTGCTCAATCAATTGAAGGCTGAAGTGAATACCACAAAACCAGAGTGGATAAAATGATCTGTAAACAGATAAAAATCAGGCCCCTATTTTGTTTTAATAAAATTTCTCGTTAGCAATAAATTAGAAAGTCCTCTTGAATAAAAAAGTTTTATGATACATCAGTAGATGGCTTTTGTTGAAAGTTGATCAAAAAGAAATTTATTCATGTATCTTGATCAAAAATCGGTATCCAATCCAAATAGGCTTTGCAAAACCGGTGTATTCTTAGGACTTCAAAAAAAAGATGATGGCAAATTTATCTATAATAGCGCAACTGATAGTTGCTGTTTCTATTGTAATCGTATGGGTATTCCGTTTTGAGAATATCGAAAAAGAATTTAAAGAGTATGGATTGAATACATTTATGCGTTCGGCTGTGGGTGCTGCCAAAATAGCATTGGCAACCTTACTTGTGGCAGGTATTTGGTATCCTTCTTTGGTTCTTATCCCGGCTCTACTCATGGCTTTCCTGATGGTCAGTGCCCAATATTTTCACTTTAAAGTGAATAATCCTTGGCAGAAACGTATGCCCTCTTTGTTTCTTTTGATTCTTTGTCTATTTATAGCGGCAGTTTCTCTCAATTTAATCCCTGGATGAGTTTATTAGTTGGATTGGTGCTTTTCTCAAGTATTTCTTTTTTGATTTATGGGATAGCTTATTTTACATCACCCAAAATGAAAAGTGAATTCACCCGTTTTGGATTAGAAAAATTCGGACCGCTTACAGCTATTCTAGAGATTTTGGGAGGCTTGGGCTTACTCGTTGGTTTGATGTTTAATTTTTTTTTATTGATATCCGCAGGAGGTTTAGCATTGTTGATGCTTTTGGGAGTAGGGGCGAGGCTTAGAGTAAAGGATGGATTTTTGGAAATGCTACCAGCTTTGTTATTTTTTGTTCTCAATTCGTTTATATTTATTGAATCAATAAAAATTATTGGAGATTAAAATTTCTAAAGATGGCAAGAAAATGGCCATCAAAATTTAATACCTGTTCTTTGCAGATTCTTTATGTTTAGGGATTGGCAAGGGGTTCAAGATATGGGTTGTATATCAACAAAAAATATTTTGACATTTATAATTTACTCAATCAATTAAAAGCCAAAATCATCTCCACGAAGCCGGAATGGTTGGAGTCAACGAAAAAGTTGTATACTAGATGTTTTTGATTTTTGTAATTGGATTCTGTCCCGTTAGGGACATCATATAGGTAAAACAAAACTAGAAAAAGGAGAATATTGTGCCTTTAGGTACAAAATATATTCCGTACCTAAAGGCACTCCATCCTCCTTTAATTTTTCTATTTCTACCTACATCATGTCCCTAAAGGGACTAGAGCTATCGAGATTAATTTAGGTTTTTTGTCTATTATTACCCCGATAAAATCCCTTATTAGCTTTTAATGAAACAATGATTGTCAAACCCTATTCACTTTGATTTATCTCGAAAACAGCTTCAAATTTTTCATTGACCAAGGTTTCTCTCCTTTACTATTTGTTTCTATTTTCAAATAGGTAGATTTTCCTTGGGGATTCCAGTTCAAGGTATTTATTCCTGCAACACCATTTTTCTGACCGACTTTGTTCCAGGAGGTTCCATCTGAGGAGATGAATACGGAATAGCTTATCGGAAATCCATCTTTACCGGAATCAAATTGCACTTCAGTAAGTGTCTGGGGAGTCGGTAATTCGACCAAATACCACATTCCGGGTTCTTGGGAGGATTCCGTTTTCCAACCTTTAAATGAAAATGCATAGGATGGATCTTTTGATGAACCTACTCCCCCCAAGGCTGTGCTACTGGCCTTTATTATCCAATTATCCTGATGGGGCAAGGATTTGGGAATATCTCCCATCAATTCTTCGAAGGAATAATTTCCCTTTCTGGTTTCGGTCTCCTTTCTGATTTTGGCTACATATTCCGGAGTAACAAATGTCCCACTGTTTCCGAAGTCATTCCGGATATAGGACAGGACGGAAGCGATATACGCATCATCGTTGGAAATCATAGCAATCATGACTCCTTCATATTCCTTGGAATCAATAGGGCCGGAAAGTCCATGCAACATGACCTTGACAGCATATTCGGGATGGTTCAAGATCCTTGGCGAACCGGAAAAAGAAGGTGCAATCAACCTACCGTTCCCAGCAGGCGATCCCAAACCTTTGGGGCCGTGACAGGTCGAACAGTAACCATCATAGATAGATTTTCCTTTGACAAAAAGAGCCAATTCATTTTTCTCAAACCTTATTATCGATGCTTTTTTGGCCTCCTCAATTTTCTCTAGAAGTTGGCTTCCGATTACCTGAATGCCATTCGAGCTGTTTTTTTTCAAGGTCTCCTTGATCAACAGGTCGACTTTTTCAATTTTCAACACGTGGGCACTAAGAAGTGCCTGTATGGCGACATCAGGATGATTGTCTTCTGCAGCTGTACTGTAAAGTACCGAAATGCTTTTTTCCCCATACTTATACAAAGTTTCTGCCGCCCTTAACCCTTGGATTCTAATGTTGGGATTGGGGTCTACGGCAAATTTTTTGACCAAATCAGATTTCAACTCTCCCAAACCTTCCAAGGTCCAAAGGGCATGGATTCTAGCAAGTTCATTGGTTGAACTTCCCGCCATGGTGATCAGGTCAGGGACGATGGTTTTGTCCTGATTGAGGATGAGGGTTTGTTGGGCCATATCCCGCCACCAACCATTGGGATGCTCCAAATGGCGAATCAATTCCTTGGCTGATTCCTCATACATCCTTGGCTTTTGTGTATTTCTAGGCATCCCTTCATAGGAAAGTCTCCAAATTCTGCCATTACCGACAATATCCTCCATTTGATATTGTTGTATTTTTGTCCGTAGGTAACTGCCCTCCTGAGTCCATTCACCTTCTTGAATGATTCCACGGTATAAATCCACGATGTAAAGAGTCCCATCAGGGGCAGTAGCCATATCCACCGGTCTAAATAAAGGGTCAGTGGATTGGATAAATTCTGAAGCTTCACTGATATACTTGTTTTGTAAATAAGACAACCCTTCCACATTTTCTGAACCTATTCTTCTTACAATTCTACCTACAGGTTCTCCGTACAGATAATCCCCTACAAGGTCTTTGGGTAGCCGGTCACCTCTAAAGACATCATTACCGGCGGCACCTGTTACGTTTGATAATGATCCGTCAGGCTTTGCTTCCTGCATCCCAGGCTGAAAATCCGCATAAGTGACAAGACTGTAAGGAACCCGAAATCCCTCTTTAAGTGCCCCTTTCACATTGAAATTCCCATAGATGATTGGGAACTGAAAGCCTTGTGGAACTCCACCTGCACCGTCCTGGAAAAAAAGCTTACCATAATTGTCCTGGGTTACTCCCCATTGACCCCAAGGATTTCCACTATCTTCCTGTATCACCCCGTTCGGCGTCCAACGAATCCGCTTATTATTGTATGTACTGTACATCCAATTATCCAAAGCCCATGTGAGGAAGCTGGTCTGATGCTCGACATTGCCTGATCTGCCCAATCCAGAGGCGAAAAGTTCTTTCTTATCCGCTTTACCATCCAGATTGGTATCTGTATACCGATAGACGTGGTCCTCATTGGATTCCATGGATAAAATGCTGTTTGGCCCGAATGGAACTACATATCGTGGAAAAACCAAACTGTCCAAAAAGACTGTTCCAGTTTCATAAACCCCATCCCCATCCAAATCTTCCCAACGGGAGATTTGGGAAGCAGGTAAGAGTTCCCCTGTTGCATCCAAATCCTGCATGTAAGTCCGGAGTTCCAGGACATACATCCTGCCATTCCCATCAAATTGGATGGCAGCTGGTTCGCGTATCTGTGGCTCTGATAAGACAGGTTCGATTTTAAATCCCGGCTTTAGGACAAACGATTTCTTTTGTTCATTGGCGGAGACAGGGATTACAGGAGGTTTGGGGCTAAGGTCTATTCCTTTCCAGATTTTTGACTCAAGATCAGCCCCTTCCGGAATGCTGACAATAGGATATGGCTCCGATTCACGATTTGGATCCATGGATTCTGAAGGTGATACATCAAACGGTGATCGAATGGGTTCTTGACAGGAAAAGAATATTATTAATATTAAGACAGAATAAAAGGAAACTTTTTTGACTGAATTCATAAAGCAAATACTATACATAAATTAAAACCTTATTAAATGCTTGATAAAGCAAACAGGGATTATCCGAAAGCGAAATTTCACCATAAATTCAGTTCATGAATTCTGTTTTTCCTGCTTAAAGAATCTTCCGCAGGAAGTACAATGAAATTTACATGGATAAAAATATTTGGTTTTTTCCAATTTTATAATTTTTTTTAAAAAGTATTTTATCATTTTAAAAAAAATTATTCAACACAATAAGACTCATGTACGGCAAATCTCTCTCTTCCTTAGTAATAAGTTTAGTTTTTACGCTTTTCTTAGGATGTACATCCCCGTCAGTCCAAGAAAACAAGACAGAATCCGATAAAACAGTCATCATGGCTTATTATGTCCCGGAGAAGGATTATCAGCCCGATATTATTCCGGTCGAAAAATTAAGTCATATTATATTTTCTTTTACTAAAGTCATTGATGGGGAGATGGAGTTCAGCAAGCCGGAGATTTCAGGACCTAAGCTTGAAGCCTTAGTCTCCCAAAAAAAGCGGAATCCATCCCTGAAGGTAATGATTGCCTGTGGAGGTTGGGGAGCAGATGGGTTTTCTGATATGGCTTTGACCGATGAGAGCAGGACAAAATTTATTCAAAGTGCAAAGAGATTTATTGAAAAATACCAATTGGATGGAATGGACATGGACTGGGAATATCCGGGGATCTCAGGTGCCGGAACCAAGGCCAGGCCGGAAGATACCCAAAACTTCACCCAACTGATGAAAAGTCTCAGACAAATGCTTGATACTTTCGATTCACCAAAGATCCTGACCTTTGCTTCTGCCGGATGGGAGCGGTATTACGATTTCATTGAAGTTCATGAAGTCATGAAATATGCAGATTTTATGAATGTCATGACTTATGACCAAGTTTCTGGTGAGTCAATTTATACAGGGCATCACACCCCGTTAGGAAACGTACCGAGTGAAGACATTGCAGGGACTCCTTTTCAAGCGCATTTGGACAGCTTATATGCGGTTAAGGAAAATCCGGATAACCATCCCCGATCAGCTGAAAAAATAATTGATTTCCTCCTTAATGAAGGAGTAAAACCTGAGCAATTAGTGATTGGGTCGGCTTTTTATGGGCGAGTTTGGGAAGGCGTTCCTCCCGTCAACGAAGGCTTATATCAACGGAGCAAAGACATTCACATCGGTTGGCTTTCTTATGATAAGATCCGCAGCCAATATGAAGCCGATAGTAATTTCCAACGGTTTTGGGATGACAAAGCCAAGGCACCCTTTATGTATAATTCGAGAGACAGTTTGTTTGTTTCCTATGATGATACCGTCTCAGTAGCACTCAAAACCCGCTATGCTATACAAAAGGGATTGGGAGGTATCATGTTTTGGCAATTGGGAAATGATACAAAAAGTAAAGGGAGTCTTTTGGATGCAATTTATGCTGAACATCAAAAATAAATTCGTCAATCGATAAAGTTAAGGTCCCAGGAATTAAAGGCCTGGATATTCCCTTTTGGATACCAGATCAATTTTAGATATCCGTGCCTTTCAGGCCCATGAAAATGGACTAATTATTATTCTTTTATGAATGGGAGGTGCCCATTCCTTTGATATCAAGGCCTTTCAGGCTTATTCCTTCATCCCATACTCACATTCTTCTTAACTGAACACCAACAGTGCCTACTTAGTAACACAACTGAAAACGGCCCACTGAAAACTGCCCACTGCCTAATGAAACTGCCCTTTGCCAACTGAAAACTGCCAACTGATCACTGCCAACTGAACACTGAATACTGCAAACTTCCTCACTTCCCTCCATAACTGATTCTATAAACACAATTTGCCATATCATCTGATACCAGCATGCTGCCGTCAGGCATTTGCAACACATCCACAGGTCTGCCCCATACATCTTGGCTCTCGTGGTCCAACCAACCTTCTGCAAAAACTTCCTCTTTCACTACTTTTTGATTTCCATCCAACACTACATTGGTCACTTGATATCCAATTTTCTTGCTTCTGTTCCATGAACCATGCTTGGCGATAAAAATATTGTTTTTGTATTGTGTGGGAAATTGGTTGCCGGTGTAAAAGCGCATTCCCAATGGCGCTGTATGTGGACCCAATTTCAAGGCAGGTGCAGTATAGGCTGATTTGTCTTTACCCTGATTGCCAAACTCAGGGTCTTTTACATCACCTGCATGATAATAAGGATAGCCAAAATGCAACCCCTTTTGAGGTGCATGATTGAGTTCACAGTCAGGTATGTCATCTCCCATCATGTCCCTACCATTATTGGTAAACCACAAGTCTTTGGATTCCGGGTGCCAGGCAAAGCCAACACTGTTTCTGATCCCATGGGCAAAAATTTCAGGTTTGATATTCGATGAGTTGACATCAATTCTGGTTATGGAAGCAAATATTTCTTCCTCTGATTTGCAGATATTGCATGGGGCTCCAACGGGCACATACAACATCCCATCTGGGCCAAAAGCGATGAATTTCCAACCATGATGCGCTTTGTCAGGATATTGGTCATAGACCACTTCGAAGGTAGGTTTGTCCAGATTGTTATCAATATCCTTAAATCTTAAAATCCGACTGACTTCAGCTACGTATAGGTCTCCGTCCTTAAAAGCCACTCCGTTTGGCATCCTGAGACCTGAGGCCAAAGTGTATTTTTTATCTGCTCTACCATCCCCATTGGTATCCTTCAGGGCATAAACATTTTTTCCTTGTCGGTTGCCTACAAAAACAGTACTTCCATCAGCATTCATGGCTAAAGACCGTGCATTATCCACATCCTCAGCCCAGACCTCTATTTTAAAACCCTGAGGAAGTTTGATGGTTTCCAACTGTATATAGGAATCCTTTTTTTGAGCATTGCAGGAAAATGCCACAAGGCAAAAAAATGCGATCAAGGTTATTTGGTGTTTTTTCATGGTGTTTTTTAATTTTCAATGTCATGGTATTATCCGTCATGCTGATTCTGACGGCTATCGGGATCAGCATCTCACGAGGATCCGAAAATGATAAATATTAAACATATATAGAACCTTTTGAGATTCCTCGTGCCTCGGAATGACGTAATCGGAGCAGCCAGTCACCACGTAGGAAGGGTCTCATGTGGAGCAGTAAATGATAGATTTAAACATAAATAGGACCTCTGGAGATCCCTCGTGCCTACCAATGACAGATTTCTTAGCTGCCGTCACCCTTCTCCCGATGGCTATCGGGAGAAGGGTCTATCGAGGATCAGGAAATGTATTATAAACATAAATAGGACCTCTGGAGATTCTTCGTACCTCAGAATGACGGCTGCCTAGGGGGTAACTTGATGTCATTTTCATTTCTGAACATTATTAAAATGTTAAGGTGTCTGAATGACGGATCTTTTTTCTCGGCACTTAATACATAATCACCTTAATACTGCCACTGCCTACTGATCAATGATCACTTCCCCACGAATTTACCCAAATTTCCCTTTTTTACCCCTATGCGTTTAATATTCCTTCCGAAATCCTTTATTAATGGCAGAATAGTTATTTTTGCAGCATGTTATCAATCAGTAATCTTTCATATTTCATTGGCGGCAGGGCTTTGTATGAAAATGCTTCGCTGCACATTAAACCAAAAGACAAAATCGGACTCGTCGGATTCAACGGTACCGGTAAGTCCACCTTATTAAAAATCATCAATGGCGACTACCAACCTTCCTCCGGAGAGGTACAAAAAGCCAAAGGCACAACAATAGGTTTCCTAAATCAAGATCTGCTTTCCTATCAGTCCGAGGACAGTATTCTGAATGTGGCTTTGGAAGCCTTTCAAGAGACTTTGAAACTACAGGAAGAAATAGATGCTGTTCTTAAACAAATGGAGACAGATTATTCGGATGAAGTTATCAATAAACTAGCTAAGCTTCAAGATCTGTTTGAGGCCAACGAGGGATATACTATTAAAGCCAAGGCCGAAGCAGTTTTAGAAGGTATAGGATTCAATACAAAAGACCTGAACAGGCCTTTGAA
>NZ_JBGTCA010000170.1:0-10062 GCF_041749095.1 Aquiflexum sp. | reverse complement strand
ATATGAAAATCTATTTTATAATTATTTAAAATTTGCCCTGAATAATCAAATTCAAAAATGCTTACCCCCTTTTTGCCTTCGACTATTTCTTCCGGTGTTAAGCCAATATATAGTGCAAAAATCGAAGATTCTCCCAAATGTAGGACCGTATACCGGTGATATTTCGGTTCCTTGAATACAGGGACCTCATATCCTGGGCCGGAATCAATGTCAAATTTGGGGAGTTTATTCACTGGCCCTCGGATAGATGTAATAACCCCGGAACCTTTATCCAAGATTTCTATGTAATCTTTAAATAACCCCGAAAATGCAAAATAATTACGGTCTTCAGAAGCTGCCAATTTACCCTGAAGTACGTTTATTATGACATGGTCGGGCAATCTTCTTTTGTCATAAAATAACCTATCCCAAGTGCCGTAGGTATTGACCGTATCGCCATCAAAAGTCAATTCCACGAACATTTTATTTCCATGCATTAACTTTGTCATAAAGGTGGAATCTGAACTGTGAACCATATTTACAGCCATAGCCAAGGCTTCGCCTTGTTTAATTTCTTTTTCGGCAAGTTTGTGGTCAGAATTGATGTTATAGCCAAAATATGCTTTAAGGTTTGTGTCAAAGGCCCAAAACTCACCATATGTTGCCCCCTTGGCCAAGGAGGCACATAACGTAATTTCTCCTGGGCCAAGTCCGTTCTTACCAATGCTTTTGACAAATTCCATGGAGTTTAGGTCATAAATATAAAAAATGTCATTTAACTGATTTTCAGCTACTATCAAATGATCTTCTAAAGCAATGATATGCCTGGGGATAAGAAATTGAGTATAATGAAGCTTTTTTCCTTTTAATAGGGTCGGGGGAGGTATTTCTTTTTCAGAAAAATGTTTTATTTTATAGTCTTTAAATTCCCTTTCATGAGGTTCTCCACAACAAAGGAACAATACGAAAATCAAGTTGATATATGTTTTCATAAAAGGGTTAGCCAAATTGGAAAGTGGGATGATTACATCCCACCTCATTTGAAAATTATTCAAGGACAAAACTGAAGTCCACTCTTCCATTCTGAATCAGCATAGGTCTTATTTTCATTAGGATGATAACAACTTTCATCATCCAACTTGCAGCATAGGCCACTACACCCTTCATTTGCTTGGGAGTCAAACGAATTAAACAACCCCACACTCATAGCCACTACACCTGCGGCTATGGTTACTTTTTTCAATGTCATTTTCTTTTTCATGATATAAATGATTTTAGTTTAACATATCTTAAAGTTTCATAAAAAATATGTAAAATAAAATAGGTTAAAGGCTATTTCCCGTGAATGGTAGGTTTTATCCCGTGAATGGGCAATTTTTTCCCGTAAACCGTCAGTGGGGGTTTGGTTGCCGGGTTTAACCACTTGGAAATTAAGCGATTTCTTAAATCCATAGAATTGCTGTGATTCAAGCAAATAAAAAATAACGATATGCAAAGCCGGATTGATGAGATTTGGGATCATTGTTGTGGTGAAAGGCTTCGAAGAAGTAGAGACAGACCCCCAATTTGCCCTTAAAGAGTCCGGGGGTGTCTATTTTTGGGTAATGGACAAGGAACAGCTCCTCCATTTTTTGCAGTATTTCAGCAGCTTTATTCATCCTTCAGTTTTACGGGATGGTAAAGTTTGTTTTCTTCCTTTCCGGTTTTTTCGAAAACAGGCCTCCAGCGCATGGTGCCATCGGAGAGTATGCCTTTGGGGTTGGGAGTGTTTTCCACATAAAACCGGTTTTCAAAGCCCTTTGGCACAAACTCCCCTTTGCCCCCGAAGTCTCTGATAGAAAACCCGCTTTCATAAAGCAGGGTGGGAATCAGTACTTCGTGGTGGCCGCACCACTTGCTCATCAGTGCTTTATGAAGCATCTCAAGAGCTCTTCGAGAAATTCTGTAGATAGGGTTAAAGGAGCGGATGCGCTGTTCCTGAGGGATCACGAAGTAGGGGTGGGCCAGGGCAGACCACCAGGGCCATTCCGGTTCATCACGGTAGCGGCGTATATGGCTGCTGATAAAGTCTGATTCCACGGTGGAGAAAGCCTAAAAAAAACTTCTCCAATCTCCCGAGAAATCCACGTCCTCTTCTATGCACCAATAATAGTCGTAGTTTGGGTGGAAGAGGTAGAATTTCAATAAGGGGAAATGGTTACTACCCGGTACCAGGGTAAAGCCAAGGGGGAAATAGTTTAGGGCTGTCAGTACCTCGTCGTTAAAGGTAAAAATGTTGACCCCTTCTGTCTCTGTGTAAGGATTACCCTTATCCAAAAGGTAAAGGAGTAATATATCTCCTAAGTTCTTGGTGGAATCAAACATTTCCCTGTATTTATGGATCAATGGGAGAGAGGTTTTGTTGGTAAGAATTATAAAGGATTGAGGTTTATTTTTCATAATGAAAAATCACTCAAATGATGGTAAGTCAAAAACTACAATTCCCGGATCCTCATCAGTAGTGATGCCAAATAGCTTTTTAGAGTCCTCATCAACAGCTAAAGCTCTAATGGAAGTATCTAGTTTTAATTCACACCGCATGTCCCCATTCAGTTCAAAAACATAGATTTCAGTGGCAAGTTCGGTACCCTCCCGCATTTGCTTATTAGTCCTTCCAGAGTAAAGACCATAAATGAAATTATTCCCGACTTTCACATCCCAATAAGCAAGAGGCTCATTGATATCTATTATAAGCTTGTCTGATTGTCCGCCGGTTTTTACTAAAGTAAACTTTGGAATAAAATTATAGGGTCCATCAACCATTGTGATTTTCCCACTTTCCTTATCTAATATTTCTATCCGATCCCGATATGCTCCGGCGGAGACATAAATATTATTATTTTGGTTGCCGTGAAACCAACCCAAATGTAATTCGGACATCATATAATTTGTGAAATCTTTTCTCACCAAATGGTCATTCCATTTCCCGTAATTTCCCAGACGTTGTCCATTGATGTTGAATTCCACAAACTGATGGGGGTCATTAACCATCCGGCACATTACGGTACTGTCTGAAGACCACTTCATGAACATCGCCATGAAAAATTCACCCTCCTGTTTGATTTGACTGCAAGATAAGGACACTGTATCGTCTAGACTGAACTCGGAGAACCTTTTGTTCATGGCGCTATTAACCCAGAACTTATTATCCTTTGCCCCCAAATCAATACCGGCAACATCGGAAATCTCACCAGGGCCAAAACCAAATACGCCCTTTGACATCTTATAAGACATAGTTTGTGTATCCAGAATATGGACTGGAGGAAATCTTGGGTCTATTCTTCTGCTTTCCCCCACAATCAGAAAATTACTTTTTGTGAAGATGGTAAAGGGCATTTTCAATTCGTTGAAATAAAACTTCTTACCGGTGAGCTTGATTATTTTTGGTATGGTTTTTTCAGAAAATGTTTTTACGTTTTCCTGACCCAAGTCCTTTTTAGCACAAGCAATTGAAAATGTCAATATTGCTGCTAAATACAACGACAATTTGAAAGGGGTATTTACAGTACACATAATTTAATTTGCTACATCAGGATGGTTTGGTAAACCGATTAAAGAAAACCAGTTACTGATCTATT
Organism: Aquiflexum sp.; assembly: GCF_041749095.1. Lineage (GTDB taxonomy): Bacteria > Bacteroidota > Bacteroidia > Cytophagales > Cyclobacteriaceae > Aquiflexum. Next base: position 6,466 of record NZ_JBGTCA010000170.1, on the reverse strand, counting down.
AATCAATTTTTTATAAGAATTATTAATGATTGGTGCAAGTATCACCTGGGAAATCCCTATCAACTGTTCTGTCTTCAAGCCATACAATCCCTGATTCGTCAGTACAAACCGGACCTCCAGGGCAACACATGTAGCCATGTGGTCCTCCCCCGCATCCGGATTGAGCCTCTGTGTTAAACGAATTAAACAATCCTACGCTCATGGCTACAACTCCCGCGGCCATGGCAGCTTTCTGTAATTTCATTTTCTTTTTAATGATTGAAATGATTTAAGTTAAACATGTAATAAAATTATCTTTTTAAAACTAAAAATAAAACAGGAATAATTCTGTTTCCCGTGAACGGTATGGATTATCCCGTGAACGGACCGTTTTTTCCCGTGAACTGGAATATGGGGCAAGTAAGGAGTACTTTATTTTTCATGTTCAATAATTGACTATAATAAATAGCTTATTTTTCAGTTTGTATTTTACCTGGCCTTCAGATCCAAGTCAGGTTTTTTTAAGTATAATAGGTTATTTTTGATAACTTCGGGGCAGTACTGCTATTTCAACTCAAACAGATAAAGCTGGCTTGGCCCCGGCAGGGGTTCGGGGTGGGGGCGGTCCCTATTGTGAGGCAAGGTCTCCCATTTAAGGACATAAGTTTTGCCGTTTTTAGAACTTCCCATATCGGCAGCAGAGCGAACCAATAAACCCTGAAAATCCCCTTCCGGTGTCAGACCGGCAACATAAGAAACCGGTTTTAATACCTCACCAATAGGGTTCAGTTCCTCATCCAGCAAAATGGTACCATTTCCGTATTTTACATGTTCATATCCCAATTCATATTTTCCATCCTCTCTTCTCTTAAATTGTCCTATCCGGACTTCAAAAATTATACTTCCGCGACCCGAAAATTCCCAGCGGTGATCCCAATCAGTAACCTGTTTGATATCCCATTCTCTGTCCTTTCTTTTGGCCACATAGAATTGGATTTTTCCCTCATCATCATATTTATGGAAAGCCATAATCGGGTTATGTTGTCCATCCAGACAAAGCTTTGCCGCCAAGTTGATAATTCCTCCACCGGGGGGAATGGGATCCACAATCACGGATTCCTGGTCTATGGTGACGGGGACGCTTACCGGTTCCCCAAAAGCATTGTACCACTGCTTCAGGTCAGGGCTTTTGATATAGGATAAATCATGGTTGGTTTCACAATCGGGGGTGTCCCTCCATACCCAGTACATGTGATACCAGTCATCTTCATAAAGAGTAGGCTGAGAGGCGTATGCATTCATTTCTCCTTTGCCATCTGTCAAAGGTGCATCCAAAAGTCTGGACCATTGTCCCGATTCAGTATCGTAAATATTATAAATCTCATTGCCATTACCACTTCCCCCATCCCGGTAATGAAAAACCAGGTCACCTTCCCGGGTAGTCATGAAATTGGGATAAGTGCAGCGCTTTTCATTGGTGCCGATCATTCCGGATTCCTGCTTCAGGGACGTAATGTCATGAGGCAGGGTGGCCTTGAAATAAGTCAATAGATGTACGTGCATATTGCCTGAAAGGTGAATAAATCCTGCTTTGTCAATGCCAAAGGTGACAGAATTATGACTGTCCCAATTGAGGATGGTACTGGTACCCCCTCCTTCCTGTCTGTCAAATATGGGCAGGGTAAACAGCTCAAATTCTTCCTCATCCAGGTTTCTCTGACCTACCGTCATATACCGGTCTTCATTGTAATAAGCTATATACTGGCGGTCCCCATGGGTCATCAGGGAAAAACCAACAGGGTGACCTGCCCAAACCAAGTCTATGGGTATGGCTTTTAACAAAACCTCCGCCTGATCCCTTTCATCAATGATAAGGGGACCTTCATGCTGTTTTTCAGAACAGGATAATAGTAAAAATGTGACTGATATGTAGATAGGAGAGAGAAAATATATTCGTTTCATCATTTTTTATTTTTCTTGACGCTAGTGAATTATATGATTATCATTCCAGTGATCCGGCCTCTTCCGTCTCCCGTCTTCCGTTTCCCAATGAACTTCGTACTTCCCACTTCCCCCAACCTTTTTCCATTCATTTCCATTCCGCTAAATCTTTAGCATCTTTCTTTACCTTTCCCAAGGCTTTTTCAGGCACCAAGAGCACTTGGAATTTCATTTCTTCTCCAGGTTGAGCATGGTATTCGAATCCCACCATTACCGTTCCCGGGTTGGGAGCATCATATTCTGTTTTGGGATCAGTGCTATATGTTTTCCATTTTACACCTTCCAATCCCTGTATGATTAAATAAAGCTTTTTGCCATCTTGAGTTAATAGGGCTTTATCCCCATCTAAGGCTACTAGGGCCGGGGTCAACATGTTCCATCTGATATGGGATTTGGAATCCTTATTCCTGATTTCATCCCTGACCAGAACATAAGATTGGTCCACAATGGCCACACCCCTTTGGAATTTTTTCAGTTGACCTTCATAAATGGAAGTCACATCGGAAACAGCAAAAGGAAAATCATCTGAAGTACCGTATTGATCAATTTTGGCATACCCGTTCACTCTTTGAAGTTCACCGTCTATGGTAAGGGTATTGTGTACATAGTTGTTGAGGCGAAAAACGGTCCACCTTTCCGCATCCTGTGTCCTTCCGAAGAGTTGTATCCCTTTGGACTCCAAAGATTCATAATCCTGCATCCCAAAATCCATAGCCCAGCGTACACTGTCTGCTTCCATTATAAAAGAGCCTATATCCATGTGTCCGTGGTTCACTGAAGGGGACCCTGCCTTGAAGCCCAAATATATGGCATTTGGGTCGGTCCATGACGTCCGCATCATGGCCAGAGGATTTGCTCCCTGACCAACCCACACCTTCTGTTCAGGCACAGGTATTTTATCCAAGGGGATGTTTTTTCCCCAAATCAGGGCAGCAGGAAGTACCCGGTTTCGGGTTAATCCACTTAAATCTGTCTGGTCAAGATAATCCCTTTCAACCCATAGTAGGGAAGGCTGATCGTTCTTTTGTGCGAACCAAAACATAGCAGGAGTCAGGTTCCCTCTTCCCCCTCCGGCATCTCCCCAATTGTAAGAATACCCGGTAACCCCCGACATGTTTTTATAAAATCCTGCCGTCTGAAGAAAGCCCGGGGTATCGGTTAAGCCGAAGTCCGTTCCGTAAATTTTCTCCAGTACATCTAAAAACAAAACATTAAAGGTAGTCCCATATCCCCAGTAGCCATATCCTTCAGGGTAAGCCCCATCAGGCTGGTAATCATCCATGGCTTTGGCTATGGTTTCCACAGACCGCTGTATGGTACGGTGTGCCAAATCAGGGTGGTCTTCATACATTGCCAAAGCCCCATAAATCATTCCTGCATTGCAGACTTGATTCCAGTTATGGGTGACATTCAAAAACCCATTGTATTTGTCATTGTAAGAGGGTTCCAAGCCCATTTTGACTATTGCTTCTTTGATTTTTATCTTGCTATCCTGAGACAAAGCTTCAAAAAGCCAATCATAACCTATGGCCATGGCCATCGTCATCTCTGCCACATCCAAAAAGTGACTGGGATTCCAATCACTAAAACCTGAAATATTCACCATTTCCTGTTCAGCCCTCTGAGCAAATCGGCTCTCACCAGTCAACCGGTAGGCATAGCTAAGATGGAATATTCTTCTTAAAGCCTCCCTGGAAACAGAAAGTAACCGTCTTCCGATCTGTTTTCTTTCCAAAAAGCTTTCACCGATGATCCGATCGGATTCTTTGAGAATGGCCTGATGCAGGCTATTCCATCGCTGATCTTTTTCTATCAGCCCTTTAATTTCTTCCTCCTCACCTTCCAACAGCAAAATCCTGGGGTGTGCGGAAACCGGCAATTCCTTTGGCACTTGCTGAGCCCAGGTTGGGGAGATGGAAACCATCAATCCCAAAAGGATAAATTTATATACCAATAATTTATTTTTCATATTTCTTCACAATTACTCAAAACTTATACTTTTACCTGCATAGACCCCTTTGGGCAATTCAACAGACAGATCACTGATGCCCTTATCCGCATTCCATTGGGTTTTTAATCCTTTAGATTCTATTCCGATTGGGGTATTCAGGCTGAAGTGTAGTTTTCCCAGTTTCCTGCCGGGATCTGCGGCGGCGATTTTATGGATGGTTTTTCCCTGATGATGCAGAATCAGAGTCCCGGGACCATCCATGGTCAAGTGGAGGCCTTCTCCCAAATCCAAAGCTCCGGCCTGGTAAAATACGACCATAGTGATGCCCAATTTTTTATGGTGAACAGCCTGGATGTGATCCGTATTGGAAAGCACCTTCAAGGAGCCCTGTAAGTCATAACCCCTGGTTTCTTCCACATCCACATGGGGCAATACCACATAGCTGTATGTTTCCCCTTGGGGACGGTTGCCATGATCCAACCATAACTTGAATACATCCAAAGTTACTTTTTCTTTGGGTGTACTGGATTGTTTACTGATATCCCACCAGTATCCCTTGGCAGGACCATTGGATAAAGAGACTTTTTGTGGTTCAGTAAATAAATAAGCTGCCCCATCGCTGTGTATCCAATTCACTCCGTCAAGTTCATGATCACCTGAATTTTGGGTTTTTTGACCTGCTATTGAATTAACGGTTACATTCCCTTTCAGCAGGTTTTGGTTCAGTGTGGTATGGACAGGTCTGTTGGATCTACCGGTAATGCCTGCCCCCAGGCACATATATTCATTATCGAAGAAAAACCATGTTTTTTTTGCCTCTAATGGGTCATGGGGGCTTTTGAAGTCAAAAGCAACTGCTCCATACATGCCATCTGTCACCGCCCCGACAAAATCAGTCAATCCAGGTTTTTGAATCTGGTTTTCATCCGGCAGCTTCTCTTTTTGCAGAATAGTGGCTCCCGGTATTTTTTGGTAATCCATGACCGGAAAGATATCCAGGTACTCTTCCCCGGTAAGTGAAAGGTGGTTGGTGCCGTCCCCTCTATGATGGTTTTTCAGGCCCTCACTGTTGTATGGTACTTCCATATTATAGTTTCTGGTGGAAAACATCCTCACTGAGGCGTAGTATGTTGGCCTTTGAAAGGCAAAATGTTCGGAATGCCAATAAAAGGTACTGTGGGACAGGTCGGTGTTTTTTATGCTTCCTTCCCTGATCTGAATAATTTCCTTAAGTTCATCACTTCGGTAATCAGTGATCAGCAGCATTTTTTTTGGTGTTTCGGCATGCATGGGCTTCAATGCACCTGCCCTGGCCACACTCCGGTTTTTCACACCTGCATCCGGATATTTGCCATAAACCATGGATTTACAGATTCCATCCAGGTAATAATCCACTAGGAGCTGTATTTTATCAGTCGAAAAAGCATAATCCGTATCCGCTACATAGCCCGCCCATTCTACAAAGGCATCGGCATACCCCAATCCGTATGACAGGGTATTGTTTACCCGGTCCACCCGATGGTGAAAACTGTAATCATACTGCATACCTCTTCCTTCTGAGAATTTGATTTCCCCTTCAATGACCCTGATCACTACATCGAACTGTTGATAATCGGCTACAAATAGAAGGTTTTTAGCCAAAATGCCGGCAATTTTGATCCTGTCCCCACTTGGCCTGGCACCGGAGGCTTCCAGATGCGCCCGGCCAATAATGGGCTGGGCTTTTTCGGTCAGCTCCTTGGGCATATCATTACCTGCCAACAACATCACATGGACCAGGTTACCGGGTGTGCCGATCTGATTATGCCACCAGTTGTCACAGAAATAATCGTTTTCCACCCAGTTGGCCAATGCTTTTTCTATGGCATTTCGTACCCGTTTGTTTTTCCGGTATTTTGAACCTCTTTTAGAATAAGCCCTGCTGAGGGTAACCATGTTTCCGGAATGTATTCTGTGCTCAAAACCGGTTCTGGAGACATCTTTATAATCAATCCCGGGCCATGTACCATCTTCAAGTTGGGTCGTCAACAATTCTTCTATTTCTTCGGGATTGATTTCATTTTCCAGCAATTCTGCAATTATCCTCTCTTGAATGGTTTTAATGTCTTTCAGGTTGTCGGCCAATAGGGGTGGGAAGCATAAAAGGTAAAGGACTAAGCCCAAACCCCAAAAGGACCACTTGTCCCTGCAAATGTTATTTTTTGGATTCATCGATTGATTATTAAATTTACTGACGCAGCTCACTACAATCAGGAATTTTGATCTTGGGTGATCAGATCTTCATATCCATTGAAGGTTTGCCTTCGGACAAAATCTAAATTGCCTACTTTGGAAAACCAATGCAGACCAAAGCCTCCTGTCTGTATTTGGATTCCAAGGAATTCTTTATTTTCCGGTCAGCCTTACCTTAATCGTTCCCTCACCGTTTTCCATGGTCCAGGCAGGTACTTTGATTTCCAGTCTTTTCAGTCCTTTATAATGCCTGTCCAATTCCAATGGGGTGGGATCTAACGAAATAACTGAAATCCTATAATC
>NZ_JBGTCA010000169.1:0-7565 GCF_041749095.1 Aquiflexum sp. | reverse complement strand
TTTTGTATTTTGCTGGTTGCCTATTCCAATGATAAAATAATAAGATGACATATATAATTTGGGTAAGATTTCAGGCACTTGGGTTGTTTTTGCTCCTGTTCTGCTTATTCTCCTGTCAACCCAAAGTTGATATTGAGCGTCCCTCGGATCCATGGGCATTTAGGTCTGTACTTGACAAAAAACCAAGGATGCTTACCCTGGCATTGGATTCTGCCTGCTATGTGGCCTATGACCTCTCCAATCAGCAGTTGTACAAGGTTTGGAAGGGTGGAGTGTTGTTGGAAGGTGCCGTATATACCAACAAGAAAAACATTCAACCCAGTAGTTGGGGCACTCCCTATTTGAAGAATAGGGAAATTTATAACCGTTGGAAAATCACGCATGATGGCAATGAAATTTCCATTACCTGGAAATACAAAGGGTATAAACTGAAGGACAAACAAATCACCATTTGGAATGAGGCACACATGGAGAGTGGGGAAGTGATTCGCATAGAAGAACAACCTGAATTTGTGAGCAATAAAAATGGGGATCCCGGATTGGAACGTAGGATTTTAATAGAAAACCTTCCTGAGGGCCACACCCTTCATTTATGTTCAGAGCAAAATTGCGAGAAATGGGAGAAATCGGGATCTTATGTGGTCCGTACTTTTTTTGATCCTCTTCCCGATCAGCATCCACCATCATTGGGGGATAAATATGATCATTTGGGAATTTTGAAAATGGAAATGAGCGATTGCTACACCTGTCATGAGGAACACAACAAGATGGTGGGGCCTTCTTTTGCAGATATAGCTGCCAAATATCCTGATAAAAAGAATTCCTATCCCCAACTGATAAAAAAAATTCTGGAGGGAGGGGCAGGTGTTTGGGGTGAAATCCCGATGAACCCTCATCCGGAATTGAGGGAGGGCGACATAATACCCATGTTGGATTACATCTACTCCTTAAAGCCTGCTATTCAAGCTTCCCATTCTACACCAATAATAAAGGCGAGCTTGACTGAAGAAGATGTACGACAACCGGGATTTGGTGCAGCACTGGAAGGTGTGCATCCCAGTTATGATATCCGGACCCTGCATTTTGGTGATTTCAAACCCAAAGTTGGGGCCATGGCATTTTTGCCTGATGGTCGATTGTTGGTATCCACTTGGGACCGTTTGGGGGCAGTTTACCTACTGGATGGGGTAGAGAAAGGCGACACCACCCAAATTACCATTAAGCGCATCGCAGAAGGATTGGCTGAGCCTTTGGGTCTTGAAGTGGTAGATGGAGAAATCTACGTACTTCAAAAACATGAGCTGACCCATCTGGTGGATACGGATGGAGATGATATCATCGATGAATACAGGGTAGTGTCCGATGCATGGGGTGTTACCGAAGATTTTCATGAGTTTGCCTTTGGACTGGTACATAAAGAGGGCAAGTTTTATATTGCCACCTCCATGGCCATGCGCCTTATGTCAAACCAAAAGCAGCACCCTGATCGTGGAAGAACTCTGGAAATTGGAATGGACGGGACCTATAGAGGATTGGATTATGGCTTAAGGACACCCAATGGCATTGGCAAGGGAGTAGATGGAGAATTGTTTGTCACTGACAACCAAGGGCAATGGCTTCCGGGCAACAAGCTGATTCATGTGAAGGAAGGGGCTTACAACGGGATGGCCTGGGGGCTTCAGGATTCTATTGATGAAACACCACCGATGGTTCCTCCGGCGATTTGGTTACCGGATGTGGAAATCGGAAATTCCCCATCCGAACCCATCCTTATGAAAGATGGGCCATACAAGGGGCAGATGCTGCATGGTGACGTTACCCATGGAGGAATTAAGAGGGATTTTCTCGAAAAAGTAAATGGTGCCTATCAAGGTTCGGTTTTTCGCTTTTCGCAGGGATTCACCGCAGGGGTCAATCGACTGGTATGGGGGCCGGATGGTGCTTTGTATGTGGGTGAAATTGGCATGGTGGGAGGATGGAGTTGGAAGGAAAACCAATACGGATTGGAGAAGTTGACTTACAATGGAAAATCTACCTTTGAGATGTTGGCTATCAGGGCAAAACCTGATGGTTTTGAAATTGAATTTACCGAGCCCTTAGCAAATGACAAACAAATGTCAAACGATGATATCCTAATCCAGCAATGGTGGTACGCACCAACCCCCGCTTATGGTGGACCGAAAAAAGACTTAACCTATCTGGAACCTTCCGAAATCACTTTGTCTGAAGATCGAAAGAAATGCAGACTGGTCATTCCCAATTTAAAAGAGCAGCACGTAGTATATTTTCTCCTGTCAGCCAACATCAAAAGCAACCAAGGCAATCCATTATGGTCAGGCGAAGCCTGGTACACATTAAACCAAATTCCGAACTCCAATGAAAAATAACAAATCCGAGCATAAGGTCAGGATTGGCCTGGACAGAAGAACCTTTATCAAAAAAGCAGGTGCCTTGGCCACAATGGGAAGTATGGGCTTTTCCCCGGTTTATTCGTCTATTACAACCCACAAAAAAACTCCCATGAAAAGGATTACCATAGATCATGTAGATACCAATTTTGAAAGGGAACCTTTGATTCCTTATCGGTTTAAGGGCAGTGCCATTACAGAAGCGTGGCAGGTTTTAGCCTACCTCAGGACCAGTTCCGGAAACCATAGAATAGGTATTGGTACCCAAGGAACTTTATGGTCTGATCAGCGGGTGTTTGCCGCCCACTCCTCCAATGGGGGAAACGCATTGATGTATGCCATGACGGAAAGGGCCGTACAGCTCTTGAAGGGGCATACCTTTGATGATCCGGTCAAGGTATTGGAGGATTTGCTGCCTGAGGTGTGGGAATATGGCAAAAAAATCACAGGTATCTCCGACCTGAAAAAGACCTTTGCCCTGAATGCCCTGGTGCCGGTGGACAATGCCATTTGGCTACTCTATGCTGACGAAAACGGGATGGGAAAATTTGACGAGATGATACCTGAAGTCTTTAGCCAAGGGCTTTCAGCCAAGCATGACAAGGTGGCAAGCATCCCTTCTTTCAGTGTGGGTGCCAATATAGAAGATATAAAAGCAGCCGCTGATAGGGGACATTTTATCATGAAATTGAAAACAGGTTCCGCAGGGACACAGGAGGAGATGCTGCAAAAAGACATGGCTTTTTTGGAAGGGGTACATAAAGCCATAGGCCATTATGAAACTCCATATACCGAAAATGGAAAGATCCCTTATTATTTTGATGCCAATGAAAGGTACGAGAAGAAGGAGGCCTTGGAGAGGTTTTTGGACCACGCCAAAAAGATTGGAGCCTTTGATCAGATCGCTGTTATAGAAGAACCATTTGGTGAGGGCAACCATGCTTTTGTTGGTGATTTGGGAGTGAGGGTGGCCGCAGATGAGAGTGCCCACACTGTAGAGGAGGCATTGATGCGAATAGAACAGGGATATTCGGCCATAGCGGTGAAGGCCATTGCCAAGACACTTACCATGACCATGAAGATTGCCCAAGCCGCTTACGAAAAGGAGGTGCCCTGTTTTTGTGCAGATCTGACGGTTAATCCTATTTTGGTAGATTGGAACAAAAATGTGGCTGCCAGATTGCCGGCCTTTCCTGGTTTGAACCTCGGGCTGCAGGAAACAAACGGACATCAGTACTACAAAAACTGGGAGCGTATGCTTTCCTACCTTCCCATGCCCGATGGCTCTTGGGTCAAAACAAAGGATGGGGTTTATCCCACTGACGGCTCATTTTACGAACACAGTGGAGGCATCTTGCTCAGGTCAGCACATTATGAGCAGGTTTTCAACCCTGTGGTTTGATATTAGATAGACGCTGAGAATGCTAGGCCAATTTTTTAATTTTGAAATTTTCCAATCTTTCAATCCGCCACCGCGGACAAGTTCTTTCAATCAATCCTTTACAATCCCCTTTTCCCAAACAAATACCCCCATCGCCCTCAGCCCGTGAACAAGGACGGACTTGGGTGGTTCGAGGAAGGTTAGGTTATATTTTGCCATAACCTCCTTTTCCAGTTCTTCTGTCAACAGAAACCGTTCCGTCCCATCGGGAAGCAAGTAAACCCCATCTCCCAAGTCAGGGGACTTTTCCAAAATCCCACCTTGGGCAGTAGTCATTCTTAAAAAGAAAATCCCTCCGGGTTTCAATACCCGCATCATCTCGTCCATCATCTTAAAGAACTGTTCTTCGCTTTTGGCAAAATGTAATACCGCAGAGCTGATAAGGGCATCAAAGGCACCCTGATGGAAGGGCATATCTTCTATGATGGAAGTTTGAAAGCGATGGATGTCATATTCCTGTTGAATCGTCTTAGCATACAACCTCGCCATCTGTATGGCCGTTGGGTTGCTGTCCACTCCAAAAATCTGATATCCCTGATTCATAAAATATATTGTGTTCCTTCCTTCCCCACACCCTGCATCCAGGATTCTCATCGATTTTTTGAACCTGCCTTTAAGGATCTGATCGAGCAGGTAAATATCAGCATTACCAAGTAGCTGATTGAGTTCCTTAATGTTCATTTTCGAATTGCGCTATAGCTTTTAGTGTTTTTTGTTTTCCTATCTCAATCATCTCAGAGGCCCGGTGGAATTCCAGGGTTCGGGCCTGGATTCTTGAAATTTCCACAATTATATCAACTTTATGTTTTTCCAATACCAGTCCTGAAAGTTTATCCTGCAGGATATCAAATGAATAATTCATAAGATCGATGAATCCCATTCCTTTTGGTTTTTCATCTTTTTCCAAAGTAGAAAAATAAGCTGAAAATTTCTTTTGGTAATCGATCATCCAACCAGGCATTTTACTAAAAGTAGTGGGTGAGGTTATTTTATCTTTACCTCCCAATAAATCAACAAATGCCTCTTTTGGGCCATTAAGGTCCACAGCTAGCACTATTTCACCTCTTTTTTCCTTCGGCAAAAGGGTCAATGGAATGGGATTCAGAATACCCCCATCTATATATTCCTTACCGTGGATGATTGCAGGCATGAGTACAGTTGGTATGGAAACGGATGCCCGAATTGCTGCATATAAGCTACCCTTTCTGAAAACATGTTCTTTTCCTGAGGGTATTTCCACAGCCGTACAGACGAAAGGAATGTTCAAATCCTCAATATGACAATCTGCAATCAGCTTTTTGAGTTCGCCAAAAACTTTGTCCCCTTTGATAAAACCCCTGCTGGAAATGGTGAAATCCATCAGAGAAAAAACATCAATCCTATCCAGGTTGCATATCCAGTCTTTGAACTTGGGCAGATTTCCTGCAGCGTACATACCTCCTATCAATGCCCCTGCCGAAGATCCGGCAATGGAAACAATTTCATAGCCTGATTCTTCCAAAACCTCGATTACACCTATATGCGCCATTCCCCTGGCACCACCACTCGATAATACCAGTGAAACTGTTTTTTTGTTCATGGGTTAAAATTAATAGTTAGAAGACGGAAGACCGAAGACCGAAGTAACGTGAAATCTTGTGTTTGACAAATAACCAGTTGGTTTTGGCATATAATAGTATCATGATTGATCATTATGAAAATAATTTTTAATAACCGATCTTTCCAACTGATCCGCAAACGAAATTAATCAATTATGAGTCAATTCAAGCCTTTTCATCTTGCATTTCCCATCCGGGACATTGAGGAAACCAGAAAGTTTTATGGAGACCTGTTGGGTTGTGACATAGGAAGAAGTACGGATAAATGGATAGACTTCAATTTTTTTGGGCATCAGTTGTCCGCCCATGTCAAACCTGAAGAACTGAATTTGGCCAAGGCAAATGAAGTAGATGGGAAAAATGTTCCAGTAAGGCATTTTGGGGCGATCTTACCTTGGGAGGAATGGCATGCTTTGGCAGACAAGTTAAAAGACCATGGAATGGAATTTGTCATCGAACCTTATATCAGGTTCAAAGGTGAGGTGGGAGAACAGGCAACCATGTTTTTTCTTGATCCTTCAGGCAATGCCCTTGAATTCAAATCCTTTCAGGATGAGGGGCAGATTTTTGCGAAGTGACTTGTTCAAACACAATGACAGCCAAAAAAGGTATGGACCTCTTCCGCCACGGCGGACAAGACCTGGAGTTCCAATGACGTAAATATTGGTGCCTTCATTTTAATCCTGAGCTATTATTTTAATGGAGTTAGCTATGTGGCTACTCGTCATCCTGAATCCGAAGTACTGCCTGTCCCGTTGGCTAACGGGAATTGAAGAATTTCCTAATTCTTAGGGGAGAGTCTCTTCAAGGAGGAGCTTTTAAAACTATCGATCCAATAAAAGCAATCAATTACAAACAGAACTTGTCCTTGTCACCTCGACGGCAGGAGAGGTCTGATAACCCTCTAAGGCAGAACAGATTTCTCCTATCGTCGAAATGACAAGGAGAAGCCTTGGACGCTATTATACATCAAAAGCATTCAAGAGCTTATTTTAACTTTATTTTGTCACCCTAATCCTACTGAAAAGACTCCCTCAGATACTTACCCGTATAATTCCCCTCAGTTTCCATCAGCGCCTCAGGGGTGCCTTCGAAGGTGATGTGTCCTCCTTTTTCTCCTCCTTCGGGACCTAGGTCAATGACCCAATCCGCAGCTTTAATTACTTCGGTATTGTGTTCGATGATGATGACCGAATGGCCCTGTTCTATCAATGCATTGATGGAATGTAGGAGTTTGCGGATATCATGGAAGTGCAGTCCTGTGGTGGGTTCATCAAATATGAACAGGATATGGTCACCGGATTTGGTTCCGCCTTTACCTAGAAATGAAGCCAACTTCACCCTTTGGGCTTCACCGCCCGAGAGGGTATTGGAAGATTGACCCATGCCAATGTATCCTAGACCGACCTCTTGAAGGGGTTGCAATTTGTTGATGATCTGTGCTTTTCCTTTAAAAAAGTCCATGGCTTCATCAATGGTCAAATCCAGAATATCTGAGATGTCTTTGTCCTTGTATTTGACTTCAAGGATTTCATTTTTGAAACGTTTCCCTTTGCAGGACTCACAGGTCAAATGTATATCCGCCATAAACTGCATTTCTACAGTCACCGTACCTTCTCCCTGACAGCCCTCGCATCTGCCGCCATCCACATTGAAGCTGAAAAATGCCGGTTTGTATCCCCGTTGTTTTGAAAGTGTCTGATCGGAATACAAAGTCCTGATGGAATCATAGGCTTTGACATAGGTAACCGGGTTGGATCGGGAGGATTTGCCGATGGGGTTTTGATCTACAAATTCCACTTGCGTGATCTTTTTATAATCCCCTTCCAGTTTGTCAAACTTCCCTGTTTCATCAATGACTGTTCCCAAGGTTTTGCCCAAAGCAGGATAGAGCACCTTTTTGACCAAGGTGGATTTACCGGAACCACTTACTCCCGTGACTACAGTCAAAGTATGCAGTGGGAATTTGACAGTCAGGTTTTTTAGGTTATTTTCTCTTGCACCCTTTACAGAAACTGTATCTTTCCATTTCCTGTTGAAATCCTTCGCCTGGATTTTTTCCTCTCCTTTTAAGTATTGGGCCGTGTAGCTTTTCCCATGAATCAATAATTCCTGAAG
>NZ_JBGTCA010000168.1:0-10235 GCF_041749095.1 Aquiflexum sp. | reverse complement strand
TTGTTATCTTTAATGTACCCGTATGGATGCTCCATTTCGATTTAATAGGTTGGTGTGTGGTAGTCCCCTTTACTTTTTTGCAAATTAATTAATTCAAAAGCATTTATCCTAAGAAAGACCTTTTTTTGCCATCTTTGTCCTAAATGCAAATAAAATCATCAAAACCAATACTATGAGTGCTGAAAAAATTATATTTTCTATGGCTGGAGTGTCCAAAATCTACCCTCCGCAGAAGAAAGTTCTGAAAGATATTTACCTCTCTTTTTTTTATGGAGCAAAAATAGGTGTACTCGGCCTCAACGGATCAGGAAAAAGTTCGCTTTTAAGGATCATTGCCGGAATGGATAAGGAATTTTTGGGGGAAGTGGTTTGGTCGCCCGGATATACGGTTGGTATGTTGGAGCAGGAACCTAAATTGGATCCTACCAAAACTGTAAAAGAAATTGTGGAAGAGGCGGTTTCCGAAACTGTTGCCCTATTGAAAGAATTTGAAGAAATCAATGAGAAATTCATGGACCCTGCATTGATGGATGATCCGGATGCCATGGATAAATTGATCACCAAACAGGGAGAAGTCCAGGAGAAACTGGATGCAGCCAATGCATGGGAACTGGACCTGATGCTTGAAAAAGCCATGGATGCGCTCCGATTGCCTCCTAGTGAAGCCAATGTTGGCAATCTCTCAGGTGGTGAAAAAAGAAGGGTGGCACTTTGTCGGTTGCTGCTTCAGGAGCCTGATGTTTTGCTATTGGATGAACCGACCAACCATCTCGATGCTGAATCTGTGCTTTGGCTCGAGCAGCATTTACAACAATATAAAGGTACTGTCATTGCTGTGACCCACGACCGTTATTTCCTAGACAATGTAGCCGGTTGGATTCTCGAATTGGATCGGGGAGAAGGTATTCCGTGGAAGGGCAATTATTCTTCATGGCTGGATCAAAAGCAAAGCAGGCTGAAGCAGGAAGAAAAAACAGAATCCAAACGTCAGAAAACTTTGGAGCGTGAATTGGAGTGGATCCGTATGACTCCCAAAGCACGCCAAGCTAAAGGAAAAGCAAGATTGAGTGCTTATGATAAGATGGTCAGTGAGGAAGGAAAAGAAAAAGAGGCCAAGCTTGAGTTGTATATACCACCTGGGCCAAGATTGGGTACCAAAGTGATTGAGGTGAATGGGGTTTCAAAAGCCTATGGAGACAAACTCCTTTTTGAAGACTTATCCTTCAATTTGCCCCAAGGTGGAATTGTAGGGATCATCGGACCAAATGGTGCTGGAAAATCCACACTGTTTAAATTGATAACCGGTAGAGAAAAACCTGATGAAGGAAATTTCGAAGTAGGAGAGACGGTAAAACTGGCCTACGTAGATCAGGAACACGACAACCTTGATCCCAACAAATCTGTCTACGAATCCATTTCCGGCGGAAATGAGATCATGAAGTTGGGCAATAAGGAAATGAATTCACGTGCCTATGTTGGTAAATTCAATTTCACCGGCTCGGATCAGGAAAAGAAAGTCGGTATACTTTCCGGTGGTGAGAGGAATCGAGTCCACCTTGCCATGACCTTGAAAGAAGGTGGTAATTTGCTTTTGCTCGATGAACCTACCAATGATCTGGATGTAAATACCTTAAGGGCATTGGAAGAAGCTTTGGAAAACTTTGGAGGCTGTGCCGTGATCATTTCCCACGACCGTTGGTTTCTGGACAGGATCTGTACACATATTCTGGCTTTCGAAGGCGATTCCCAAGTGTATTGGTTTGAAGGTAACTTCTCCGACTATGAGGAAAACAAGAAAAAGAGATTGGGTGATGTGACGCCAAAAAGGATTAAGTATAAGAAGCTGAAGTAAAGGATGAGGGAGGAAGGATGAAGGATGGTTCAAGTCTTTGACTTGGACCATTTTTGTTTCAGTCTTCAGACTGTTGTGAATTTGGCAATTGTTCAAGTCTTCAGGCTTTTTGCAGTCTGAAGACTGCCATGAATTGGTCCAAGACTAAGTCTTGAACCAGTGCCTATTCAGACTGCCAAGGATAGGTCAAACTTGCCTTTGTCGGACAGACCTGCAACGGTCAGGCGCGCCAACCTCTGGTGGAACCTGGCCATTTACCAGTGGCAGCTAAATTTAACTTGTAATTTCTCATAAGCTATTTTTCAGTTTAAATTTCATCAAAATTGTTTCTTCCAGGAAATCTCCGGATCCTAGGGTGTGCCTGACACGTTCACTTTGGCTGGACCTGACCCGGGAGATCAAATTTCTGACTTTGTAACTAAAAACTAATAGATTCACCAGGGGTAACCGGAGTATTTATAAGCATGTTAAATCCTGGGATCAAACCTTCGAGGTCAAAAAAAGACCTCAAAGGTTTTTTGGACAGACCTTTGAGGTTTCCAAGAACCCCGAAGGTCTTTTGATTTGGAAAGTTTAAATTCAATCACAGTTTAATTTACATGAATATGAAAATCAGTTTTATAAAATTTATATCAGGATTGATTCAGAGACAGTTTTTTGTAAACCGGTATTCAGGAAAAATATTTTCCCTCGTCTTAGCAATGCTGTTTTATAGCCACATACTTTTGGCTAATGATGCTGTCCGGGCAGGTGAGTTTATTATTGAACCTCCGACTTTGCTCAATCTGGGTTTTGAGTGGAAGATTGAAGGGGATGAAAACCGGAATGCTATGGTTGAGGTAGCATACAGGAAAGCCGGCAGCACAGCCTGGAAAGAAGGAATGCCCATGCTGCGGATAGGAGGAGAACGCGTTTTCCGGGAAATGGAGCAATTGGAATATACGGTGCCGCATATGTTTGCAGGAAGTATACTGGATCTGGAACCAGGTACCGAATATGAATGCAGGTTTATCCTTTCGGATCCGGATGGGGTAGAGGGAGAATCCAATCAGACGGTTAAAGTTAAAACCCGTACAGCACCGAAGTCAGCTGACGGAGGCCGCTTGCTGCATGTATATCCTCCGGGTTATAAAGGAAAAAAAGAAGAGCCTTCCTTTGAAGGGCTCAAGGCTGCCTATTTTGGATCCGGTTTGGGGGATTGGTCGGTGGTAAGTGAAAAAAAAGCCCAGCCGGGAGATATCATCCTGGTTCATGCAGGCTTATATAAGGCCGATTTATTGGATTATGTGGATCCGCATGGGATTCCTTTTGACGGCACTTATTTGTTAAACATCAAAGCCACTGAAGAAAAACCCATTGTGATCAGGGGTGCAGGAGATGGTGAGGCTATTTTTGACGGAAATGGTGCCCACCGGCTTTTTGATGTATTGGGTACCGCGCACCATATTTTTGAAAACCTTGTGATCAGAAATACAGATATTGCTTTTTCGGCAGGCCTGAAAGAAGTCATAGGAGCTTCCAACCTTACGGTCAGAAACTGCAGGATTGAGGAGGTGGGCATTGCCATTACTTCAGAGTTTGCCGGCTCAAAGAACTTTTATATTTCAGACAATATCATCTTTGGCAGGGATCCGCGCAACCACCTGGTAGGCTGGGCAAATCCTGGCGTTTACGGAGCAAGCCCGCTGAAAAGTTATATGGCTATAATAGTATATGGTTCTGGACATGTGATCTGTCACAATTCCATAGCTTATTTTCATGATGCCATCAATATTTCAACGTATGGCACACCCGAGCAGGAACAGGACCTAAAGGCGGTATCCATCGATATTTATAATAATGATATGCACCTGATGGTGGATGATTTTATAGAGGCAGATGGTGGGGTGCATAATATCCGCGTGATGAGAAACCGTGGTTTCAATTCCGCCCAATGTGCCCTGAGTGCCCAGCCGGTCTTTGGAGGACCAGCTTATTTTATCAGGAATGTTATTTACCATATCCCCAATGGATATGCTTTTAAGTTTATGGCGAAACCGGCAGGCCTATTGGTTTATCACAATACCATTATTGCTGAAAACCGCAATACACAGACTTTTTCCAATGCACATTTCCGGAACAACTTATTTCTGGGAGCAGATGCGCCAAACCGGCCGATAAATGCCTTTCCCTTTGGCACGGCATATTCCACTTCCGATTTCAATGGATATAGGCCCAACAGGAATTCCGAAAAGCATTACCTCTGGATTGCTCCGGAAGATGGGCAAATTTATGATTATTCTAAAACCGATGCCAAGGCTTTTGCTACACTGAGCGAACTGGCGGCGCAAAGTGGATTGGAAAAGAATGGTATAGAACTGGATTATGATATTTTCATGAACCTGAGCCCTCCAGACCCTGAAAACCCCCATGGGGTATATCATGCGGTTGACCTTGACTTTACCCTAAATCCCAAGGGACGGGCCGTAAACGCGGGTGTCAGCATACCGAATGTGAATGACCATTATCAGGGGAAAGCGCCAGATCTTGGCGCCCTGGAATCAGGAGAGAAAGCCCCTGTTTATGGGCCTCGTGGAGGATTGGCCCAACCCTTCTATAGGTAAATTTAAGTTTCATAAAAGCAGAATGGTTTCAACAAATCCTCTTCTAAAAACATGAATAAAAATAAATTATGGGTGGTTTATGATTCTTCTTCTCATGAGGAAAAAACAAATGTCTATCTGACTCAAATTTCCAAAAACAACTTAAAAAGAATTAGCATTTGATGGTGTTTTCCCTTGATCCAAAACTCAGTCAATATAAACAGGGGAGAAAGGCTTCAGGTAAAATTTTCCATCATTATAATATAAAACAGCCGTTCTGTCTGCCTCTGCCGCTATGACTTTTCCGGAGTTTAATTGAAGAATGAAATTGCATTCCTGATCAAAATGCACCTCAGCTTTTCCGTCTCCATTCAAAACTATTGCTTTCCCCCATCCTCCCGCAGCAGTACGTCCTATGTACAGTTTATCTTGAACACTGCCCAGGATGTCGTTAAATCCATTTTCGAGCCATTGAAAACTTTCCAGGAATTCTGCTGCCGTGGGGTCAGTAGCTTTCCGGGGGAAAATTTATACATCATTGGAGCTTTCATGGCTTTGAAACCGAACAGGTTTTAGCCAGCCATAAGTACTTTGGATAGCCGGGCTTTGATCAAAACAGTAAATAGACCTACAGTTATCATTCTGCATTTTCCTGGATTAAATTTCACTTGTTCCATTTGATCAACTTTGTTTATCACATTCATTTTTACTAATCCTATTTTGTCAAGTTTATCCTTGTGGACAGAAACCTGACAGGTTTTTACAGCTCAGAGTATGTTTTTAATGTTTTTCCGGTCAATATACCTGTCAGGTTTAACAAGCAGAAATGCCGGACCATTGGGGATTGATTACGATTTTTTTTGATCTTTAAAAAAAACAGATTTTACTGATATAGAGCCTACATCCCCTCCCAAAATCAGTTTGACGACTTTTCATTTTCCTAAATCCTATTTTTTAAAAAACCTGATTAGCCGTCTATTTACAAATCGTCTTAAATATCTACTGAATACCAACCCTGACCCTTTGTGACCTTTTCATCGGAGATTCACCGCCATCATCAAAAACCGCTTTTATCCCATATTCATATTGTCCTTGAACCAAAACATTGTCTTCCAATTCCCTGACTTCCGGTTCCAATAATTTATAACTTAAAAGCCCACTGTCATTCTCATTGCGGTAGACCACAAAATAGAAATCCCTTGTTTCGGAATAATTCCATTGGAGCTTGATTGTTCCATTTTCCTCCAGTAGTTGGATTTCGAAACTTTCTATTTCTCGCCTTTGTCCGGAGTCAATAAGTCTGACACTTAATGAAAACGACATTTCGGATTCTAAACCTGAATCATCAACTGAGACTATTCCATATTCATACTGTGGACCCCGAACTAGTGTGCTGTCAGTGAAAACTTCTACTTCTTTTTCGAAGGTCTGAATTAGTTCCCAATCATTGTCATTTTCCCTTCTAAATAGCAATTGCCGGTCTAAGTCCTCACTGCTACTTGGGATCCAAGATAAATATACCCTGTCACTAAAAGACCTATAATCACTGAATACCGCTGGAACAGGAGGTACCAAATCCGGCTTGGTCAGTTCAAGAATCTCAGAGTAGGGGCTTGGATTCCTGTTTTTGTCAAAGGCAGCAATTTTGTAATAGATTTTTTTGGAAAGCGTCTGCAGGGCTATACTGTCGGCAAAAGAATTATCGGCTACAAAATCCTCCGAGATCGGGGTAAAAGGATGTTCAGGGGAATGGGCATAGTAAACCAAATACCCCATCAAATCCGGCTCTGTACCCAATTCCCAATACAATTGGACTACACCTGTGCTGTCAATGGTGCCATTAAGTCCAATTGGCATGGCAGGAGGCGCTTCATCTTTCATGATTACATAAGCAGGGACAGACAGACCGGAATTTCCCGCGGTATCGATGGCTGCAACCACGTAATAATTTGTGCCATGGCCAATGGCCTCTTTGTCAATAAATTCATTTTTATTTTTTTCCAAGAGCAAATCATGCAGTGGGATATAGGGGCCTTCAATATTTTGACTGCGACCGATGAGGAAGCCTTTAAAGTCAGGTTCAAATTCATTCTTTGTCCAATTGATCCTGACCTCATTGTTTGGGAGGTTTTCTGCCAAGAGTGCATCAGGAGGTATGGGGGCTGTGAGGTCCCTTCCCATGACCGTGAGGATTTCGCTTTTGGCACCAGCTTCTCCAAATGGGGTGATGCCAAATATTCTGTAATGGTATTGGAAATAATTTTGAGGTAAGGAGTCTGTCAGAAATATCATGGAATTGTCCAGTTCAGCATTTCTAGCCTCAGGTTGGATGATGGGGACATTGCTGATTTTTTGAAAACTATTGCCATTATCTGTGGAGCGTTCGATAAAGTATGCCGAAAAAAATGCTTCGGAGAGCGACCTGTCCCATGAGAACCTAACTGCTTTATCCAATTGCTCCACGGTTATAGGTGGAAGAACGGGTGGCGGCAGGAGTTCCTGGGTCTCAACCAACACGGCTGCGGTATCTGATTTGAAGTACTCATTGTTGACCAAAGCGTGTAGGGTGTACACATAGACTTTCCCTTTTTCGATCTCCTTATCCACCAGCCTCAGCCCCAAACCTTCGGCAATCCTCGGTGAATTGTCTGCCAACATCAAAGCCATCCCAAATAGGTTCTCTTGTTGGATTTTCATGTTCAGGATATTTTCCATGGACATGTTTTCTGTTTCAACCAGATTTTCTTCGAACAATATTTTCACAGCCATAGCCGCTAAAGTATCCCCAACTTCAGCCCGAACTTGCCAGGTCTCCAAGCTCCATGGTAGGACAGGGCTTTCCGTAAGTAGGATCTTAGTAGGTTCTTTACCGGAAATTGATTCATCCACGGTAAAACGATGGATCATATAGCCTGCTTTATTGGATTCTTTCCAAAATAAAGGGTCTTTGGGTGCCCAGCGAAGGACTACCGAATCCCCATAGAATTTGGCCAATAAAGCTAAATTGAGTGGCTGAAATCCCGAAATGCTGTCAAGTTCGGTGATTTCATCTTGAGCATGGGATTTTTGGATCCAAACAAAATTCATGTTTATTGCCAGCAAAACAAGTGTCACCTTCATTGCGATGGATCTGAATCCAGAGGTATTATTTTCTTTCTCAATTGATTCCATTTCGCTATTGTCTTATGTTAAAGAAATTGCTGCCTTTTACTGGCTGCAGTTGTGGATTGAAACCGCTGTAGAGGCTGACAGATGAAGCTGTTCCCAGGATGGCAGGTACGTATCTGTAACTCAGTTCAGTCCTTACCGGTACCCAGGAAGAAATCTTGGTGAAAGGACTCAGTTCAAGGATATCCACAGCTTGTCTGAGGGCAGCGGTACCATAGTGGTAAATATGTGGACGCGTTTCATAAGCCACTATCATTCTGGCCCTGAGATAAGCATAGTCCATTGAAGCCTGAACAGGTATACCATAATTGATTACCCATTTATTTGTATAAGCTTCTAACCTTACTGGTTGGGCAGTTACCAAATTATTTTCATTGGCTGTATATACAGTGCCACTTGTATTAAAGGTTTGGGTATTGAGCAATGAAAAATTACTGGTGGTGAAAGTGGTCTGCGCCTCAGATACAAATGCACAAAACATCAAGAAGATTAATTTCAAGTATCTTATATCAGTGTTTCTCATGGTCAATAATTTTTAAGTTGGTAAGGGAAGGATTTTGTCATTTCTTCCGTGCCCAACTGTGAGCGCTTGATGTTAATTTCACTGTTGCTGATTTTTGGTTCAGCCGCATTCGTAGGAAAGCCCAATGGTCTAAAGGGCGGAATTCCATTACCCAATTGGCTGAGGTCTCTGAATCCCGCCAAATTGATGTCAGTATGATATGGACTGGCCCGAACCACCCCATAGCTTTTGTACAAATAATCTCTTAGATAGCCGTCCTGCCACCTGTTTGAAGCTGAAAGGTGAATTATTGGCCTGATGGCAAATGATTCAAAAGCTTGATTTCTAAAAATCCCTCCCTGTACATCATAGACATCAACTCCTTCATCTGCCGGAATCTGTACCTGATAGGATTCCATGGCACCCCATGAACCAGTCTTGACAGCATTGGCACCGGATGCGGTAGCAGCGATTTTTTGGGACAGGGTATTGAATTTGCTTGTTTTGAAGTAATACCTATAGATTTCTATTTCCTCGGTCTTTTTGGCTGCAAGGAAATTTCCGGGAGTATCTATGCCTCTTATGGCAATGTCACTTTTTTGGTTGGCTGCAGTATATTTGTTAGAGGCGACACTAAGTGCCCCCACATAAATATTCCTGTCCCTGAAAGAAACGGAGCTGGTTTCCAATTGACTTTTGGGCCTCGGTTTTCTTATTTGTACAAACCTGACTTCTATTATTTCGTCATTGGGTAATTTTGGCAGACGGAAATTTAACTGTGATCCATTGTGGGAGAAGGTAACAGGAACAGTATCAGTAGCTGACCTTGAAGTAGAAAGTGCCCTAAAAATAGCTTTGACTTCGTAAACATCCTCCCCAAATAAACATGTCAGGTTTTTTTCCAGGTACAATTTTCCGTTTCTGTCCTCCTCCTGAAGCAAAAACCGCTGACGGTCCAATGGATAGGAGGCCAATAAGGCACCGGTTTCGAAAAGGGATTTGGCACATTCACCGGAGACAAAAGTGGTCAGTTCATCAAATTGCTCAACTTTTTTTCCATCAAAAACATAATCAACAAATGCAGATCTTTCTTTTGACCATATCTGTACTTTGACCCCTACCCTGATTCTGTAAGGGGTTCTTTCGTCCAAAGTTTCGGTGGTAAACAAGGTTGCCAGGAAATTTTCATCACGGACAACCAACCTCGATTTGGTGTTCAAGTTAAATTGGACCGAATTACTTTTCAGGTTGAGCAAATCAAACTGGGTAAGGACAAGTCTGAATTTTTTTAGATCAGGAATTCCTTTTTCATCGATGGTATTGATTTCAATTTCTTCATTGATGGGGAAATTGAACACCACCTGAGGGTTGGATAATGTGGAAACCCCTCGCCCTGTAGGTGTAATCTGACTGATCAAAGCATCACCATCAAATGGATTTTTTTCAGGAATGCATTTTTGTTCAGTATTCAAGGCTACTTTAAAGTTCATATAGCCTTTATAGGCACCTCCCAAAACGGAAAACCCACCTCCAAACCATCCTTCAAACCAAATGGGATTGGGAAGACCGGCGGTAAGCAAAGCAGCCGCTTCCACTTTAAAAGCATGAACACGGCCCTTATAAAGCCACATGTCCAGATCCAGCCCGGCCTCACCATGCATCCATGCCCAAAGTTGACCATTGGCATACCAGCCATTGATCCCCGGCAAACCTGATGTGCCATCGCACCCTTTTGTGTATTGCTCCAAAGCCACGTCAAAACCAATCCCTGCACCTATTTTGGCATAAAAAATCAAAAAAGTCATATCTATCGGACCTGTATCGGAAAACTGCATATTGGCACCAAATCCAAGTTTCAATCCGGATTGCTGGCCGGAATGGTAGGTGGGCCTGCTGCCTGAATAACCGATTTTACTGGCTACGTGTTGAGGTGGAGGAGGCATACCGGGCAACAGTTCAGAGGAACCGGCCATATAATAGGATTTGAAATTGGCAAACTTCAAAAGGGTCAATCGGTTGGGATTGATGGGATCCCCCATTTTCATATACCATTGTTTGCTTCTTCCATTCACATGGAGTCCAAGGTTACCGTAACCTTCAATTATACCAAGAAATCCCACTGTCATGTCAG
>NZ_JBGTCA010000167.1:0-6769 GCF_041749095.1 Aquiflexum sp. | reverse complement strand
ATTGATATTCGATTGATCAATCCACCATAAAAAGAAATCATCGTGGCCAAGGCAGCTAGAAAATTAATACCCCTGGTCAAGTTTTCGTCCAATCAATTTGAAGTTGTCATTTTCTTTTTTCCATTTTTGAATTTTAGTAATTAAAGGGTCATCAGGTATTTAACTATATGAGAGAGTTTTTCTTCATTTAATTGCAGCAATTGGGCATCGGGCATAATGGAAGCATTGAGATTGATTTTCATATCCACGTTTTCTGAATCAATAGTATGCATTTGTCCGAACTGATTTTTCAGCACAATGATCTTTCCATCGGTATAAACAAATCCCAATACCGCGGCACCATCTTTTGTAGTTATGATCGTCGGTTCATATCCAAACTCCACACCTTTGTTTGGGAAAACAATAGCCTCCAAAAGTCTCTTTTCATCGTATTTATTTTTGACCATGGTTAACTCAGGGCCGGTTTCTGCACCCACACCATCTACTTTATGGCAATAGCCGCAGTTGCTGATAAATAAAATCTTTCCCAGTTCCGGGTCACCTTTATTTCCAAGAATTTTTTCATTGGAAACGGTTTCCTTTTCATCATAAATAAAATACCTTTTACCAAGTGCCTGTACAGTCCTGTCAGGATTCTTAAGTATGGCTTCTGAAACAGAATTTTTGACTTCATCATTGATCTTATTTTGCGCTGCAAGACCAATCAGTATCAATGAGCCGGGTGAATCTTCGGCCAGCTTTCCTGCTATTTTTATTTTGTCTTCCAAAGGGAGTCCGATTAAAAGCAATTGATCTTTCAAACTTACCAATTCAGAATTTTTTTCAAGATTGTCAACAGGTTTCTTCCAGCCTGTAATTTCATGATGGTACCAGGTATTGGTTTTTCTGTATGTCAACCACCAGTTTGCCTGTTGAGATACATCAGGCAGGGCATTTTTCGTAAGCTCAAACATGGCTGTGGCGGCATCCTTGTCTTCGATGAATCCAAGGGCCGTGATGGCCTGTTTTCTTTCGTCTTCAGAAAGTGTCTCTGCCATAGCCCTTTTCTTCAGTTCGGGTATTGAAGATTCAGGATGCAACCGCCATGTGATGGCTGCCATAGGTTTACTCCATTTTAAAGGATCCTTACCATTTATTGTCAACAGACTTTGATACAATGCAGCTTCTTTTCCTTTAGCTCCTGTTCCTACGGCTTCAATATAAGCTTTATCATTTTCATCTAAAGATTGGGCGACATTGATGAGTGCGGCTTTATACAGGCCAGTGAAAGGTTTATCATATAGAGCGATTGCCACCTCTCGCCTGATAACTTCACTCTTATCTTTGCTTAACTTTAATAAAATTTTATCATCCAGTTTCCCTGCATTTCTCAAAGCTCTTACTGCGGCAACTTTTAACTGGCTGTTTTCATTTGATAGTGAATTCACAACCTCCATAACACCCTCCGGGAATTCAGCCAATAAAAAAAGTGCCCGGGCAATATGATATGGATTTTCTGATTGCAGTACTTCCTGAAGCTGAACCATAGCCTTAGACCCCGAATCTTTCAACCTGGTATATCCTGAATATCGAACATTTACTGCGGGATTCAGAAGTGCCAGAATTTGTCCTTCTGTATTTTCAAGGTTTATTTTAGGAGCCTGTAAATTTTTGCCTTTGGGAATTATCCTGTATATCTTTCCGATACCCAAAGTATCATCCATGACATGTCCTCCAACAATCGGATCGTACCAATCTGCAATATACAGGGCTCCGTCAGTTCCGGAGGTAATATCACTGGGTCTGAACCATTTTTT
Organism: Aquiflexum sp.; assembly: GCF_041749095.1. Lineage (GTDB taxonomy): Bacteria > Bacteroidota > Bacteroidia > Cytophagales > Cyclobacteriaceae > Aquiflexum. The sequence continues at coordinate 4,973 of NZ_JBGTCA010000167.1, read as the reverse complement.
GGTATCTGTTAATTTTTCATTCCAAATATAATCCTCAGTAGTTTCCCGTAAGGAGCTTATGAAATCAGTTCTCTTCAATTTAAAACCCGCCCCAACCGCTTCAGGATGGTATCCGAATATCACATTTCTACCTGCATCTGCACTCAGAAGCAAGCCTCTGAAAGATTCCCCTAATTCATCCCCCTCATAAACTGTAACACCAGTAGGAGATCCCGCTCCTGTAACATCCCCTGCTGGAAATACACCCGGATCTTCCTGATGCCAATGGGCTATAGGAATGCTTTGTCCGGGTCTTCTGTCGGCCCGCCAGGTACGGCTACCATCAGCACTGGCATACCCTGCATTGCCTTTCTCCATGATCCAGCTTGTGCGGCAGCCCTGTACTTCATCATCATTATCATTTTGCCACATGTTTCCATAAGAATCCACTGCGAGCTCATAGGCATTCCTGAAATTATGCCCCACAACTTCAAGGCCTGTTCCATCAGGATTGATCCTTAATCCAAGCCCTCCGGTCCATACATTTCCATCATCACTTTTTAATCCGGGAGTATTGTTCTTGTTATAGGGACTGCCTCCCGCATAGATACTTCCACTTCTTAATGACCAGCCCGATTTATCCGTAACCTGGTGAGGGCCTGCATTTCCTGTATTGAAATATAATTTACCATCAGGCCCTGCTAAAATGGAATGAAGGCTATGGTCATGATCCAGCCCCCCGAACCCCGTAAGAAAGATTTCTTTTTTATCAGGAATATCATCTCCATCTTCATCGGTATAGACTATTAAATTCGGTGCACAGGAAACATAGACCTTATTTTCTATGACCGCGATTCCCAAAGGGGCGATGAGATCTTCATCCTGAACAAAAACCTTTGAAGCATCAGCCTTTCCATCACCATTGGTATCTTCAAGGATCACTATCCTATCCCCTTTTGGATGGTGAAGACGGGTGGTAGAATCATTGTTAAAGTTTCTATAATTAACAGCTTCCGTTACCCACACCCGTCCCCTTATGTCCACATCAATATTTGTAGGATTATGAAAAAGAGGACTTTCCGCCCAAATATGAGCTTCAAGCCCATCTGGCACATATAACACAGAGGAATCCTGTTCCTGAATTGACGTGGAGCCACTATCGGAGACATGCCGGCAACTTGTAAAGAAAAAAATCAATAATATAAATGCAGAAATTAATGGAAAATATTTCATGTAATTGAATCTTGCGCAGATGTCTACTCGGATGGCTAATTGTGCATTTAATAGTCAGTTATCAAGGATTCATAGGGTATCTTTAATTTCTCATGAAGATTCCTGATCATTTTGAGCGTAAGTTTTCTTTTCCGGCTAAAAATCTCTGATACCCTGCTCTTATAACCAATAATTTCAGCTAAATCTTTGTTGTCCATTCCCATTTGTTCCATTCTAAACTTAATTGCTTCAATAGGATCCGGAGCATCGATTGGATAATGTTCATCTTCATACTTTTCAATCAATATTGATAAAATTTCAGCTTCATCACCCTCTTTTGACTCCATGGGAGCATGGAATATCTTTTCCAGTCTCTTCAGGGCTTGGTTATAATCTTCTTCGGTTTTTATAGCCTTAATTTCCATAGGTTTTTTTATTCGCATCTACTTTATTGTAATCATTATGGCTTCCAATGAACCGAATAAAAATACATTGTTCTCAAAAGGGTTTTCAACCTTCTTTTTTTAGGCCAGTTTCACAAAGTTGTCTTCCATTTTTACATGAAAGTTAATTTCGGCTTCTAATGCTTTAAAAACTTTTATAATGGTGTCAATGGTTGCACTGTTGGCACTGGTTTCTAATTTAGATATTTGGGATTTTTGAACTCCTATTAGTTTTCCTAACTGCTCCTGGGTCATGTTTCGTTCTTTTCTTGCAGACTTAATCATTTTACCCAATACTTCCATTTTGAGTTCGTATTCGTAAGAATCCCTTTCAGGTGTTCCTTCCTTGCCGATATATCTGTCCTTCATTTCGGCTAAACTTGTCTTTCTTATTTCCTTAGTAGCCATATCATTTTTTGTTTTTCTTGTTTTCAAAGTATTCCGCTCTAATGGCAACAGCCCTGTCAATTTCCTTTTTGGTACCTTGTCGGTTTTCTTTATAAATCCATGAGTTGCCAATACCAAAGTTTTTAGATTATCTTCCTTATGGAGGGGTGTAAAAGGTGCACCTCGTTAGAGAAATCCGGCGAGGAGGTTTACTCGATTATACTATGTGTTTTATTTTCAACTCATTATGTCTTTCTAGTAATTTATTCAATAGTTTTATTGAATAGTATCGATTGTTTTCAAGAAAGGTTTTAAAAATTGGTCTCAACTCATTTATTAAGCCTTTATCTTTTGCTACAGACAAAATTCCTAAAGTTCCGATACATTTTATATCAAAGTTTTCGGCAATCTTTCTAGCTTTTTTATCGTCAATGAGTAAAAAATTCGCTTTTAGTTCTTTGTATAAAATTACAGATTCAGATTCTCCATAATCCATGACAAATGTCAGGTCATTAAATCCTTTAATCTCGGTAACTTTTGGCTTAAAGAACAGCTCTATTTTATTGTAAAATTCGGTGCTTTTATCCAATGTTATTTCTTCCCAAACTGCTTTTGATATTTTAATTTCGTCAAAGAGTTGGTTTAAAAGTTCGAATTTATCAATGATTGCCAAAGAAAAAATAGGTCCCGCATCGGCAATTACAAGTCCATTATTCATTATTTCAATTTTTCTATATCGCTTAAAACATCTTCTTCGTTCAAGTTTGAAATTGAAATTTTATTTTTAGAGAGTTCTTTTTCGAATTCAAATCGTGACATTCCAGAAAGCTGGGCAGCTTTTCCAATTGTCAACTTTTGTAGTTTATATAATTGAATCGCCAACGTTATCTTAATTCGCTCTTTAAGGTCATTTTCTGACTCATTTAAAGCCAAAAGAATATCATTTGGAAAATCTACCGATATTGTTTGAGTACTCATTTCTATTTACTTTATTCAAAAATAATGTTTTTCCCTGAAGTTTAATTCTATTTGGGATTTTTTTCAACATAAATCATAAGGTACATCTATTAACCCCGAATATGGTAGGTGACCCTTTGTCTGTAGTTAACTGAAAGTTGAATATTGGTCAAAAAGTTGGCTGCTACAACGGGTGAATTGTTTGTGCCGACGATTAACGGCATCCCTTAAGCGCAGGTGCAATCCCCATTCCTGGGACAGGCTGTCCCGAAGCCAAGATAGTGTGCCGATAGCTATCGGCATGGTTTGCAGTGAGGCATGCAGTGAAGCCCGCCTCCCGGAGGGCAGGTAAGCCGGACTGCGGTGTTTGTACTGGACGAACAGGAATTTCCATCGTTCGCAGAGACAATTCGTCAGTTCACAGATTACGTTTTTTGTTTAGATTTCCCGATCCTTCCTTTGTAATAAAAAGATATGAAATGAGCATAAATATTCGAGACCGAATTTACACTAACCGGTTGATGAATATTTATCGCGAATTCCATCCCGATTTTCGGGACAAGTAGTGACCGTTAAAAATTAATATTATACACATGAAAACATCTATCCTGTTACTTCGACTTGGAGGAGTGGTCAATCTTTTGATTGGCATATTACACATTGGCTTCTGGGGCTTGTTTGATTGGCCCGAAGAGTTGGCAAAGCTGAGTGTCGACAATAGCAATATTGTGCAAATGCTCAATTTGTTCTCAATCGTATTCTTTTTCTACACAGCCTTCATCCTGATATTTATGCCAGGTAAACTTTTGATAAATACCGCAGGCCGCATTTTCATAGGGATGTTTGCTGTCCTTTATTTGGCCCGCCTGGCTATGGAGTTCTATTTCCCCAACGGGAGTATTGGTTTCGCCATTTTCATGGTAGTCACTATTTCATTTTTTGTGTTGCCATTATCGAAAACTAAAAACTTGAGCTATGCGAATTAATAAGGAAGAACACCTCAAACATGCATGGAGGGTACATCGGTTACTGCCGGATTTGAGAATAGAAGATGTATGGGTGCTACCTCTTGAATTGGATCCGGATCAAAGCATCGGGGAGTTGAACCTTGCTTTTGTGCAGGCCCTGGAAAAAACGGCTACCACAGGATTGGCAGGATGGCTCTTTCGGTTCAGGTTCTTCCTTGGGAAAGTGTTTGGATGGGAAGATACCGTAAAGGTAAAGGAAGCGCTCCCCGTTGGCAGCATACGCGAGCGCTATGCAAATCAGGAAGGAATGACCAAACTCGAAATGGATTCCAAAGGCTTTGGAGACTTTGTTCCGGTCTATGATTTGAAGGATGAGATGTTATCTGAAATTGAGAATGTGACGGTGTTAGCGGCAGTGCACTTTGGCCGCGTGGCTAAAGGGAGTGGCAAACATGGTGTGCAGATGACGGTATATGTAAAACCAAAAGGGCTGTTTGGGAAAGTATATATGTTATTAATCAAGCCTTTTCGATTGCTTGTCGTTTATCCGGTCATGCTCAGACTCATTGGACGCCAATGGGAAAAGTTTCAGCAGCAAAGTGTTTCCGACAAACATAAGTTTAATTAATTTACACGGAATTGACGCTTATGTAAACGAGAAATGCAGAAACTAATTTACTTCACTGTTCATTTTTTGTTCTGGACAACCTTTGTTGCCCTGTCATGGATGAGCGTCAGTTCCAATCCTGCTGAACTCGAATTTTTGTTAACACACGCTGGGGCACCTTATATTTTGTTGCTGTGGGGGATTATCAACTTCTATTCTTTCTACTATTTTTTTCAGCCGTTATTTCTCGATTCCGGGAGGTACTTCAGCTATCTCATCGTCTCGGTATTGTTCAGTGCCATCATGTCTCTGGTTTTTGTTTCGATCTTTTGGTTGATGTACCCATTGTTTAGGGAATTCGCCCCACAGAAGTTTCTGGAGGGTATGATCGGATCATTTCTAATCTGTCAGTGCGGGAGC
>NZ_JBGTCA010000166.1:0-25977 GCF_041749095.1 Aquiflexum sp. | reverse complement strand
TAATCAATGCTTTTTACCAGTTGCTTGGATTCTATTTTTTTAGCATACAGTGAAAATTCCACGAAATCGGTAAACAGTACCGTTACTTTTTCAAATTTGACTGCCTCTACTTTGCCATTTAATTTCAATTCTTTGGCAGTTTGAACCGGTAGGATATTGAGCAGCAATTTTTCCGAAATTTTCTTTTCTCTCTGAATATTCTTGAAATACCAATACAAGGTTCCCAAAATAATTGCGCCCAAAAAAACAATGACAATCAGAGCAATCATAATAATCCGTTGGGTTCTTTTGGTCTGATTGAGCAAATCCACTTCTGCCTGTTTTTGTGCAACTTCAAAATCTGTCCTCAGATCAGCTATGTTCTGTATAGTCATTAAATTATTGACACTGTCCCTGAAGGCGATATGGTTTTTATAGTATTTGAGAGATTCTTCAGGATTTCCGGACTTTTCATAAAATTCAGAAAGTTTCAGGTTTGCATTTGATATTTGTTCTTTGAGCCCGTGGGTTTCTGCCAGTTGCAGACTTCTGAGTGCATATTCCATGGAGGTAGCTTCATCACCTTTTTCGGAATAGATATCGGACATATATATCAGATAAACACATATAGGATAGTGATCTTCCATCTCTTCCAAGATCTGAATGGCTTCATTGATGTTTTTTTCAGCCAAGTCCCTTTGTCCTGTATTGGCATAGACCATCCCGATATTGCCCAAGCTATAGGCCTTCCCTGTCAGGTAATTCAATTTTTCGAAAATGAGACTTGATTCGTTGAAGTAAGCATAGGCAGAATCAAACATATCCCTGTGCAGAAATTCATCTCCTGCGTTCAGGATGGAGGATGCCAATGCAATAGAATCATCAGATTTTCTTAAAACAGAAATGGATTTACGGTAATAAAGCATGGCATTGCTATGGTTATTGGAAACAGAATAAATATCTGCAATCGCACCATAGGTTATCCCTTCAGCCCGTAAGGAATTGGCATTTCCGGCAGCTTCTCCACTTTTGATATAGGCATCCAATGCTTCATCCAGTTCCCCCATTTTTCTTTTATGGTTTCCCTTCAGAAAATAGCCTTTTTGCTCAAAGATAGGTTCTTCCAGTTCTTTGGAAAGTAAAATCAGTTCTTCGGCATATTTTACAGCTTGCTGAAGATCTTTCATTTCATTGAATGATAATTCCTCTAACAATTCAAGTTTTTCAGAATCAGCCAACAAGCCTTGCCTGTATATTATGGAAAGGCTGTCTGCCACTTTTTGGTCTTGAGCAAACGCCGGGTTTATAAAATGCCAAAAAATCAAAAGAAATGAGAAAGCATGACTCATTTTGGAAATCATAAAACACCTTATATTCTAACCGAAATCTTGGGATCAAACATCCTGTTGGTTGGAGATCCGTTTTTGACATAGGCAATGTCATAATCTTCCTCAGAACCTCTAGGGATATTGGGATCAACTGTACCTTTCCAGTTATTCGAATTCCCGACTCTTGAGGGGCCTTCACTGAAAATGTTTATGTCCGAATTGTTGATGATGCCTGTGATTTCTTTTACACCTGAGCGGGGACTGATTATCCAGGTCACCGTGTCACCCGGATCTACTTCAGTTTTCCCCCTATCTGAAAGGATTAGACCACCGTTGGAATCAATTCCTTCAATGGTAATTGGTCGATTTGGCATGATTTAATCAATTTAGGCTTAAAAACATGAATAATTTTTCAAAGCAATATATGCAATTATCTAAATAACTTGATGTCCAAACCACTTTAAAATATTTATGAAAAACAAAATTCCGGGTATGTTGCGATTATTGGATTTAATAATTCAGATTCAATTCTTTTCTCAAAAACGCATCTTCCGTTTTATTTTTGGTCCAATAGTCCACAATTTTCAAACCTTTCCTTTTAGCTACACTGATTTCTTTGGTGCCATCCTGTCTGGTCTGACTTTCCTCCCAACCCATAATCTGATAGGGAAATACTTTTTCAAAATCAATCTTTAATTCCCTGATACCGGAACTATATGTGACTACCAATTGGCTTCGGTTGTTGGTGATATCTATTATTCTGATAAATGCCTCGTCTGATTGGAACTCCTTATGGGTGAACCTCTGGTAAAAGAGTGATGGCATCATGTTGACACTTCCAATCGGGATTTGATTGGGATTGATTCTGATCAGATTCCAAAGCTCATCTTCTGATATTCCTGTAAATGAAAAGCTATCATCACCTTCTTTTTCGAAATAGGAAAAAATCTTCCCTTTATAGCTTTCCGTACTATTTAGGTTGAGCTGTGTGAAAGTTTGACCACACCATTCCTGCGAACTTGCGGTGATTTTTAGGCTGTTGTTTTGTTCTTTGGTCGGGGTAAAAACTGACAGCATCATATGATAAGGGTAAATTCCGGTCACAAAATCCCTTGTTTGGTTCATTTTGATCACAGACACCTTATCCGAACCTGCTTGATCGGGCTGATCAAGCTTGACATGGTTTTTTCTGGAAAATTCCTCTGTCACAAAAATAAGCACCGCCTCACCCGTTCGGGGTTCTCCATATCGGTACTGTTCCAGATCAAAACTTGAGATTTCAGCCTTTCCCTGAAACCAATAATCTCCCCAAGCCTTAAAATCTATATCCTGACGCTGTGGTTTGGAACAGGAAATTAATAATAGAAATACTACTGACAGAAACACTAAAAGGATACGCATACAATTTGGTTTTTTTCTAAAATAATAAATCTTTGGATCAATCAGGAATTTTGTAGTATGATTTCACTGCTTTGTAGTCTTTCAAATTGACAGGGGCCATCCTTCCTGAAGTTGAAGTCCCGCCGGGAATAATTACATACCTAAAACTTACATCAGCAGCCAAGGGGATGATTGGCGAGGAATTATCATCATTCGAAAATGCCATCAGGATTTTATTCAATTGCAAATAATGAATTAATCTTTGGTTTTTGATTTGGGTAATGGACTGTGTGATGGGAAGTGGTTGGACTATATCAGGAAATAAATCAAATCTGATAAAAACTGCTACAGTTCCCCTATCCAATATTTCGGAAGTTATATGAGGCTCATCTACAGTATAAACTATGCTCGTTCTGCCAAAAAACATGGTATTTTGACTCCATTTTGTCACATCAAAACGCTCCCAATCTGAATAAATGACATTCGCCGTTCCTGTAGCCCCTTGTGGACCTGTAGGCCCTGCCTCACCCTGAGGACCAGTTGGGCCCTGTGGACCTTGTGGACCGGCTTCACCTTGCGGCCCTCTTGGCCCCGTAGGTCCGGAAGGACCTTGAGGCCCCGTTTCACCCCGTGGCCCCGCTTCCCCCTGTGGTCCCGCCGGACCCTGAGGACCTCCCGGACCCTGAGGTCCTGCCGGGCCACTTGGGCCTGTTTCACCTTGTGGACCTTGTGCCCCATCCCTGCCTGCTTCCCCCTGTTCTCCTCGTTCTCCCTGTTCACCCTGAGGGCCTTGTTCTCCTTGAGGCCCCTGTTCACCTTGAAGTCCTCTTTCACCCCTTACGCCCGGAGGGCCCATGATGGGTTCATCATCTCTGACACAGGAACTGACCGATAAAGCAACCATGAAGATTAAGGTAAGCCGTATTAATGTTTTCATATATTAAGTGGTTATAATAAATTCTAAAGAATCAAAAGAGTCAAGTTTTTGGAAAAGGTAGAAATTTATATTCTCACCTTGGTCAGGGCAGATCTAAAATTAAGTTCTACGATGACATTAGTGAGTACCGCTTTTGCTATCGATCTGAAAAGTATATTTTGATAGTGAATTACCAATATAACTTTTGAGCAATCGAGTTTAGTCCATAAAAGTTTGAAATTCTAAACCTGCATAATTTATAACTTCAATAACATATAAAAAAATAAAATCAACAGAATTCTAAATGGGAATTGAAATTATTTGCGGACATACAATAAAAATTAGACTCAAAAATGAATTTCAAAATATTGTTAGTTCTTCAAATTTCATTTTGCTATGGGTTTGTCATTTCTTGACCATTCACTCCAAGAGCCTACATATAGTTTCGGAAGTTCGAAGCCTGCATGTGCCATGGCCAATAGGGTATGGCATGCAGTCACACCGGAACCGCACTGGACAATGATATTTGAAGCGGGCCTGTCTTTGATAAAATCACTGTACAGTTCCCACAGTTTTTCGGAAGATTTAAAAAAGCCATCCTGATCCAGGTTCATAGCAAAGGGAATATTGACTGCCCCCGGGATATGTCCTGCAATCAGGTCAATGGGCTCTTTCACACCTTTGTACCTTTCAGGCTCCCTGACATCAATGACCAGATACTCCTTGTCAAGAGATACTTTTTCCACTTCTGGTAAATCTGCCCTAGGTAATGTCCATTCCTTTATTGGATACCTGCACGGTACCGGCTTAGGTTCTTCTCCTTTGGCAACAGCAAATCCGGCTTTGACCGCAGCGTCTAATCCTCCGTCCAAAACCTGGATTTTTTGATGGCCTATGGCTTTCATCATCCACCAAAAACGGGAAGCCGCATTTGATCCATTTTTGTCATCATAGACCACCACATGGCTTTCGGGACTGATTCCAAGTCTTGAAAGCAAATTACAAAACTGACCTGCACTTGGCAGGGGATGTCTGCCCCCGTCGGCAAAGTCTTCTTTGATATCAGACAATTCGGAATTCAAATCGACATGCAAAGCTCCACTGAGGTGCCGGTTCAAATAGTTGGATTTTCCAAAACTGGCATCAATGAGAATAGATTTTTCATTTTGAGCTAAAGCAACCAATTCCTCAGGAGAAATGATTGGGGAGGGATTATGTGTCATGGTCTTTTCCTTTGAGCATAAATATCCCAAATAATTGGTAAAAATCCAGTTTGACTTAACCCTGCTTTTCCAAATTAAATATTAAGGAAGAAACCTGCCAGGTTTAAGAGGTGTATATGATACAGATTTACAGCACAATGGCTAAAAACCTGGCAGGTTTTTCACAAATTAGGCTTAATTCATTTTAGGATTAAGGATGTGATCTGACATCTTATTTGACCCCATCTTTTTCAGCAATTTATAGTGAGATACAATAGCACCCCACATACTTTCTTCATGGTAATCGATCTGAAACTCTTCTGCTGTAGTTTTTATGATTTCCGACAGGGCTATGTAATGGACATGACAGATATTGGGGAAAATATGATGGACGATATGGGTATTGAGTCCTCCAAACAGGAAATTTGCCAGTTTGCTTTTTCTTGAAAAGTCTATGGTGTTTTTAAAGATATGAACCGTCCAAGTGTCAGGCAGATGACCATTTTGGTCCACTGTCCCAAATTCGGATTCGTCCACCAAATGCACCGGAATAAGAACAGAAATCAGGAAAAGGCTTAAAAAAAAATGTATACCTAAATACCCCAAAATAAACTGTTGCCAAGTGACATCCAGTACCATCAACGGGATCAGAAGGGAGTAAGTGAAATAGATAAGTTTTGTAAAAAATAAAATAACGTATTCTCTGAAAGGTGGCCGATCAATGCCCAACCACCTTTTGGATTTCAAGGACGGGAAAAATTCTTTTAAACCTTTCACGAAAACCAAGAAAATGCTGAAAATCAGGTACAGCAATGTGGCATACCAATGCTGGTACCTGTTATACCATCTGTAAGGTTCGCTGGGAGACATCCTGATCAGTGGCGCCTGTTGGTGGATATCAGGGTCAAAATCAGCGATATTTGGAAATGAATGGTGGGTTTTGTTATGGCTAAGATTCCAAAGGTATGAATTTGAACCTACCAGGTTAAAAGTGTAACTCAAAATCCTATTAAGGCGATGGTTTTTGAAAAGGGCATTGTGTGATGCATCATGGGCAATATTGAAAACAATCAGAGCATGGGTTAATCCAAATAGAAGGCCAATGAAAAAAGTGCCCCAAGGATTGAACCAATTGCTTAATAATAGCCCATAAGAAATACAGAAAAGCGACAGAAGAAAAATAGTTTTTATAGTGACTACCTTTCCGCCTTTTTTGGATTTTCCGGTTTCTTTGAAATAGCTTTCAACTTTCAGGGCAAGGGTTTTGGAAAACCTATCAACATCTGTTTTTTTGAATATTGGCTTTACTTTCGCGGGCTTTTGTTGAATTAAAGAAATTGACATCAGATTGTAAGTTTAGTTGTTGAAACAGTTTTCGGTCAAGTACTTGTAAACCTTAAAATCACTTTGGAATCAAAATTGAACTGTAGCTTTACCTGGAAAGACTTTAAGGATCAATTCAAATTTCTCAAAATAAAAATTTGAAAGGTTGCATTTTTTTAAAATATCTTATTAGTAAATACTGATCGTATAAAATGAAATTCTTAAATCATGCAAGAGATATGGGTATTCAGTGTTTCTTAAGTAAAAATTGAGGTTGGTACATTGACTAGACAGATTTACCCCCATATTGGAAAAATACCGGAATTGTCACAAGCTGTAATCTTTATATTGATTGACCACTGTGGACATTTGAGCACTAAATAATTTTTTTGTTTTTTTCAGCTAATAGTTTCAATTTTCTATATCTTGGCCCTCCTTATTTAGAACTATTGGAAAGACAAGAAAATGAAAGTTAGTCCGGTAAAATCTTCAGGACTTAGCACATTTGCAGGTGTATTTACGCCTTCCATTCTCACCATACTCGGTGTGATCATGTATCTGCGTTTTGGCTGGGTGGTAGGAAATGTTGGTTTGCTGGGTAGCCTTCTCATTGTCACCCTGGCTACTTCAATCACCTTTCTCACTTCCCTTTCTTTAGCAGCCATTGCCACTGATCAGCAGGTAAAAATAGGAGGTGCTTATTATATGATCAGCCGTTCCCTTGGCATTGAAAGCGGAGGAGCGGTGGGGATTTCCTTATACCTTGCCCAAGCTTTGTCTGTATCCATGTACACAGTGGGGTTTGCCGAAAGTATTGTCCAAATATTTCCCGGACTAAATGAAAAATTACTAGCGGTTGGCGCGATTCTTTTTGTTGCAGGAGTGGCATTAATCTCTGCCAAAGTCGCCAGCAGGGTACAGTATTTTATTCTTGCCGCTATTGCTATTTCTCTCGTTTCCCTGATTTTTGGCAGCCCTATTGAATCTACCGAAATAGAATTATGGGGTGCATCTCCAGAAAGATCAGTTCCTTTTTGGGTTGTTTTTGCAGTATTCTTTCCGGCGGTTACCGGGATAGATGTGGGAGTGAATATGTCGGGGGACCTAAAGGATCCTGCAAAGTCCATTCCTAAAGGAACCTTTATGGCCGTAGGTGCAGGATACATCATATACATGGCGCTTCCTGTAATTTTGGCTATGCGTGCCGATGCAAGTAGCCTCATAGAAGACCCGATGATCATGCGTAGGATTGCATTTTGGGGAGATGCGATTCTGGTTGGCGTATGGGGTGCTACCCTTTCAAGTGCTCTTGGAAGTACTTTGGCAGCACCGAGGGTATTGCAGGCACTCGCTCAAGATGGTGTATTGCCCCGTTTTATGGCTGGATTGGGAAAGGGCAGCGGAAAGGAAAATCTTCCCCGAAAAGGCACCCTTTTTACACTGGTTTTTACCATTACGGCAGTTTTGCTCGGAGATCTTAATGTAATAGCACCGGTGCTGACGATGTTTTTTCTTACCGCTTATGGTGTACTCAATTTTTCCGCAGGAATTGAAAATGTTTTAAAATCGCCCTCATTTCGACCAAAATTTAAGGTGCATTGGTTTTTTTCCCTTTTGGGAGCTGCCGGTTGTTTTGGGGTGATGATTCTCATCAATCCTGTAGCTACTTTGATTGCTGCAATATTTGTTTTTTTGATTTTTTTCTGGCTTAAGCGCCGTGGACTGAAAAAGACCTGGGGAGGAATTGGTCGTGGTGTTCGGCTAAGCCTTATCCGTTTTAGTTTGATGCGTTTGAGTGAAGATGCAGATCCTAAAAACTGGCGCCCTCATCTTTTGGTATTTTCGGGTGCCCCGCAAAGCCGATGGTACCTGATAGCTGTTGCCGATGATTTTATACAGGGAAAAGCCTTAATGACTGTGGCCACCATATTGACAGAAGTAAATGTGACCAAAAAGAGGTTACGTAAGATGGAGATACATACACGGGAATTTCTTGCCAAAAGAGCTATACATAGTTTGGTCCGTATAATTCCTTCTGCCAATCCTTTTACGGGTGCCAAAACTATGGTAGATCATTATGGCTTGGGAGGCTTGGTGCCCAATACCATTATTCTGGGAAATACTACAGAGGATAGCCATATGTCTGATTTTTGTGATATGATTGGGTATTTTAACAAATTACAGCGTAATGTCCTGATCATTGATATTGAAGAAGACTATAAAAAAAGTTCAAAGAGAAGTATAGATGTCTGGTGGGGAGGATTGAAAATGAATGGCGCTTTGATGATTATTATGGCACATCTGCTAAGGCGCAGTTTTGGATGGAGAGAAGCTGAACTCACCATCAAAATGGTGGTGCCAAATGAATCTGCCGCAAGAGATGCCGAAAGAAACCTTGCTGAAATAATTGAAAAAATGCGGTCGAATGCAAAATATGAGTTGATTGTATCGGGAGGAAGAAGTTTCCCGGAGATTCTTAAAAATGAAAGCCGAACGGCAGATCTTGTATTTTTGGGATTAAAAACACCGGACGATAATTATCCATTGTATTACCGAACCCTGCAGGCTAACACCTCTCATCTCAAAAACAAAATTTTTGTTTTGGCCGGAGAAGACGTGGCCTTTGAAAAAGTACTTTTTTAAAGTTGATCGACTAGAGATTAAAAATGGGCCACTTTCTATTCGGGTAAAATATCAAAAAAAGCCCCACACAAAAAAGTTTGTGCAGGGCTAAGGTAGTGGTTATTCTTTGTTTTGATTTTGTCCGCCCCTAAATCAATATAAGGAACGGACTCCAATGCCATGAAAATCACTGGCCTGTAAATCCTCAGACGGTGCAGGCTGGATCAAAGCAGCGATTTTCCTGTTGGAGGTGTTGATGACAGAAAAACCGGGAGTTGTACCCGTGGCCACATGTGCTGCTCCACTTCTGGGATTTGGTCCGCGCAGGGTTATAAAGGCAAATTTTCCGTCCGGAGAGAAGTCAATGATATCGGGACTGCTGCCCACAAAATCCAGATTATGGACTATTTTATCCGTCATGGTATTGATTACAATTCCGTTGTCACTGCCCCTGTTGACCTGCCATAGCCATGGGCCCTTTGGACTGGTTCTGGCACCGTGAGCATCCACACCTCTGGTCTCATCGCTGGATTTGATCAGTGTATGGTCAGAAGTATTAAACACATACCATTGACCGCTTTGAGACGGCGGATTGACAGCGCTACCAGGATCGCCCCAATTAGCGTACATTTTTTTACCATCCTGACTGAGCGCCAAACCGCAATTGGCTTTGACCTCATCCCTAGAAAAGGCTTTGACTATCTTGGGTTCAGCTGCTTGTATGTCCACTACAACCAGCCCACCCGCTCCGGGTCCCAGTGTCAGATAGGCATACTTTCCGTTTGCAGTGAAATGGTGGCAGACCGGTGCTGAAACATTCAGGACACCTCCTCCGCCTCCCTTAACGCCTTCAAAATTGTCTTTCCATTCCTGCTGATCCAACAATTTAAGCTCCCGACCTAAGGCAAATATTTCATTTTCCAGGTCAGCCGTAATTTCGTTAAAAGTAACCGTACCGATGTTGGCCACCCAGATAGATTTATCATCGGGTGTAAAACTTGCCATGTGGGCCCCGGCACCGGTAAATATGACATCAATCACTTTCCGGTCTTTGGTACGGATAATGGCCACATTTCCGGATGCAGGCGAAGCTACTGCGGCATACTCATGGGTTGAATTGAATCCGATCATGTGGGGCATGGTCACGGCCTGATCGATTTCACCTTTTGACAGCAATGCTGGAAAGTCGATCACATCAGTTTCTTTCAGACCGGAATTGTAAATGTGTATCCTGCTTAAGTTTACACCTTGGTCAAGGGCCCATATTTCATAATCTTTTGCAAAAGGACCGTGGCCCAATCCCTTATTGGGCTTGTCATCTTTTTTTTGAAGACTGATCAGATCCTTTGTGATTAATTCGCATCCCTGCAAAATGCACATAGCCAGCAAGGCAAGCAGAAAAGCACTGAGTGTTTTTCTTTGATCATTAAATTTTGTCATAATGTTGTGATTTTGGTGAAGTGAAAAGAGCAGGATGAAACACATCCCACAAGACTTAATAAAATTAAGAAATTTTCCTCCAAATATTGTGAGTTTTGAAAAGTTTGACATTTCTAGGTGATGATCATCAGAACACAAACCCCATCAATACAAATTATAGTTGCAAACCAACACCAGAGAAGTTAAATTAAGCCTTCTTTTATAAACCATCAACACTACACTCCATGAACTTAGCAGCCATTGATATCGGTACCAATTCCATTCACATGATCATCGTGAAGGTGACTTCAAAGCAGACTTTTGAGGTATTGGTGCAGGAAAAGGAAATGGTCAAGTTGGGAGTGGGAGTGTTTGCCAATAAAATAATAAGCTAAAAGGCCTTCAATGCCGGCATCCAGACTATCTCCAGGTATGTCCAATTAGCAGACGAGTACGGTGTGGAACACATCATCACTGCGGCTACTTCCGCAACAAGGGAGGCAAAAAACGGTAGGGAATTCTTGGACCGGTTGATCCAGGATATTGGCTTGTCACCTCAGCTGATATCAGGAAAAGAAGAATCAAGATTGATTTTTTTGGCCGTAAAGAGGGCGATTGATCTTCAGAGTAATAATGTAATGGTCATTGATATCGGAGGGGGGAGTACAGAAGCTGTGGTAGGCAATAAGGATGCTGTTCTTTTTAGAAGCAGTATGAAACTGGGAGTGTTGAGGTTGCTCGACAAAGTAGGTAATCAAGGTCCTTTGACCAAGGAAAAGCAGGAAGACCTGAAGCATCATATCAAAGGCATAGCGGAAAAAGTGTTTTTAGAAGCTAAGGCTACGGGGTTCACAAAAGTAGTAGGGACCTCGGGTTCTATCAGGACTTTGGGAGAGGCGGCCTTATTAATGAATAAAAAAGGAAACCTAAGTTCCATCAACGCAGAGACAGTCAAGGTAAAGGACATTGAAAAAATCACAACAAAACTATTAAATCTCCCGGCAGAAAAAAGGTCCGAAATACCGGGAATTAATGAAAATCGGGTAGATGCCATTCATTTGGGAGGATTGCTGCTGGTTGAACTGCTAAAGTTGACTGATGTGAAAGAATTGACATTGTCAGACGCTTCACTTCGCGAAGGCCTGATTGTGGATTATGTGGAAAAAAACGGTCAGAAACTGGAAGATTTGGTATTGGGCAGTAGTATCCGTGAAAAAAGCTGCATGCTAAAGTCCATGAAATATGATACGGATATTCTGGAGAACAAACATGTTGCACAATTGGCCATGCAGCTTTTTGATCAATTGAAAGATTACCATGGAATGGATTTGGCTGCGCGGGATTTGCTTTACCACGCCTGTCTGATTTATGACATCGGAACTTATGTCAATTTTCAGAATTATCATAAGCACTCCAAATACCTGATTCTAAAAGGAAGATTACGAGGATTTAACAATAATGAATTATTGGTTTTAGCCAATCTGGCCAGATACCACAGAAAAAAAGGTCCGAAAAAGAAGAAAATTAAAAAATTTTCAAAAAAAGAAAGGCAGTTGGTTTTGGGACTTTCAGGAATCCTCCGGATAGCAGTCGGTCTGGACAAAACCAAAAACCAATGGGTGGAAAATGTGTATTGTATGCCTGAAAAGGATAGTCTGACAATCAAGATTTTTGGAGATGCCACTATGGACCTGGAAATCTGGGAGGCCCAGAGGTTTTCAGATACCCTTTCCAAATTTTTGGGGAAGAAGATAGAGGTAGTGAAAGGGTAAGTGAGTTCAGCTATACCCACCTTCTTTTTTTGGCTATAGCCAAATTCTTAATGGTAAAAATACCTGATTCTGAATGGAGCTTTTATCAATTGCCTCCGGCTTTTGTTGGAGGAGTATAAAATACAATTCCAGTCTCTCCCGGCTTTAGCCAAATCAAATCAATTACCCTTCCTTAAACTCCCAACTCATTTAAGCACTTCACGCAAAAAACCAAGGGCTTTATAGATTAAATTTCTCGCTGATTTGATATTGTCCAGCTTCATGATTTCCTGAATCTGTTGGTAATTCAGTCCTTCATAAAAATAATAATAAATCACTTCCCTCTTCCTTGGACTGAGTAGGGCTATGGCTTTATTGAGTTTCTCTTTTACCTCTTCATTGATCTGTCTATCGATTAAATGCTTTTCATGGGAAAACGTAAAATCAAAAAAATAACTGCTGTCTATATCTTCCAAATTACTGTACCATTTTCCTTCTTCTTTGATAATGGTTCTTTTGAGACATTTGAACAGGTAAAATTTAATGGAATCTGTCGGACTAAGATTGCTACGGTATTTTCTCAGTTCGATGAACATGTCCTGAATGGCATCTTGGACCAACGCATCCTTTTTACATATTCTCCATCCGTAAGCATAAAGTCTATCAAAATAAGTCTCATAGATCCTTATGAAGGCAGATTCATTTCCAATCCTAAAGGAATCCCATAAAACAACATCCTCCTTTGAATCAGATCCGCTGTTGGCTTCCAATGGATTTTCACTGGTAAAGGTACTTTTTTGGCGGGACAGCATTTTTTGGTTTAGTAATCGTTGCTTAAAGTTAAAGCCATTATTTATAAAAGGAAACATAAATCCATTTAAATAATGTTACCAAAAAGTTAAAAAGGTTATCCAAACTTGGATGTTCAAAAGCTGTTGTTAACTTTGCCGATGAAATGAACAGCACTTTCCTGCATATCCCGCTTATTTCTACCAAAACTACTTTTGGTAATGTTTTTCATTTCCACCATTCCTCGTAAGAGGAAATTTTTAACATATCGCCCAGGAAGGCTGTTGATATAATCATAACGCCTAATCATCCAAAATTCTTATTGGCATTTTGATACTAAACGTATATTGCATCCATGAATTCAATTATCCGAATTGCTGTCCAAAAAAGTGGCAGACTCAGCGACGACTCACTTAGCCTCATCAAAGAATGTGGCATCAAATTTTATAACGGTACCGGAAAGCTCAAATCTACCTCTACCAATTTTCCCATTGAATTTCTTTTCTTGAGAGATGACGATATACCCGGATATGTATCTGATGGCGTTGCGGACTTGGGAATTGTCGGAGAAAATGAACTTGTAGAAAAGGACAGAGAAGTGGAAATCCTCAAAAGACTCGGATTCTCCAAATGCCGACTTTCCCTTGCTATTCCTAAGGGCGAGCATTATGATGACATCAGGTATTTTGAAGGTAAAAGCCTGGCAACTTCCTACCCAAAAATTCTTGGAGATTATCTCAGATCCAAAAACATCAATGCCGAAATCCATGAAATAAGCGGTTCCGTGGAAATAGCGCCAAGCATTGGCTTAGCAGAGGGTATTTGCGATATTGTAAGTTCGGGCTCCACACTGATGATGAACGGCCTCAAAGAAGTGGAAGAAATCTTCAAATCAGAGGCTGTATTGATTGCAAACAAATACCTTTCGGAAGAAAAACTGTCCATTGTCGATAGGTTGTTGTTCCGTATCAATGCGGTTCAAAAAGGGAAAAGCAATAAGTATGTCCTATTGAATGCTCCAAATGAATCCCTCGAAAAAATCATCAGCCTGATTCCGGGAATGCGCAGCCCGACCATATTACCCTTGGCACAGGAAGGATGGTCATCTGTTCATTCCGTTTTGAGTGAGGATCAGTTTTGGAAAAACATAGAAGAACTCCGCGCGGCCGGAGCCGAAGGGATTTTGGTGGTACCGATTGAGAAAATGGTGATTTAAGACGTGAGACATGAGACGTGAGACGTGAGACTTGAAAACCTTTGAGGTTTTTAAAACCTCGAAGGTTTAGCCTAAGGGATTGCGATAACCAAGATGTCAGAAAAAAAAGCCAAGAAACAAGAGGCGAAATTTGTGGGCAAGGATGATCGATTTGAGTTTGGATAGAACTTAGGAATCGTCATTGCGAGGAGCACTTCATTTTGCCTTTCTATATATAGTAAGACCCCTTCGTGCGACGTGGCAATCTCTGGGAAGGAGTAAGAATTGAGACGTGAGATTTAAGACACAAAGCCTGTCCCAAAGTAATTCGGGGAATCAAAGCCTGTCCCCATGCATATCTGGGAAGCAAAAGGCAACAAAATGCCGTAGGCATGACCGAAATTTTAGCCCGGTAATTTATTGCCGGGAAAAGATCGATTGGAAGTCCCCCAAAGTGCCATCGGCACGGAAGATATTAAATGGACAAATGATGCTTAAATTTAAAGAATACAAGATGGGTAGTTTTAAAATTGTATTGAACAGAACCTAGCTTTCTAACCACAGAAATAATTCAAATTACCTCCGACAAACAAAAGCGGACAGTCCCAACAACCCCTAAAACCAAACAATCCGCTAACAAGCATTTCCAACCCGACAACACATTTGAATATGAAAACTATATACAACCCCACAAGATCCGAATGGGCAAAGGAATTGAAAAGACCTGTTCAGAAATCCAAAGAAATCGGAAAGATCGTAAAGCCGATCATGCAAAAGGTCAAAAGACTTGGGGACAAAGCCCTGAAGAAATTTGCTTTGGAGTATGATCATGTTCAGATAAAAACCCTTCTTGTTTCGATGGAGGAGATCTTTGTGGCCCGGGAAACTGTGGATCCAAAACTCAAAGAAGCCATTCTAATTGCAAAGCAAAACATAGAACAATTCCATGAAGCCCAGGCAACTCCCGATCTCGAAATGGAAGTGATGGAAGGTGTTACCTGCATGAGAAGATCAGTGCCTGTTCAAAAAGTTGGCCTATATATCCCCGGGGGAACGGCACCCCTATTCTCTACAGTTCTGATGTTGGGTATTCCCGCCAACCTTGCCGGATGTGAGGAAATTGTTCTGTGCACGCCACCGGATAAGGAAGGTAATATTCATCCTGCCATTCTCTACACTGCCGATCTGATCGGAATAGATAAAATCGTAAAAGCCGGAGGAGCCCAGGCAATTGCTGCTATGACTTATGGTACCGAATCCGTCCCCAAAGTCGATAAGATATTTGGACCGGGAAACCAATATGTGACAACAGCCAAACAGTTGGCAGTAAAAAAAGGTGTGGCCATTGACATGCCGGCTGGTCCTTCTGAGGTGTTGATATATGCAGACCATACTGCAATTCCTGCCTTTGTGGCTGCAGATCTACTTTCCCAAGCAGAACACGGAGTTGATTCACAGGTCATCCTTGTTGCCACTTCTGAAAAAGTAGCGACTAAAATTCTGGATGAAATAGAGATTCAACTTCCCAAACTTCCAAGAAAGGATATGGCCAAAAAAGCCCTTGAAAACTCAGTTGCCATCATCATCGCCAAACAGGAAAAGGCGATCGACCTGATCAATGATTATGCCCCGGAACATCTCATCATCTGTGTGGAAAATGAGGATGAAGTGGTCCGACAGATCAAAAATGCCGGATCGGTTTTTATTGGCAATTTCACTCCCGAATCTGCCGGAGATTATGCCTCAGGCACCAACCATACCTTACCAACCTATGGCTATGCCAAAAATTACAGTGGTGTTTCTTTGGATAGCTTTGTCAAAAAAATCACATATCAAAAAATCACTGAGCAGGGTATTAAAAACTTAGGCCCAACTATTGAGATTTTGGCCGACAATGAATTGTTGGAAGCCCACAAAAATGCTGTCAGTATCCGCCTCAAATACCTAAAAGAAAAAAAATAATGTCTTTTTCATTAGAGAACTTATTGAGACCCCATATTTTGGGCATCAAACCTTATTCTTCTGCCAGGGATGAATATTCGGGTAAGGACGGGGTTTTTCTGGATGCCAACGAAAACCCTTATGGTTCCTTGACCGGGGAGCCTTTCAACCGCTACCCTGATCCCTATCAATTGGAGATAAAAGAAAAGTTGTCATTTATCAAAGGCGTCCGCCCGACCCAGATATTCTTGGGCAACGGAAGCGATGAAGCCATCGATTTATTGATGAGGGCGTTTTGCGTTCCCGGAAAGGATAACATTATTTTGCTTCCTCCTACCTACGGGATGTATGAAGTATCCGCTTCCATCAATGACATCGCCGTCAAAAAAGTTAACCTCACAGAAGACTATCAATTGATCACACAGGATATTTTAGCGGCGATTGATACCCAAACCAAGATCATCTTTATCTGTTCTCCGAACAATCCAAGCGGTAACAAAATGAAAAGGAAGGATATCCAAAGTATCATTGCAGGTTTCAATGGATTGGTAGTAGTGGATGAAGCTTATATTGACTTCAGCGATGAACCGAGTTTTACAAACGAATTAAATGATTCACCCAATTTATTGGTGATGCAGACTTTTTCAAAAGCTTGGGGGATGGCCAATTTAAGGATAGGCATGGCTTTCGCTTCCGAAGATATCATCCGGATTCTGAACCTTATCAAGCCACCTTATAATATTTCAGGACTTACCCAGCAAAAAGTCCTTGAAGCCTTGGATCAGGCCGATAAAATTGCCGAACTGGTTCAGACTGTTTTGAAAGAAAAAGACCGTTTATCAAAAGCTTTGGAAATACTTCCTTTTATCTCACATATTTACCCCTCCAATGCCAATTTCGTTTTGGTCAAAATGACCGGAGCGAGAAAAGTTTATGACCATCTGATTAATGATCTGATCATAGTCAGAGACAGGTCCAAAGTAGTGCTCTGTGAGGACTGTTTGCGGATTTCAGTTGGGACCAGGGAAGAAAACGATGTACTGATCAGGGAATTGGAAAATTACGGATCGGAGCGGTGATTATACTTATCGTTTTTGATTTTTGGAACGATTTTCTTCTGTTTATAAAGACGGAAGACAGGAGACGGAAGACGGAAGACCGTGTCCTTTGAGGTTTTTTAAAAACCTCGAAGGTCTCTTGAATAAATGTTTAAGTAAACTAGTCCGTGACAGACTTTGATTATAAGAATATTAAAAACTGCTTTCATTCCTTAATTATAAACTAATCTTGGAGATGGTTATCGTCTTCGGTCTTCCGTCTTTAAACATAAAAACAAAGGGAATTAGGTAACTGATACCAATTTTGATAAGATAGATTAAAAAAAAACCTGTAAACCATGAAAAAAATACTTTTTATAGACCGTGACGGCACCATAATAGTTGAACCACCTTCGGACTTTCAAATTGATAGTTTGGAAGATCTTGAGTTTTTACCAAAGGCTATTTCAAACTTGCGCAAAATTGCTGAGGAAACTGATTATGAATTGGTGATGGTCACCAATCAGGACGGAATGGGGACTGATTCATTTCCTGAGGACACTTTTTGGCCTGCCCACAATAAAATGATGCTTACCCTGGAGAATGAAGGCGTTCATTTTTCCAAAGTACACATCGATAGGTCTTTTGAACATGAAAAACTTCCTACCAGAAAACCTGGAATAGGAATGCTTACCGAATATTTGAAAGGTCAATACGACCTGGCCAATTCCTATGTCATCGGAGACAGAATAACAGATGTCCAAATGGCCAAAAACCTGGGCTGCAAATCCATATATATTGGCGAACAAATTGATCAAGCCACATTTTGCAGCAAAAGCTGGGATAAAATCTATGAGCACCTCAAAATGCCTTCACGAATTGGAGAAGTGTTCAGGAAAACCTCTGAAACTGATATCCACATCCGGGTCAATGTTGACGGTTCCGGAAAGTGTGAAATTTATACAGGTTTGCCGTTTTTTGACCACATGTTGGAGCAGTTGGGCAAGCATGGGGGGACTGACCTTTTGATAGAGGTCAAAGGTGACCTGCATATCGATGAACACCATACCATTGAAGACACTGCTTTGGCCTTGGGAGAAGCATATCTAAAAGCCCTTGGTGACAAAAAAGGGATTTACCGCTATGGTTTCCTTTTGCCTATGGACGATGTACTGGCACAGGTTGCGATAGATTTCGGCGGCAGGCCATGGATGGTCTGGGATGCGGAATTCAAAAGAGAAAAAATCGGTGACATGCCCACCGAGATGTTTCACCATTTCTTCAAATCCTTCAGTGATACCGCCAAGTGTAACCTCAACATCAAAGCCGAAGGCACCAATGAACACCATAAGATTGAAGCGATTTTTAAAGGCTTGGCAAGGGCAATAAAGATGGCTGTCAAAAGAGACCGTAGTGCACTGAACCAACTTCCGAGTACTAAGGGGGTTTTGTAGTTTTTCAGTGTTCAGATTACAGTAGGCAGTGTTCAGTAGGCAGTAGGCGGTCGCAGATGGCAGACGGTGTAGCTGATTCAATTGCGGATGTTGTCAAAACAGGTTGTCCTTGTCAACGGCAGGAGAAATCTATTCTGCCCTGAAGGTCATAGACCTCTCCTGCCGTCAAGGTGACAAGGAAAAGTTTGATAGGACTCTTGAATGCTTTTATTGGTTCAATTGTGTCAAAGCCTTCTCCTTCTCAATTCGACAAGGACATGTGTAATTCTGATTTATAACTATTTTTTTTTATCGAGACCAGCTCAAAGTCCTGCACTCACTGCCTATTATAAAATGTGACATCCTACTGCCAACTGAGATTGCCCTCTGCCCACACGACTGATTCTGCCCACTCTGACTGCAAAACTGACTACTAATCACTGAACACTGCCCACTGAAAACTGGCCACTGCCTACTGTTCACTGAATACTGTTTACTGAGAACTGACCACTGACAATCATCCCTGAACGATAGCTCCTTTCAATCCCGGACTGGTCAGTAAGCCTCCAAATTCGCCGATAATTGACTCAGGAACGTTGAGATTGATAGCGGCTTCAACTACCGCTCCGATAAACAGGTCATAATCTGCTTCGGATATTAATCCGGTCATTCTGGGATTGACCATTGGATTGTGGGCGTCTGCCATGTTCAAACCTGTATAAGTAATATTCTGTGAACCTATATTGGCAGCAAGGAAATCACTGAATCCGGAGACCAAAGCTGTAAATCCTGATGTTTCTCCTCCTCCTACTTCAGCAAGCAAAACTGCGAAATATGGCTGAAGGTCATCATATTTGCCTCCTTCATTTGTAGCGATGACTATCACGGTTTCTGTTACGACTGCTCTCAATGGAATATAACCTGCTTCGATTAACTCACTTCCATTTTCGGGATCGGAAACCAATCCTGAGCCTCCCAATCTAGTGTACAAATCCAGGTCTTCACCATCAGCTCTTTGAACAATAGGCTGTCTGATAGATTCCAACAACTGTCCGACCGGTCCAATCACATCATTGGAGGTGATTCCTGCCTGGGCAGCTCCTTCAACTACTGCCTGAACGAAGAGATTATAATCTGCATTGTTGATTTTCCCGTTCATTCTTGAATTTTTGGCAGGATTATGTGCATCGGCCATACTGAGACCGGTATAAGTGAAATTATTTGCACCTGTAGCTTCTGCCAAAAATTCAGTAAAATCCATTACCAACATATTCAGACCGGAAGTTTGATTTCTTCCTACTTCACGGAGCAACACCGAAAAATAAGGTTGCAGTGCATCATATTTCCCACCATCATTGGTGGCAATGGTGGTGACGGTATTGATGACCACAGTCCTCAGATTCAAAAAACCCTGCTCCACCATCTGCCCGGAATTGAGCGGGTCGGAAACTTTCGTGGATCCACCCAATTTGGTAGCATAAAAGGAGTCATCCAGCATTGGTTCCGGAGTATCCTCCCTATCGCAGGAAGAATAAACAACAGAAAAAAACAGCATCGCAATCAGCAGCAATAATTTTGACGTTTTCATAATTGTGTAATTTAGTTAAGATTAATTTTCAAAGGATTTTTGGAAGAACGCACCCAATTTATAGGTTATGGAATTTTTGTCTATGGCCGGACAGCTCTGTGCCAGCATTTCCTCGGAGGGTTGAAAGAGTTGGGCAGATTCAGAAAAATGAAAGTTTATCCTGTCTACCAAATCGGAACCTGAAAATTCCTTTCGGTCATAAAGACAAATGATGTGACTGTTGGAAAAATTAACCCTAACGTCTTTGACACCCTCCATCTTGGCAATATGTTCTTTGATGGCAACTCCTTGCAGCGAATCAAATCTTTCAGGAAAATCTATTCTGCTTAAAGTAAGGGAAGAAATTGCTCCTGCTTTGGGTTTGGTGACCATATAAATATGAACAGCCAATACAGCTACCAGAAATGTAAAGAAACAAATCAGTCCAAATACAATTTTTTTAAACATAACATTTAAGGTTTTGTATGTGCGGGGATATACGAACATAAAAGAAGTTTCGGATTGCCCGGCCTGGAAAAATATGGAACCAATGACAATTTTTTATATTAAAAACATAGTAGTCCATTTGGACAGTTTTAATTATTTTATTAGTTTTGAAAGAATTCAAATCAGTGTCATGCGTAAACCGTTCTATTTGTTTCTTCTTTTTTTCCTGTCCTCATGTTTTGGCAGTTTTTCAGAAGGTGAAATGTATTTCCGTCAGGCTGAATATGAAAAAGCCGTTTCCGAATTCTCGAAGGCCCTTTTCATCAACTTAACGGATGTAAAATCCCTTCATCTCAGGGCACGATCCTATGAGGAACTGGAAGAATATGAAAAGGCTTTGGAGGATTACAAAGCCATCATCCGATTTGACCCTGCATATGCGCAAGCTTTTGCCGGGGTGGGAAAAGTTTATTGGAAACAGGAAGATTACAGGAATGCTGAAAAATACCTGCTACTTGCCGCAAATCAAGATGGAAAAGATTTCGAAATAATCTATCTTTTGGGAAGGGCCATGCTGATGAACGGCAATAACAAAAGTGCAGATGAATTTTTACAGATGGCAAAGGAAATGAGACCAAAAGATTCCAAAGTATATTTCTATCAGGGCATGGCAAGATCCCAAATCGGTGACCTTTTGGGGGCAGCAGGTTCCTTCAATATGTGCCTTAATTATGATCCGGACAACCTTCCGGCCAAATACAACAGGGGTCTGATTCGGCTATTGATTGGTTATGCGGAATGGGCCCTGGAAGATTTTGATGACATCTTAAAATCCAATCCCAACCACATTGAGGCCCTTGCAAGAAGAGGATATGCAAAACTTGCCATCAATGATAATACAGGCTGTAAAGACTTAAAAGAGGCTGCTGGAAAAGGAAGTGTTTATGCGCAGATGCATTTGGAACACTGTGAGTAGTTCCTTAAGCTTTTGGAAACTGAAATTGAAGTAATAGTTTCCCGCCGTGCTGATCCCGATAGGAGGAGAAGCATCTCACGAGGATCCTGAAATGTAAAATATGCCTTGAATAATACCTTTGGAGATCCCTCCTACGTATCAATGACATAAATCAGATTAGCAGTCAAACTGTTCTAGGCATAGATATTATTGCTTGGCTTACCAATCAATTGCCTCCTGCTTTAGCGGGAGGAAAAAAAGAGGCCTATTATCCCCCGGCTTTAGCCAAACATAATCCCCGATCTTATATCCTACTTTTATGTTTTAGCTAAAGCCTTTGGTATTTTGCATTTATTTATGAATGGGCTAAAGCCGCATTCCTATTGATACCAACTATACAAAGATGTCATTACCAATTCTGAACATTTTCAAAATGTTGGGGACTCGGGATTCGGAGGAGTATGAAGTCAATAGGTTTTCAAAAAACCCCCAACTTCTTTTTAACTGCTTCACGGTAATTTTTTTTGGCGCTCTGAGAAGTAAAAAGGAACAAGTAAGGTTCTATCAATTCTAGCTCCATAAGGTAAAATACACCTTCTATCCAAACACCATCTACCCTGGCATAAAGGGTATTGTCAGCAAATTCATTTACGATTTTTTGAAGGTAATCAAGTTGATCTTGTGAAGGGTTTACTTGTTGTACTTGTCCTCCGAAGTAATGCTGAACCCTGAACTCCCCTGACTTGGCGCTTTTCAATACAGCATGGGAAAACCTCCCATTAAAGAATAAATAAGAAAACTCTCCTACCGATGCAATCTCCTCAATGAACGGTTGCACCATGAAATCCTCTGATTCTAAAAATGAATCTATGGCAGGTTTATGGGCTCTCCAGTTATTTTTTTCAAGTTTTAAGGTGTTTTTGGCACCACCACTTACAGTAGGTTTGATGACCAAATAATCTGTATGAAATTGTTGGAAACAACCATCTAAATCAGAAGCTTGTCCCTTGTCAATAAAAAATGTCGGCACAATGTGAAAACCTTTTTTCTGAACATCCAAAAGATATTTCTTGTCAGAGTTCCACAAAATGGTATCCATATCATTGAAAACCTTTACTCCCAAACCTTTGACATAAGTACACCAAACCAAAAATTCCGGATACTTATCAAAATAATCCCAAGGGGATTTGATCAAGAGGTGCGTGAATTGTGCCCAATCAACCTGAGGATCTGACCAGATCTCCAATTTGAAATCAAGACCCAATTCCTCCAGAATATTACCCAAAACTATATTTTCATCTTCTGCATTAATATCGGGATAGCTTCCTTTTGATTCATAGGTGACTATGGCTACTTTCATCATTTTCTCCTTCTCATTTTCAAACAATTATATATCAATTTTTGCATTTTATGGATACAAATCAAAAATTACATGCTTTTAATCATAATTTTGGGTTTTGGTATTTATGAAAAAAGATAAACTTGTCATCATTCCTACTTATAATGAACTGGAAAATATCCGGGACATTTCATTAGCTATCATGGCATTGGATGGTGATTTTGAATTATTGGTGATAGATGACAATTCTCCTGATGGTACTGCGCAGATCGTCAAAAAACTTCAGATTGAATTCTCTGAAAGGATTCACCTACTGCAAAGAAAAGGAAAGCTTGGGCTAGGAACTGCCTATCTTGAAGGATTTCAATATGCATTGATGTGCGGTTATCAGTATATCTTTGAAATGGATGCCGATTTTTCCCATAACCCCATTGACTTGCTGAGATTACATAGAACCTGCTCAGAAGAGGGCTATGACCTTGCCATTGGCTCAAGGTATGTGACAGGGGTGAACGTGGTCAATTGGCCTATGGGAAGGGTTTTGCTGTCCTTTTTTGCAAGTAAATATGTACAGTTTGTTACGGGAATGCCCTTTAAAGATGCCACGGCAGGGTTTAAATGTTATCGAAGAAATGTATTGGAAACCATAGAACTGGACAAAATCAAATTCATTGGCTATGCTTTTCAGATCGAAATGAAGTTCACCACCTGGAAGCTAGGGTTCAGGATCAAAGAGATCCCTATCATTTTTACAGATCGGACCAGGGGTATTTCAAAAATGAACACAAGGATTTTCAGAGAAGCTGTGGTTGGAGTCTTCCAAATGAAGGTGATGAGTTGGTTCAAAACAAAACCTAATCAAAACGTATCGCTTTGATAGGTTGGATATTACTGATCAACATGGCCGGAATAAACAAAACCAAAGTTGTCACCAATAATACCGAGATATTGAGCAATAAAAATACCGGCCAATTCCAGGATATGGGAACAAAGGACATATAGTAGCTTTCCGGATCAAGAGAAATGAACCGGAACTTTTGTTGTAACAAGCCAAAACCCAAACCTATCGCATTTCCCAAAAGCAGACCCCGACCGATTATCCTTACTCCATTCCAGACAAAAATCTTTCGTATCTGTTTGTTTTTGGCTCCCAGTGCTTTGAGCACCCCGATCATTTGGGTTCTTTCCATGATCAGGATAAATAATATCGAAACCATATTAAAAGCAGCCACAAAGAGGATCAATCCCAAAAAGATATATACATTATTATTGAGCAATATCAACCAATCAAAGATCTCAATGTACTTATCAGTCACTTTGATAAGTTTGAGATCATAGTCTAAGGATTCATATAGGGGTTCACTGAACTCGTCCAATTTGGTAGGATTGTGTACAAATATTTCAAACCCTCCCACCTGATCATCTGTCCAGCCATTGAGATTTCTGATAGTTTGAATGTCTCCGATAATAATTTTGTCATCAAAATTTTCAAGAAAAGTCTCATAAATACCTACAACTTCAAACCTTCGGAAGCGGGGAGGTTCCTGTACAAAATACATGGTAATCCGCTCGCCCAGATCCAATAATAGTTTGTCCGCGATCTTTTTGCTTAAAATAATTTCATTGCTGGCAATCGAGTCCGAAAACTGAATAAAGCGGCCTTTGATTATTGAATCCTTAAATCTCAAAGAATCAAAATCCGGGCCTACGCCCTTCATCAACACTCCTTCAACCTCCTCATCTCCTTTGAGTAAACCGGGTTTGTGGGCATAGACCTGTACATGACGTATCAGCTCATTTTGTGGATACTCGGTATAAAAGTCGGACAATTTGGAAGTGGGAGATTCTTCAAATGCATTTCCCGACATAAACTTCTGCACCTGAAAGTGTCCGGTAAACGAGAAGACTTTGTCCGAAATCTCATTTTGAAACCCTCCCAATATCATAAATGAAATAATTGATATTGCTATGCCAATGGCCACGGAGGCAACCGCTATGCGGTGAATTGTTCCTGTAAACCCACCTGTTCGCTTAAAACTGATTCTTTTGGCAATAAAATAGGAAAGGTTCAATGAGTTTGATTATTTTGGTGGAAATCTAGCGCAAATTAATATGAAGTCATTGAAATGTATCATTCTTGTTCTTTTTTTAATCCGGACAACCGCATTTTGTAAAGGCCCGGATAAAGTTATCAAAGTCGAAGAAGAGGAAATAGAGAGACAGATATTGCCCGCTGCTGATCAGCCTGAGGTATATTTACCACTTTTGGAGGGCAAAAGAGTTGGTCTGATTGTCAACCAAACTTCAATCCTGACCAGTAAAAACAATATGCATTTGGTGGATTACCTAATGATGGAAGGAGTAAATGTAGTCAAAGTGTTTGTTCCCGAGCATGGCTTCCGGGGAGATGCAGATGCCGGAGAGATCGTCAATTCTGAAATCGACAAAAGCACAGGCTTACCCATAGTATCATTGTACGGAGACAACAAGAAACCCTCTGCCTCCACCCTCTCTGATGTGGATATTCTGATTTATGACCTTCAGGATGTCGGGGTCAGGTTTTACACTTATATCAGTACCATGCACTATGTCATGGAAAGTACCGCAGAAAATAAAAAACCGCTTTTGATTTTTGACAGACCCAATCCTAATGGTAATTATGTGGATGGTCCTGTTTTGAAAAAAGGCTTTGAAAGCTTTGTGGGTATGCACCCTATTCCGGTAGTCCATGGATTGACCGTCGGGGAATTGGCCCAGATGATCAATGGAGAAGGTTGGCTGAAAGGAAAAGTGAAAAGCGATATTCAGGTTATTCCTGTAAAAAACTGGAATCATTCCCTACCTTATGGTCTTCCGGTAAAGCCATCCCCCAATTTACCCAATGACCTGTCCATCCGTTTATATCCCACACTTTGTTATTTTGAGGGCACAGATGTGTCATTGGGAAGGGGGACATATTTCCCATTTCAAGTCTATGGCTATCCTGATCCAAAATTCGGGGATTTCACCTTTACACCTGTCAGCATAGACGGCATGTCAAAAAATCCGCCCCAAAAGGATAAAAAATGCTACGGAAAAGATTTAAGAAATGAACCCCTGAACCATCAATTCACCCTTCAATATCTTTTGGAAGCCTATCATATTTCAGGAAAAAAGGAAAAATTCTTTAATAATTTCTTTGATAAACTCGCAGGAAGTGACCAACTCCGAAAGGACATCTTGGCAGGCAAAACAGAGGCTGAAATAAGGGATTCCTGGCAAAAAGACCTTGGAATTTACACCGACTTGAGAAAAAAATATCTTTTATATTGAAAGACAAAAACCTTATAAATATGCTTATTTTTACCTAAATCA
>NZ_JBGTCA010000165.1:0-3068 GCF_041749095.1 Aquiflexum sp. | reverse complement strand
CACGGGGAAGGAATTTTGGAATCGAGCATGTGGCTGACGAAAATAAAGAAACCTATTGGGCCGCGGAAGATGGAGTCATACGAAATGAGATCCTGATTAAATTGCCACAGAAAACAACGGTCAACCGATTTATGGTACAGGAATACTATCCACTTGGCCAAAGGATCAAAGCATTTACTTTGGAAACCAAAACAGATAATGGTTGGGAGTTGATCGCAGAAGGAACTACAGTAGGTGTGAAAAGAATACTTCGATTTGCCGATGTGGAAACCGATGAAATCAAATTCAGTATAACTGACGCAAAGGCCAGTCCCACCCTTTACAGTTTGGGCGTTTACAATGCCCCCAAACTGCTGATCGAGCCCATTCTCAAGCGAAGCAAGGCGGGATTGGTGGAACTCAGTATTCCTGAAAGCAATGTGGATATCTACTATACTTTGGATGGATCGGTGCCAAATGAACACAGTCAAGAGTATAAATCAC
Source organism: Aquiflexum sp. (assembly GCF_041749095.1). Classification (GTDB taxonomy): domain Bacteria; phylum Bacteroidota; class Bacteroidia; order Cytophagales; family Cyclobacteriaceae; genus Aquiflexum. The sequence continues at coordinate 2,585 of NZ_JBGTCA010000165.1, read as the reverse complement.
CTTTTGAAATTCTGAATCCAACAGTCTTGAAAGCAATAAGTTTTGATCCTTCCAATTATACAAAAAGTGAAGTATTGACTGTCTCATTGGACATTGCCAAAGCCAAATGGAAAGTGGTTCACAATGATCCCAATGCCGAAAAAGCCGTCGATGAAGATCCACAAACCTTTTGGAAAAGTGACAATAACGAGATCATTGTTAATTTGGGAGAAGTTATTGCCATCAAAGGCTTTACTTACCTTCCCCCCCAAAACAGGTATATGAGCTGGGTGATTTCCAAATATTCATTTCATATCAGTTCCGATGGAAAGACATGGACGGAACAAGCATCAGGGGAATTTTCAAATATCAGCAACAATCCCATAGAACAAATCATCCCATTGCAAACTCCTGTAAATGCAAAATTTATTAAGCTTAAGTCCTTGCAGACTACCGATAACCAATTGGCAGCTTTCGGAGAAGTTGGGGTTTTGACAAATGAATAATTATTTGAACCACAAAAGAGACAAAAGGAAACAAAAGATTGAAAACAATCATGCTAGAAATGCTGATCCCATTCTAATAAATTTCTTTTGTTCTCTTTTGTAACTTTTGTGGTTCATTCATTTACTTTTACCAATTTGGTGAGAGTCAGCCCAATATTCTACCATCCTTATTATTTTGTTATGAAAAATGCCTATATCCTTTTACCTTATCGCCCTGATTAACATTTCATCCCAATAACCTCAATATGAAAAGAAGAGATGCCCTCCGGGGTCTGGCCCTCCTGACAGGAGGACTGGTGCTGGTGCCTTCATGTGATTTCTCCAAAGAAGATATTCTCAGTGCTTACCAAAACCTTGAAGTCACTCCAAGCCTAAAACAGCTTTTGGCTGAAATTGCAGATACCATTATCCCCGCCGGAAATCTGAAAGGTGCCGCAGATATTGAAGTTCAGGACTTTATTCTGGTTATGGTCAATGACTGCATGGAAATAGAAGCGCAGCAAACATTTATGTCTGGATTGAAAAGTTTTGATGATTTCAGTAAAAAATCCACAGGAAATAAATTTGGGATATTAACCCAAGAGCAAAGAGAAACCTTGATTTTGGAAGGTTTATCCACTGAGGATGAAAGCCAACAAACCACAAAAGACTTTCTTCGAACTACCAAACGCTTTACCATTCAAGGTTTTATGGTATCCGAATATATGCAGACCGAGGTAAAACCCTATTCCCTGATCCCAGGGGAATACAAAGGGGATGTTCTGATTGCCGACCTTAAACCTGAAAAAATCAATGGCTAATTTAAATATAGATGCAACAAAAGAAAGAACATTTCAGGCCATTGTTATAGGTTCGGGAATGAGTGGGAGTTGGGCGGCAAAAGAACTCTGTGAAAATGGAGTAAAAACCCTTGTCATAGAAAGAGGCCGTGATGTCAAGCACATCAAGGATTATCCCACCACCAATATGCTACCCTATGAATTTGAACATAGGGGACAGATTCCCCAGAAAGTTCAAGAAGAAAATCCCGTGGTAAGTCGATGCTATGCATTCAGGGAAGATGCCCAACACTTTTTTGTGAAGGATAAGGAACATCCCTACGTCCAGGAAAAGCCATTTGATTGGATCCGTGGCTATCAGGTAGGGGGAAAATCACTGCTATGGGCAAGACAGGTGCAAAGAATCTCGGATCTTGATTTTGAAGGACCTGCAAGGGATGGCTTTGCAGTGGATTGGCCTATCCGATACAAGGATATTGCATCATGGTACAGTCATGTGGAGAAATTTGTAGGGGTTTCCGGTAACAAAGATGGGCTTCCAAATTTGCCCGATGGTGAGTTTTTGCCCAGCTTTCCTTTGAATGTGGTGGAACAGTATTTTGCCGATCAGCTCAAAAAACACTATGGCAATGATAGGCATATGGTTTTGGCCCGTTGTGCACATATTACAGGGAACTTGGATTATTATGCCCAACAGGGCAGGGCCAAATGCCAAAGCAGAAGCCTTTGTCAAAGAGGCTGTCCTTTTGGAGGCTATTTTTCCGCGAACTCTTCCACAATCCCTTGGGCGGAAAGGACAGGGAATATGACCATGCGAACAGATGCCGTAGTCCATTCCATTATCTATGATGAGGAAAAAGGCAAAGCGACGGGAGTAAGGATTGTAGATGCCCATACCAAAGAAATGGAAGAATACTATGCAGATGTGATCTTTGTCAATGCCGCTGCACTCAACACCAACTTGATATTACTCAACTCCACTTCCAACCGATTTCCAAATGGATTGGGGAATGACAATGGTCTTTTGGGCAAATATGTGGCTTTTCATAATTACCGGGCAGGCGTATCAGCCCAATATGAGGGACACTTGGAATATACTACCCAAGGAGGAAGACCTACTTCAGGATATTTTCCACGATTCCGTAATCTTCACAAACAGGAGACCGATTTCCTAAGAGGTTATGCTGCCGGCTTCAGTGCCAACCGGGGCACCTATTCTGACCAAAGCGGGGTAGGCGTGGAGCTGAAAGAGAACTTACTAAATCCTGATAAATACGGGCCTTGGAGTGTGGGTTCCCATATGATGGGAGAGACTATACCC
>NZ_JBGTCA010000164.1:0-17956 GCF_041749095.1 Aquiflexum sp. | reverse complement strand
AGGGGTTGCTATGTGTTCGAAAAAATGGGAAAATCTTTCTCCGACTTCGTAGCAAAACAAAGGCTGATCACCAACGCCATTAATCCTATGATTGACGCAGTAACCCCACTCTTTTATATTCGGAGATAACCAAACTCCAGTGTTCGCCATTTGTAATGGCGAACGACAGATAAACAGGATTTGTAATCCTAGTTTCGATCAGGCTGTAAATTGGAATTATAAATTCCTTTCATCTGTCCTCGCGATTGCAAATCACGGGGAGCGGGAGTCTTTTGAAAAATTTGTATCTTGGGTTAAAATTAATAACTAGATAAATGAATGATAATATCTATATCAGTGTAAATCATGAAGTCCTTGTTTGGGCAAGGGAATCGCTTGCACTGAATCGTGCTCAGACTTCTGAAAGTACGGGTATTTCACCAAGGCGTTTGGTTCAATTGGAATCGGGAGAAAAACAGCCCACTTTGGAGGAATTAAAGGTTTTTTCAAAAACCTACAAACGAACCATAGCAACACTCCTATTAAATAATCCACCAAAGGAGAAACCACTGCCACAGGACAGACGAACAATAGATTCAAAAGAACTTGGACACTTCCATGAGAAAACCATTATGTCGGTTCGTAAAGCAAGAGCATTGGCTCAATCCTTTGTTGAATTACGTGAAGAAATGGGCATTCCTTTTCCAAAATTCAATTTATCTGCTTCCATACAGGACAATCCGCAAGAAATTGCGGAAAAAATCCGCCAATTACTTGATTTGAATGAAATCAGGGAAATTGATAACATCAGAATTGCACTAGATGCTTACATTGAAAGAATTGAATCTTTGGGAGTGGCGGTATTTCAGCTAAGTCTTACACAAGATAATGTTAGAGGCTTTGCCATTGTTGACGACATCATTCCCATCATTGGAATTAAAAGAGGAGGGGAACCCCCCCATTCAAAAATTTTTACGTTGTTTCATGAATTAGGACACATCCTATTAAACGAAGGTGCGATAAGTGACTTGTCCTTAAATCCGATATGGGAATTAGAAAAGTGGTGCAATTCGTTTGCCGCTGAAGTTTTGATACCAACATCTGAACTTCTGCAAATGCAGATCTTAAATGATTACCAAAAACAAGGGCAGAAAATTTGGGCTAAAAAGGATTTGGTTGATTTGGCCAATCATTTTCATGTCGGGCCACTTGCCATTTTAAGAAGTCTTCTCGAAAAAGGTCTAACAACCAAAGTATTTTACAAGGAAAAACACGAAGAATGGAATAAGCCTCAATTTGGTAGAGCTAAGAATCCTGAAGGCAGAAATTTAGCCAAAGAAACGGTTCAGGAAAAAGGAAGAACATATATCGGCTTGGCTTTTAAAGCCTATGACCAAAACCGAATAAACTTAAAGGACTTGTCTGATTTTTTAGGCGTTAGGTTGTCTTACATTCCGAAAACTAGACATCTTCTTAACGCTTAAGGATGGATTTATTCAGCGAAGGAAATACGGTTTATGTAATTGATACCAGCGGACTTATCATGCTTGAGTCAACATTTAAGAAGGATAATCCTGTATTCGCTGCTATTTGGGAAGAAATTGAGGACTTAATAAAGCAAGGATGTTTCAAAACAATTGACTTTGTAGAACAAGAAATAAACGACTATGAAGGCAAAGAGGATTTTTTAAAAAAGTGGGTTAAAAAGTGGAAAAAGCATTTAGTGGTTGATACGGATGCAGCAAGTTTCAACGAAGCTATACCGATTATAAATGCTGAGTACAATACAGGCTTCTTAAATGCACGAAAACAAGCAGAAGGGAAAGAAGAAGCAGACCCATATTTAATTGGTTATTGCAAGGTGCATAATTGCACGCTGATTGCAAGTGAAAGCAAAACAAAGAACAATAAGATTCCAGCGGTTTCAAAAAGAAACGGAGTTCGTTGTATTGACATAAATGACTTTCTAATTGAAAGGGGATTAAAAATGGAAAGGAAAAAATAAAAAGTGTTTGAAATATGCCAGTCCCCCACAGTCACAAACATTGTCAAGCCGCATAATCGAACGCTCAAACCCAAGCTTGGCAAAGAGTGTGTCTTTCACAACGCTCGACAGAACCGATAGAAAAACGGACTGGTGAAGTGATTAAATTCAAATTCAGTTTTCCAATTAAAGTTTTTTAACATTTTTGTCCTCCGAAATCCCACACGAACGCCAAGCGCAGAACCGTAAGAGGAGGACAAGGTTTATTTTCAGGTTTGAGTGTTTTTAAATTATGATTATATTGTCATACAACCACTTAGACAACTTTGGAAAAGATGGAAACTAAGACAAGCAACCCAACAGACAGGGATAGCCCCAATAAAAACCATAAGGAAATCCCTGGAAACCCATCCACTGCAACAAGCAGTAAAATCAGATTGAATGACCGCTCCAATGGAAAGCCTCTGAGAGTTTTGTCGGAGGAGGATTGGCAGTTTTGGATCCATAATGGCTATATCGTCATCAAAAATGCCGTGCCAAAAGAACAGGTTGAAAGAACTACAGCATTCTTATGGGAATTTGAAGAAAAAAACCCCAACGATCCAAATACCTGGTATGTCAGGCCCAATCAGGAAATGGAGATGAAAGAATTGGTGGGGACCGGAATGGTTGAGGTCTATAACCATCAGGAATTATGGAACAACAGGCAAGTGCCCAAAGTTTATGATGCATTTGTGGATATCTGGGGGACTGAAAAACTGTGGGTAACCATCGACAGGGCGAACCTGAATTTTCCTATCAGGCCAGGTCATACCTACAAAGCATTTATCCATTGGGATTATGACCCTGAAACAAAACCACAGAATGTTCAGGGTGTTTTGGCTTTGGCTGATCAGACAGATGAAAATATGGGGGGTTTTCAATGTATCCCTGAGTTGTACAGGAATTATGATATGTGGAAGCAGACCCAACCTGAAGACAGAAACCGGTTTCAACCGGATATTTCAGAATTCAAAGATCAGATCGTCAAAGTGAAACTGGAAGCTGGTGATTTATTGATCTTCAACAGCACACAACCCCACGGTATCAGGGTCAATAATTCCGATAAAGTCCGTATTGCCCAATACATATCCATGATGCCTGCAGAAGAAGAAAATGAAGCACTCAAACAATGGCGTATCAATTCCTGGAAAAACAGAATTGCTCCGTCAGGTTATGCCTTCCCCGGAGATCCAAGAAATTGGGAACAGAACAAATATCGCGTAGCTGAACTTTCTGACCTCGGTAAGAAACTGTTGGGATTGGAGAAGTGGGATTTGAAGGATGAGGGAGAAAGGATGAAGGTAGAGGGTTGAATGACCTTTGAGGTTTTTAATACCTCGAAGTACTTTATCAAAAAGTGTCAAGTAAAACCATGGCGTGACAGCCCACTATAGGCTGATTACTGTCGACGAATTTAATTGTCCTCATCTTCTTCTTTTACCACTTTGGGATAGCGGATAATCACATCAATAATACCTGAGTCTAACATGCCTAGTTCGTGTGCCGCTGCCCGGGATAAATCAATGATTCTACCTCGACGATAAGGACCTCTGTCATTAATTCGGACAGAAACAGATTTCCCATTTACAGGATTGACAACTTCTACTTCGGTATCAAATGGCAAGGAACGGTGGGCTGCTGTAAGTTCTTGGTTTTCAAAAACCTCTCCACTCGCTGTTTTTTTACCATCAAACCTGCGTGCATAGTAGCTGGCTTTTCCTTCGACTTCTTCCATTTCGATTTCTTTATGACTACAGCCTACAACAAGAAAAAACAAAGTGAAAATTGAAAAAACTGTGTAAAAGACGGATTTCGATAGTTTCATGATTTTAATATAATGAAAAAACGTAACAAAATCATCTTAGTTATGGATTTCCATTAACCCTAAAGGTAAAATAGACATCTCTCTTTATACCATTGATCTCGATTATATTTTCTGTCATGCCGTTCTTTCGGTACTCTAAATGCCTTCATTGGGCAGTCTGAAGACTGCAATGTGGTGGTCCAAGTCTGAAGACTTGAACCATTCCTGTCGCATACCCGTATTTGGTCATCGGACAAACTTACTCCTTAATTACACTCCCTTTCCCCCTATTTCCTACTCATCTCATATCTTAAATCTCACGTCTCATGTCTTAAAAAGAATACCCCACCTGACTCCCTCTCTCCGGATCAAGTTCTACTTTGGCGTAGACTTCTATTTCCTGTTGGAGTTCTTCGACGTGGGAGATGATGCCTACGATGCGGTTTTCGTGGCGGAGGGATTTGAGGGTTTCGAAGACGACTCGGAGGGAATTTCTGTCCAAGGCGCCAAAGCCTTCATCCAGAAAGAAGAATGACTGATCGGCCTGATTGAGGGATTTGACTTTTTCGGCCAAGGCAAGGGCCAGACATAAGGAAGCCTGAAAAGTCTGTCCACCGGATAGGGTTTTGAGCAGGCGTTTTTTGCCGCCGTTCAGGTAATCTACAACCCAAAAGGTATTGTTGTCGTCAATCTCCAAACTGAGACTGTTTTTGGTGAGTTTCAAAAAGCGGAGGTTGGCCGTGGCACAGAGTTCTTTGAGATAAATTGAACTGACGTATTTTACAAAGCCGCTGCCTTTGAAAAGCCTTTCCAATTCCCTGAGGTTGGTTTCCCGCTTTTCCAGTTCACCAAAAGTCACTTGGAGTTTTTGTTTTTCTTCCAGCTTCCCTTTGATGGAAATAAGCTCCTGATCAAGCAGGGTGAAGGATTTTTTGATAGCTTCCAAAGCGGACTTTTCTACCTGAAGCCTATTTTGCAATTGGGTGAATGCTTCCTGATCGAAACTGTTGACTCCGGGTTGGGCCTGCAGTTCTTCCACTTTGTTTTTGACCAAAAGGCTCCTGTCTTCAAACTGCCTGATTTCTGCATCTACTTTGTCCGCGTCCAAAGAATGATAGAAAAGGGCTATCAATTTTTCCTCATCTTCAAACCCATAAGTGACTTTAAGGGATTCGAATTCCTTTTGCAGTTCAGTTATTTTGGTGGAGGTACTTTGTGCCTGGTTCTCAAAGTTTTTCAGGTTGGCCAGGTTGGTGGCCTGTTTGGTTCTTGTTTCCAAAAGTACCTTTTGTTTACCGGAAAGTTTGAAAGCTGTTTCCTCTATGTCCTGTTGGACTTTTTGAATGGTCTGTTCGATAGCAGCCTTGTCTTTTTCGAAAAATGGCTTACAGAAAATGGGGTCTTTGATCTCTTCTTTTTTGGCTGAAATTTTACTGCTCAGTCCCAATAAAGTTTGTTCCGCCTCCCGGATTTGTTTTTCTTCTTTTTCATATTCAATTTGGTTTTCTTCCAAGTTCTTCCTCAATTCCTTGATCTGTTGTAGCAGTTTTTCTCTTCTTTGGATTGCCTTGTCGGAATTTTGGATCAGTGTACTTAATGTCTCTTTGGTATCCACTTGATGGGAAAGCAAACCCTTCTTTAGTTGCTTAATCTGTTCAGAGAGGGAATTTATTTCTGTTTCTGTTTTGGCCTTATTGCTGAGTTGGTTATCCAGTCTGATCTGTTGCTCGGAAAGGGTTTGTTTCCAGATTATGATCTGCTCCAACATGTTTTTTGCCGATTCAATTTCCTTGTTCTTCGATTCCAGTGCGTTGTTTTCAGTTTCTGTTAAGGGGTGAGGGTGATCCGTTGCTCCGCAAAGTGGACATGCTTCTCCTGCAATCAGGAGGTGGACATGTGCGGCCAAACCGGATTGTTGGATCAATTTTTCTTTCCCGGAGTCGAGTTTTTGGATGGTTAGTTTTTGGGAACTGATCCATTCCTCAAATGAATGGTTTGGTTCCGGTAGTTTTTCTTTCAGGGTTTCTATTTGTGCCGTTATGCTTTCTGTGGAGCCCATTATTTCGTTGGCTTCTTTTTGTCTTTCTTTGATTTGGCTTTCCCAATTATCCCAATCCTTGGCTAATCCTTTCAGTTCGGACAGGGTATTGCTGTCAGGAGTAATGATGCTTTCAGATTCATCTTCCAGCCTTTTTATCTGCTCTTTAATTGCTGACAATGCCTCCTTTTTCGATTCCAGATCAGGTTTTAAGGTTGCTGTTATTGTTTTGGCTGCCTCAAATTCTGCGTTTAGATTCTTGATTTCAATTACCTTTTTCAGGTCACGGATCTTGGTTTCCCTTTCTGATTTTTTTTCTGCTTTTTCTTTCAGATCAAGCTCTTCCTTTACTAGCTGTTCAATTTCTTGTTCATAATTGTCTTTGAACCGCTTGCAGTCTGTGACACTGACACGGTATTTCTCCAATTCAGCATTTTTCTCAGTGATCTGTTCCCAAACCGGCTTTAGATAAGTTTTTGCTTTTAGGAAGTCTTTCCAAATGGCTTTCTTGTTTTCTATTTCAGGCCTTTTGTTATTCAATATCTCCCATTCTTTCAAAAAACCCTGTAATTGTAAATGCTTGCTTTGGACTTCCTCCTGCTTTTTGAATGTCTGTTCAGTTTGCCTGAAAATTCTATCACCTTTTTCCGCTTGGAGGGCAATTTCCCTGATCAAGTCTGTTTTTTCAGCCAATAATTCAGGAGTTATTTCTTCCAAAGCTCCCAATTGTGTTTCTAAGCGTATCTTTTCATCCTTGAGGTTTCTGAGCAAAGTCCCAGTCTTGAAAGCCAAATCAAACCGCTCCAAACCGAACAGTTCCTTCATCATCTCTGCCCTTGGGCCGGGAGTCAGGTCGATAAACTCCCTGAATTTGCCCTGTGGGATGATGACGGTCTGTTTGAAATGTTCCTTTTTCATGCCCACAAGGTCTTCCGCCCTTTGTGTCAATGGCTCCAAGTGATCCCCTGTTTTTAGGTAAAAAGTGTGCTCGGCAGGTTTGACATCCTCAAAGTTTTTGGGATTCCTTTTGGCAGCATATCGGGCTAAATAGGTATTGACATTGTTTTTTCCGGCCCGGAATTCGAATGTGATCAAGAGTGCTTCGCTTTGGAGGTTGACCATGCTGTTTTTTTCTCCACGGTCCGAAAGCCTTTCAGTGCTGCCATACAGGGCCAATAAAATGGCTTCCAGGATAGAAGACTTTCCACTGCCCACTGCCCCAAATATCCCGAACAGCCCCGCTGCGGTCAACTGGTCAAATTCTATGACCTGTTTTTCTTTGTATGAATATAATCCTTGAATTTCTAATCTGATTGGAATCATTGTTTTTCTATTTAAAAGTTTGGGGCTTGATAAGACCAGACCTGCCAGGTTTTAAAAACCTGGCAGGTCTTTACCCATCAGGCTTTTCTCCCTGGCTGATAACTTCTTTAAAAATGCCGAGCAATTCGTCATTGGGTTCCTGCCCGCGTTCACTTTTGAAATACATCCTGAAAAGACTGACCATATCTTTTTCAAGGTCTTCAGCTTTCAGGCTCAAGCTTTCCTGACCTTGCGGATTTTTGATCTGTGGAATCAGGTTGACAATGCCGTCATGGGCTTTCATGATGGCTTTTCTGGTGGCAGCATCTATGGAATGTTCCGTGATAAAAGTGATTTCGACAAAACAGTATGGGCTTTCCTCCAACCATTGAAGCGAGTCGGGGAGGTTGTCAAAAGTCTTTCTACATAGCGGCCTTCCCTTTTCCAGACCGACAGCACGGTGATTTACCTTTTCTCCGGGTTTGGCCTCTATGATGACCACCTGCTTTTGCTGATCGGCTTCGCTGAAGGAATAGGCCAGGGGAGAGGAGGAATATACAATCGGAAATGGTTCCTTGCCAACAGCATGGTACCGGTGCAAATGACCCAAAGCGGCATATTGGATCCGTTTGGGGATATGATGGGTGTAGAGTGCCTGCGTGCCGCCAACATGGAGAATAGGACGCTCGGATTCGGGTTCAGCTTCCGGTGTTTGCCCTTCTTTGACAAAAAAGAAATGGCCTATAAATAAGTTGATCCCTTCTTCATCGCAATACTTGTCTGCCAAAGTTTCCCATTTTCCGGCCAACAGATCCCTGAATTCCTGTTCCCGGTCCACTTCTCCCAAGTAGGTTCTAAGTAGCACTTCATTGGCGTAGGGAGCCAGGATGATTCTGATGGGAGATTCATGTTTCGGTAGTTTCATTTCCACAAATCCGGATTCGGATTGTAAGATTTCTATCCCGTTTTCAAATTTCCCTGTTGGGATCACGGTATCATATCGGCTGTAAAAAAAGATGCCCATTTCCCGGGCCAATGGATCAGGGGCTTCTACAAACTGTGTGCTGTCATGATTGCCGGAAATGGCGATGATGGGTCTTTGACAATTGTTGGAAAGCCTTTTGAGGGTTTTGTAGAGCAGTTCCACTGCTTCGTGACTGGGATTGAAGCTGTCAAAAATATCTCCTGCCAGCAGGACCAAATCCACTTGTTCAGATTCTGCGATCTGAATGATTTCTTTGAGTACTTCCTTTTGTTCTTCGAGCCTGGAATATTCCTGTAATCTTTTTCCCAAATGCCAGTCTGCGGTGTGGAGGATTTTGACCATATTTGTTTTTTCCGTGTAGGAGGTTAGCTTTGTAAAAGACCTGTACTTGTTTTTGATGACATGCACAGGTTTTTAATTTTGATTAAAGTTAAAAGCTTAGTCATTGCGTTCCAAATGCGCAAAGTGCTAAAAACAACAATTGGCACATTATTTGCAAAAAGGCGAAAATGAATATGAAATACTTTACATTACTTTTCTTCTTGATCATCAGTCCATTAATGGTTTCGGCCGGAGATGAAAGACCATCTTCAGTGGAGTCCTTAAAAATCCAGGAGGGCGTTGCCAGTTATTATGGAACAAAATTCCATCTCCGTAAAACAGCCAACGGAGAGATTTTTGATATGACCGAAATGACTGCTGCCCATAAAAATCTCCCATTCGGGACCATGCTGAAAGTGACCAACCTGAAAAACGGCAGAGAAGTTTGGGTCAGAATCAATGACAGACTCCCACAAACATCAAGAAGAATAATAGATTTGTCCAAAGGTGCCGCCGAGGAACTGAAAATGGTTCAGGATGGTATCGTCAAGGTAAAATTGGAAGTTCCCGATGAGGATTCGGTAGCTTCTTTAATGGAGCATTATCAGGATGAAAAACCCGAGGATATCAGATTGAGGGTCTATGAAAATCCGATAGTGATTGAAAGACCTGACTTTTATGAATTGTTTTTGGATATCAATTTGGAGAAGGGTTTGATTGCTTTGAAGTGATTTTTCCCATTAAAAATGCTTTTTTTCTAAATATTCCCTGAGTTCTTTATTATCATAAAAATTTTCCGGGAGTTGGATTTTGTCTGAATTTCTTAAGATAATTTCTTCTTTTTTAATATCATTCTCATCTAATACCAATGTATTAAGGTAGTTCTCAACAATGCTTGATAAACTCCTGTGAGTTTTCTGTGCATATATTTTAACCTTTTTAATTGTGGACTCATCTAAAGTAAGTATCAATTTTTTAGTCATGCCACATGTTTTTATTTTCAGTTGTAAGAAAATGTAAAAAATCTTTAGTGAAAACTTGCTTTTTAATAATGGGGGGGGGGGGTTATATTAGCCTAATAATTAGAAATTCACTCTTATCAAAAGTCGTAAGTAAATTTAACTTAAAAAACCTATGAAAAATATCCTTAAAATTTTTGCAATGATTTGTTTTTTCGTAACAACTATGCTTTCACTTTCCAATTTAGACAATGGAGTCAATGCCCAAACTAGTAATTGGCAAATGCCTGAACCAAGATATTGTCCACAATCATTAATGTATGCGACTGATTGTAGTGCAGCTGGAATGGGATGCATAACTGTACAATGTAAAATAATAATTAATTGAAAAATTATAATCTTTATAATATTCTTCTTATTATTTTAAATTTTCACGTTAAAAATCAAAGAAGGAGTGTTTGATATTAATGCGTCTTTTTCCTTAAGGAAAATATGTTTGGGTCTCATGATGTTGTCTTATAGCTGCAATTCCAAACAAGTAGATAACAAGGCGATTGAAGGTTTCGATCAGGATCCCGAGTTTACAATATTTGTTGAAAAAGAAATAAACGTGGAAAATCTTTTTGAAATCAATCAGATTGTTCCACTGGAAATTGACAAAGAAAATTTTCTTGTTGATATATACCGGCTTCAAGTTTTTGAGGATAATTTCTTTTTATTAGATAAGGTTTTTGGAACTCTGTTGAGGTTTTCTGGGGACGGGAAGCCAATGGCAAAAATCGGGGAGTTTGGAAATGGCCCTGAGGAATCTCCTGACATAGCAGATTTTACGCTTGACAGGAAAGAGAAAGAATTGATTTTGCTGAGCATAGAGGAGAGGTCAATTTCCTTCTTTGATTTGGACGGAAATTTCAAAAGGAAAATCAGATTGAAAAACCAATCGGATATGTTGTCAATCAATCAGGATCGGAATATAGGGATGTCAATCACCTATTTCAATGAAGATTATTCAAATTTTGAGTTGATCGATAATTCCGGCAAAAGAATACAAACAATGTTTCCATTCCCACAAGGGGTTTTTCCGATTGGCCTGAAAAATATCTCAGGCCATATCACTAGGAGTCATTCTGGAGGATTTTTGTATCAAGAGCCTGCCAACAGTGTGATTTTTGAGATCAAAGGTGATGAAGCATATCCAAAGTACCAATTCGAAAGTAGGGATCCCATGTGGCCCCGGGAAAAAAAGCACCAATTAAATGAATACTTTCAGGAAGTCGCGTCGGGGAAAATATCCTTTCCGACACGTTTTTTTGAAGAATCGGAGGGCCATCTTTTTTTTGGGTGGAATCAAAGAAAACGTCCTTCTTCCCAGAAAGTTGTTGATTTTAGAATTGGGGTATTTGATAAAGAAACCAAACAGACCTTTTTAACAAAAGAGTGTAAATTATCTGGATTGATGTCTGGGCCCATGGCTTTTGAGGGGGATTCCATTTACTTTATTATATCCATGTTCCATCTAATGGAGTTGTCAGAAGAACCAATTCTGGAGAAACACAAAAATGCCATTGCTCAAATTCAAAAATCAAAACCGGATATGGATACACCTGTACTAGTGAAAATGAGTTTGAATTAATTCTAAAATTCATTTATACATCATTATTTTAACAATGCATTTTAATCTTATTTCTGAAAAATAAATTTACAACTAACATCTAAATCAAATTTTATGAAGAGGTTTATTTTGATTACAGCAACTCTAATTTTATTATTAGTTACAGGTTTTTTTAGTTTTGAAACAACCAATCATGCAAATGCGAGTAATTTTCTAAAAATGCCCGAAGCAAGATTGTGCTTTGGGGGTCAACGTTATTATACTGATTGTACAGGTTGGGGAGCTGGCTGCAATCCTCATAGCTGTGATGAAGGGAATCACCAATAGTACAAAATACTAGTTTAGGATTAGTTCCTTATTTAATAAATTGTGATTCATTATTTAGCTGATGCACAGATTTTGTCTGTGCATCAGTTATTATTTCAGGTGAGTCAATCCATAGTATGAAATTCTATTGGAGGGTAATAAAGAAGTTGAATAGTGAATTTTAGGTATTCAATAGATTTCCTTCAAATCTTTTAACAAATTTATTTTTGACTTTTATTAATTATTTAGTTTTTTTGAAAATACATTATACCTTACAACCTTATGCAACATATCAGGCTATTGGTAATTTTTATTTTTCTCCTTCCGATTTACATGTCCTGCAAGGAAGAAAAATCAGCCAGTCAGGACCAGCCACTCGAATCTTTCAGGGGTGAGGTGGCGGCCACACCCGTCCGTACCGCAATGGCAGATCGAAAGACCTTTGATTACCTGATCAATGCATCGGGAAAGATTGAGGCCGTGGATCAGATTATGGTGGTGGCAGAGAGATCCGGCTACTTGGATGAACTCTCAGTCAAAGAAGGGGATTATGTGGAAAAAGGAAAATTCCTTGCCCGGATGGATCAGACCGAAAGTCAGATCAAACTGGAAAAAGCAAGGATTGCCGTAAAAAGTGCCGCAGTGACCTATCAGTCCGAGGCATTTAATTTTCCGACCATTCTCAATGACACCACTGACCTGCGCAAGCTGGAAATAGAACAATACCTCATGGTCAAAAGCGGTCAATATGCAGCTGAGATTGATCTGAAAGAAGCAGAACTTGACCTGGAAAAAACCATCATCAAAGCTCCCACCTCCGGCCGTATAGCCGACTTGAAAACCAAAAGGGGCAGCATGGTCAATGCAGGAGACGAGCTTTTTGAAATCATCAACACCAACCAACTGGAACTCAAAGTCAAAGTCCTGGAATCGGACATCAACCTGATTTCTTTGGGACAAAAAGCGGAGATCTTCCCCGTTGGAGGAGCTGCGGAAGGCATCACCGGAACAGTCAAAAGCATCAATCCCAAAGTAGATGAAAATGGACTTGTTCAGGTAGGGATCCTGATCGCACAGTCCAAAGGATTGTTGCCAGGAATGAACGCCCGGGCTATTATCCGGGCCCCTCAGAACAATAGTATTGTCGTGCCAAAAGAAGCATTGGTGTACCGCTCTCAAAGGCCTGTGGTCTTTACGATTGAAAAAGACGAATCCAAATGGAATTATGTAGAGGTAGGAAAGGACAACGGGAAGGAAGTGGAAATCCTGAGCGGTATAGAACCGGGCATGACAGTAATCACCTCCAATAACCTGCAATTGGCCCATCAGGCACCTGTACAAATCTTAAAAGACTAAGTGGGATGGTAAGGTTTTTATTGGCAAGACCCATAGCTGTTTTAATGACTTTTTTGGCACTGATGGTTTTTTCTGTCATTGTGTTCAGAACATTGCCCATTTCCCTGCTGCCCCCCATAGATGTCCCACAGATAGTGGTCAAGGTCAGTTATCCCAATGCTTCACCGGAAGCCATAGAACAAAATGTTCTTTCTCCCATCAGGGAAGGTCTGATGACCCTGAACGGACTGGAGGACATGGAAAGCAAGTCAGGGTCTGAAGTGGGGACCATCCGCCTGACTTTTGATTTTGGCACCAAAATGGAACTGGCCTATATCGATGTCAATGAAAAGATTGACCGGATGACCAATTCCTTGCCCTCCGATCTCAGCCGTCCACAGGTCATCCGCATCAATACCAATGATATCCCCGTCGTACGGGTGCAGGTCGTACCAAAACCTGGTTTTGATTTTACCGAAATCAGTCTCCTGACTGAGAATGTGCTCAAAAAAAGGCTGGAGCAATTGGAAGGTGTCTCACTGGTCGATATCAATGGCAAAAAAGACAGGATCATTACCGTTAGTCCCAACAAATCAGCACTCAGGGCTTTTGGTATGTCTGAGGAAAATGTCATCAATGCCATCAAATTTGGCAATGAGGAGCTTCCGGGAATCAGTGTGGAGGATGGTCAGTTCCGGTATTACCTCAGACTGGCCACCCGGGTCGATTCTCCTTCAGACATTATGAAATTGCCGGTTACCTCCGAAGAGGGTGTGACCATCGATCTGGGAAGGGTTGCTGATGTCCAATATGAGATCAATGATGTGTTGGGTTACCATCTTTTTGGTGAAACGGAAGGCCTCGTCATCACTGTCCACAAACAAGCCTCAGCCAAAATGAACGAGTTGCTTCCCAAGCTTTATGAAGCGATTGACATTTTCAGGGAAGATTATCCACAGGTGGATTTTGAACTTACCCAGGACCAATCGGTACTGCTCAATGCAGGTATAAGCAACTTGCAGACGAGTTTGTTGTTTGGCGGATTGTTTGCTTTTGGGGTGCTATTTGTCTTTATGGGCAATTACCGTACTCCCGTGATTATCGGAATATCCTTGCCGACTTCTTTATTGATCAGCTTTTTGGTTTTTTACTTTTTTGATATTTCCATCAATGTCATTTCCCTGTCAGGGCTTGCTTTGGGTCTGGGAATGTTGATTGACAATTCCATCATTGTATTGGATAATATCACCAGAAAAAGAAAAGATGGTCTGCCACTTTTTGAGGCCTGTGTGGAAGGAGTGAATGAAGTCATGTCAGCTTTGATCAGCTCTGTGTTGACCACATTGGCGGTATTTATCCCCTTGGTGTTTCTCAGTGGGATTTCCGGAGCGTTGTTTTTTGATCAGGCGGTTTCAGTTGCTGCGATATTGGGCGTTTCACTGATGGTGGCATTTATTTTTCTCCCCATGCTCTACCAGTTTTTCTTTAGGAGAAAAGCAGAAAAAGCTGTCACCGATGAAGACAGCAGGGTTTTTCTTGGGATTCTACGAGGATATAAATCATTGTATAAAAAGATATTCAGTCACAGGAAACTCAGTTTTGGGATATTCCTATTGTTGATTCCTATTGGTCTTGGACTGGCTTATTTGTTGGATACAAGTGGACTTCCTCCGATTGAGAAGTTTGATGCAGTGGTGTCTATTGACTGGAACGAACCCATAGGAGTGGAGCAAAATAAAGATAGGGTCATGTCCTTGTTGAATTCCCTGGAAGGAGCATATCTTAAATCCGAAAGTGATTTAGGGGTAAGACAGTTTCTGCTTTTTGACGGGGAGAGTTCTTTGCAGGAGGCGAGTCTGTATTTTCTTTTCGATACCCAGGAAGAGAAGACCGCTCAAATGCAAAAACTCAGGTCTTTGGTCATCAATAATTTCACCAATGCACAGATTGAAGTCACCGATGCCCCCAATGCCTTTGACCAACTCTTTGCTTCCAACATACCTTATTATGAAGTCAGGTGGAAGGATCTGGGAACCAAAAAGCCTATTGAGGAAGGCAGGATGGATGTCTGGTTGGAAGAATTTCCAGTGGAAGAATTTTCCAGAGGACCGGGTCTGCAAAAGGAAGCTTCCGTTATATTCCGGTTGGATGGGAGCAAACTTGCTCTTTATGGCATCAGTGCCACCGATCTTCAGGAACAGGTCAAGAGACTTTTTGGGATGTATTCCATCACGGATATCAAGCGGTTCGGGGAGATTACCCCCATCAGGCTCAAATCAAACAGGGCCAATTTTGAAGAGATTTTGAGAAGCAATTATCTGGCAGGAAAAGACGGCAATGAATATGCGCTGAGCAATTTTATCCGTTTTGATTACGAAAACCACTATAAATTTGTCACAGCTGACAAAGGGGGGATCTACCAATCCGTGCTGTTGGAATCGGATAATCCAAGTTCGTCCAATTCCGTGGTTTCTAGATGGGCAGCTGACCGAAACTTGGGAGTATCTTTCTTTGGGCAATATTTCAAGGACAAAGAGACCATTCAGGAATTGATAGGGATATTATTGGTGGCGGTATTGTTACTCTATTTTATCCTGTCAGCGCAATTTGAGAGTTTTGTTCAGCCCCTGATCGTGATTTTCACCCTTCCATTGGGAATAGCAGGAGCATTTATCGTGCTATTGCTTACAGGAACCTCCCTCAATGTCATGTCAGCCATCGGTCTTGTGGTCATGTTGGGCATCATGGTCAATGATGCCATTCTGAAAATCGATACCATCAACAGGTTAAGAATAAAATACAGTCAATCAATAGGAAGTGGGGAAGCCTTGGAAAGAGCCCTCTATGAAGCCGGAGAAATCAGGCTGAAGCCCATCCTGATGACCTCCGTCACTACCATCTTAGCCCTGCTACCGGTCGTCTTCAGTTCAGGTCTCGGAGCCGATTTGCAGCGACCTTTGGTCTTTTCAGTGATCGGAGGTTTGACGATTGGTACGTTTACGGCGTTGTATTTTGTGCCTTTGGCTTATTGGTTTGTGGGGAGAGGCGAGAGATTAGATGCGAGAAGCGAGAGACGAGAGGTTAGATATTAGAAGCGAGATTTGAGACAAAAGACGTGAGATGTGAGATTTGAGAACCAAGAGTCAAGAAACAAGAACCAAGATTGGGGAAAGAGGTAGGAAGGGAAGTTGAAGGAGAATGAGTGGTAGTCAGAAATAAGAAAAATGGTCAAGATAAAAGAAGGCCTATCCTTGTCACTTCGACGGCAGGAGAAGTCTGTTTCTCCACCTCAGGTTATTAGACCTTTCCTGCCTTCGAGGTGACAAGTAGAAGTAAATTGAAGCACGTTGAACATAAAAATTAAATCAATCGATTCAAAAACCATCCTTCAAAATTGGTGCACAGAGGAAGTCTGTTTTCCAATCTTAGCTTATTAGATCTCTCTCCACGATAGCTATCGGGATCGAGATGACAAGGTGAAGTCTTTCGTTTCTCTTCGATGTTAAATTGATTCAATCGTACCGGTATAATCATAAAATCAATCGAAAACCTCGCTAAACCAAATGAAAAAAGTGTTAAAAAATATAATAACAAAAAATGCTGTGAATTTGAACAAGAAAGCCTTAAATCCAAAGAGAAGTCTTGTCTCTTGTTTCTAAAGTCTAAAGTCTCACATCTCACATCTCACGTCTCACATCTCAAATCTAAAAATTGACTCCCTTCCGCATCATCATATCGTTCATCGTTCTTAGCATCATCGGGTTTGCGTTGGTGCCGAGGCTTTCTGTGGATCTGAATCCTAGGGAGCGGGAACCTGTGTTGACGGTGAGTTATGCGGTGCCGCAGTCAAGTCCTGAATTGGTGGAAAAACTAGCCACTTCTCCTTTGGAAGGTGCCCTGTCACAATTGGCGGATCTGAAGAAAATCAATTCATTGTCGAATTATGACAGGGGTTCGATTACCCTTCGATTTGACAAGGAGACGGATATGGAGTTCAAAAAATTTGAGGTGGCATCCATCATCCGGCAGGTTTATCCCTCTATGGACAGGAAGGTATCCTACCCCTTGGTTACCCAATCGGAAGATAGAAGAAATGACCTGAAAACCCCGATTCTGACCTATTCTGTCAATGGACCTTTTGCTTCTTTTGAAATAAAGAAAATAGCTGAGGATGTGCTGAAGACCTCATTGAACCGCTTTGAGGAAATAGAAGAAATCACCATTAGGGGAGCAAATGACCTGCAATTGTACGTCACCTATGATATCAAAAGGCTACAGGCTTTCAGGCTGTCCAAGTCCGATGTGGAAGCCGTCATCAGAAATGCCTTTGGCAGGACTTATCCCGGTTCTTTGGTCAACAACCGGGGAGAAACCCTTTTTATCCAGGTTGACCGCTCGCTCAACAGCCTCAGCCAACTTGAAAACCTGTTGGTCACCAACCGGGAAGGGAAGGAGATTTTCCTGAAAGATCTGGCAAGGTTGACCTTGGAAGAGGCAGAACCTTCTTCCTATTACCGTATCAACGGCAACAATTCCGTCACCTTATCCATCATCAACCGGGACGGGGTCAACAAAGTCCTTTTGGCCAAAAACATCAAAGCCGCCATTGAAGCCACAAAACCTTTGCTGCCGGCGGGATTTGAGGTCAGGATGGAAAATGATGATACAGAATTTTTGGAAAAGGAACTGAACAAGATTTATAAGCGCTCAGGGCTTTCCGTTTTGATTTTGATCATTTTCATATTCCTGATCAACAGAAACCTACGCTATCTCAGCATTTTGTTTTTGGGAATTGTGATCAACCTGAGTATTACTGGGATTATTCTTTACCTGATAAAGGTGGATATCCACTTGTATTCGCTTGCCGGATTAACGATTTCATTTGGGCTGATTGTCGAC
This sequence comes from Aquiflexum sp., assembly GCF_041749095.1. GTDB lineage: Bacteria > Bacteroidota > Bacteroidia > Cytophagales > Cyclobacteriaceae > Aquiflexum. The sequence continues at coordinate 390 of NZ_JBGTCA010000164.1, read as the reverse complement.
AATGCCATTATCATGATTGACCATCTGCACAAGCATAAGAACAGAAAGGTTTTTGTGGCCTTGTTGGCGGCATCGCTCACCACCATTGCAGCATTGATGATTGTTTTCTTTTTACCTGAAGAAGACAGGAAAAACCTGACCGAATTTTCAGTGGTGGTTGCGGTGATGCTTGCGGTTTCACTTTTGGTGGCTTTGCTTTTCACTCCGGCCATGTATGAGATTCTATTTGGACATAAAGCCAAAAAAGGCAGGGTACTGACCATGAAGCAGCTTAGAAAGAGGGTTAAGGCTTTTGGGGTTTACAGGAGAAGTATTGGTTTTGTGGCAAGGTTCAGGAAGACTTTTGTAACTGCTATTGTCCTGCTTTTTGGTCTTCCAGTATTTTTTCTT